>JAJPJA010000077.1 GCA_021324455.1 Pseudomonadota bacterium | reverse complement strand
TCCGCACACCACGCCGGTGATCAAATTGCCTTTCCAGGGCGTGGCGAAGCGCGGATGGATGTTGCTGAAGGCAGGCGGGATCATGCCGTCGCGCGACATGGCATAGAAGATGCGCGACTGGCCCAGCAGCAGCACCAGCAGCACCGAAGTCAGCCCCGCCACCGCGCCCAGCGATATGATCGCCGACACGATGTTCATGCCGCGGTTCACAAACGCCGAGGCCAGCGGCGCGTTGATATCGATCGTGCGATACGGCGTCATCCCGGTGACCACGCCCGCCACCAGGATGTAAAGCACAGTGCAGACCAGCAGCGACGCGATGATGCCCAGCGGCAGGTTGCGCTGCGGCTCGACGACCTCTTCGGCGGCGGTGGAGACCGCGTCAAACCCGATATAGGCGAAAAAAATGACGGCGGCGCCCTTCATGATCCCGTGCCAGCCGAAGGGCACGAACGGCGTCCAGTTGGCCGGCCGCACGAAAAACGCGCCGACCAGGATCACAACGGCCACGGCAGCCAGTTTGATCGCGACGATGATCGAGTTGATGCGGGCACTTTCGGAAATGCCGATCACCAAAATGGCCGAAATCAACAGCACCACCAGCAGCGCGGGCAGATTGACGATCGCGCCCGGCGCGGACCCGGGCGCATGGGTCAGTTCGGCGGGCAAATCGATGCCGACGCCGGTCAGAATCACGCGCAGGTAGCCCGACCATCCCACCGCCACCGCCGCCGCGCCGACCGCGTATTCCAGAATCAGATCCCAGCCGATAATCCATCCGACCAGCTCGCCCATGGTGGCGTAGGAGTATGAATACGCGCTGCCCGCGACCGGAATCATCGCGGCGAACTCGGCGTAGCACAGGGCCGCCATCGCGCACGCGAACCCTGACACGCAGAAGGACAAGGTGACGGCCGGTCCGGCCAGGCGCGCGGCGGCGACCCCGGTCAGCACGAAGATGCCGGCGCCGATGATCGCGCCGATTCCCAGCGCGGTCAGGTCGAGCGCGCCCAATGCGCGTTTGAGTCCGCCCTCGTGGAAAGCGGCGTCCTCCAGCAGCATCGCGACCGGTTTGCGATGGAAGATCTGGTCTCGAAGGTTCAGTTGCGGATTTGCCATTATGATGCGAAAGCGCCGGGCCGCGGCTTCTACCAGGCCGTGTAGCCGCCGTCCACCGACAGGATGGACCCGGTGACGTAGTTGCCGGCCGCGCTGGCCAAAAAGATCACCGCGCCGCGAATTTCTTCGGGCAGGCCGAGCCGGCCCAGCGGCGTCAGCGATTCCATCTTCTCCCGATTGCCGGGCTTGGCCATTCCGCCCTCGGTCGCCTCGGTCGGAATCCATCCGGGCGAGATCGCGTTGACGTTGATCCCGTAGGGCGCCCATTCCACCGCCAGTTGGCGCGTCAGGTTGGAGAGCCCGGCTTTGCTCGCCGTATAGGGCGAGAGGCGATAGACGGCGCTGGCGGCCTGTCCGAGCACCGAAGTGATATTGATGATGCGGCCGGGTTTGCCGCGTTCGATCAGGCGGGCGGCGACTTTCTGCGACAGGAACATCGGCGCCGTGAGGTTCAGCGCCAGCGCGCTCTCCCAGATTTCGCGCGAGATTCGCTCCGCGCGTCCGGTCGGCGCGATGCCGGCGTTGTTGACCAAAATGTCGATCTCGCCCAATTCGGCGACGGCGCGGGAAATGAGCTGCTCACGGTCGGATTCCGCGGTGATATCGGCGGCGACCGGCAGCACGCGCACGCCGTATTCGCGCCGCATCGCGGCGGCGAGCGTCTCCAGCCGATCGGCGCGCCGCGCGGCAATCACCACGTCGGCGCCGGCAATCGCCAGCGCTTTGGCGCATTCGACCCCCAGCCCGGAGGAAGCGCCGGTCACCAGCCCGATATGTCCGCGCAAAGAAAACAGGTCTTGCAGAGAGTTCATATTCATAAAATCAGCGGCGATTTTGCGCGCGCTGCGCCAGCGCGCCGCCCGCATTGCGCTTTAAGCTACACTGAAAACGGGATTAATTTAACACAGCTCTTTTCCCCACCGGCGCCCATCGTGAGTGGACGCTGCGGCCGGGGAGGCGGGCAGAAATTCAGCCGCTGAAGACTTCGCCGGCGGCTTCGGCGGCGGCGCAGACCGCGCGGTCGATTGCGGAACGATCGATTCCGTGATGGGTGACGGCGCGGAAGCTGTTCCGGCCGCGGCTGCCGATCAGGACGCCGCGATGCTTCAATTCGGCCTGAAAACGCTGGGCGGCTTCTTCTTCGTCGCCGTCCAGTTCGAAGAACACCATGTTGGTGCGGCGCGATACCGCCTGCACGTTGATGCCGGCCACCAGACCCAGACCTTCGGCCAGCGCGCGCGCATTGAGATGATCCTCGGCCAGCCGGTCAACCATGGTCTCCAGCGCGACGATGCCGGCCGCCGCGATTATTCCCGCCTGGCGCATCCCGCCGCCCAGCAGCTTGCGCAGCCGATGCGCCCTGGCGATGAACTCGCGGCTGCCGCAGAGCAGCGAGCCCACCGGACACGCCAGTCCCTTGGAGAGGCAAAACGATACCGAATCGGCGCATCCGGCGAGCGTGGCCGCGTCGGTCTCCAATGCTATGGCGGCGTTGAAGAGGCGCGCGCCGTCCAGATGAACCGCGGCGCCGCGGCGGCGCGCCATCGCCGCAACGTCGGCCATGTGCGACAACGGTACGGCCACGCCGCCGCAGTTGTTATGCGTGTTCTCCAGCGCGACCAGGGCGGGCTGCGCGAAATGCGCGTCGGACGCGATGGCCAGTTCGCGCTCCAGTTCGACCAGGTCGAGCGCGCCGGTATCCAAATTGGCCACCGGGGTCATCGCGATTCCGCCCACAACCGAGGCGCCGCCCGCCTCATAGACATAGCTATGGGCTTTGGAGCCGAGGATCGCTTTGGTCCCGCGCGGACAATGCACCATCAGCGCGATCAGATTGGCCATCGTGCCGCTGGCCACCAGCAGCGCCGCTTGCTTGCCGGTGAGCCGCGCCGCCATCTCCTGCAGCCGATTGACGGTAGGGTCCTCGCCGTAAACGTCGTCGCCCAATTCGGCGCGCGCGATCGCCTCGCGCATCGCGGGCGTCGGTAGAGTGACGGTATCGCTGCGCAGATCAATCACGCTTCAATGCCCGCACGGTTCAATGCCTGAATGCTTCAAGCGCCTGCACGATAACGGCCGCCTGACGCCGCAGGTCAGGGAAAGATTGCCTTGACCACTTCGCCAATGGCGCGTTTGCTGTCGGCTTCATCGGTCAGCGACCAGGTGACCGCGACGGTGGCGGCGCGCCGCGGCGCGATGCCCTGGCAGATCAGCTCCCCGGCATAGATCAGCAGCCGCGTCGATACACCTTCTTCAAGTCCCGACGCCTTGAGGTTGCGGACCTTCTCGCCCAACAGCGCCAGTTGGCCGGCAGTTTCCTCGTCAACGCCCGCTTCGTGCTTGATGATCTCGGTTTCCTTGTCCGCCGGCGGATAGTCGAATTCGATCGTGATAAAGCGCTGGCGCGTGGAATGCTTGAGGTTTTTCTGGATGCTCTGGTAGCCGGGATTGTAGGAAATCACCAGCAGGAAGCCGCTGGTCGCCTGGATGATCTCGCCGCGCTTTTCGATCGGCAGAATCCGGCGATGGTCCGAAAGCGGATGAATAAGAACTGTGGTATCCTTGCGCGCTTCGACAACTTCGTCCAGATAGCAAATCGCGCCGCGCCGTACCGCCTGCGTGAGCGGGCCATCGACCCATACGGTTTCGTCGGCCAGCAGCAGGTAGCGTCCGACCAGGTCGCTGCCGGTGAGGTCTTCATGGCAGGCGACGGTGACCAGTTCGCACGGACCGTCGGGAAGCTCGGCCAGACGATGAGCCATGTGCTCGACGAAACGCGTCTTGCCGCATCCGGTAGGTCCTTTGAGCAGCACCGGCAGGCGCGCCTTGTAGGCGGCGGTGAAGATCTCCACCTCGTCGGCGATCGGCAGATAGTAGGGAGCGTCGGCGGGATTGAGCCTGCGCACCTCGGGAGACTCGCCCATGATCCTGCTGTCGAATTTTTTATGCTCAAGCGGCATTTGGGTTTCCTTTTCTTCCCGCGCAAGCCGATTGTAGGAAACTGGCTCGACCGCATTCAAGCGCAAGGCTTTCGCGGGCCGGGTTCAACCGCGGCGGTGGAGCAGCGTACCCTGGGGCGTATCGCGGACCTCGTAGCCGCGCGACTGAAGTTCGCTGCGCAGAGCGTCGGAGCGGGCGAAATCCTTCCTCTTGCGGGCCTCGTCGCGCTGCGCGCGCAGGCTCTCGATCTCCGGCGGCAGGATTGCGCTCGCCGCCTGTTGCCGCACGCTCTCCAAATCCAGTCCGAGCACGGTATCGATCCGGCGCATCGCGTTCCAGATGCGCTTGTCGCCGCGCCGGTAAGCTTCGCCGATCAGATCCAGCACGACGGCGAGCGCCTGGGGCGTGTTCAGGTCGTTGTTGACCGCCTCATGAAAACGGTCGAACCAGGACTCCACCCAATCGCTGTCGGGGCTGTGCGCGATGCTTTCGGGCACGCCGCGGGCGAACTCCCTGATATAGTCGAGGTTGGTTTGCGCCGCGCGCACCGCGTCGAGGCTGAAGGCGAGTTCGGATCGATACTTGGCGCCGAAGCAGAACAGCCGGAACGCCATCGGATCGATTCCCGCCGCGGCCAGGTCGGCCAGCACCGGAAACCGGCCCGCGCTTTTGCTGATCTTCACCCCCTCCATCCCGACCAGAAAGGCGTTATGGACGAAGTAGCGTACGAACGGTTTGCCGGTGGCGCTTTCGGACTGCGCGATTTCGTTCTCATGATGGATCGGGACGTGATCCAAACCGCCGGAGTGGATGTCGAGGGTCTCGCCCAGATATTTCATCGACATCGCGGAGCATTCGATATGCCATCCGGGATAGCCGCGGCCCCATGGACTGTCCCATTGCATCAGGTGATGCGGCTGATTGAGCACCCACAGCGCAAAGTCGTGTTTGCTGCGTTTGTCCGAGGCATGTTCCAGGCGCTGCTCGGAGAACTGTTCTTCGAGGCTCTGGCGCGAGAGCCGGCCCATCCGATTAGCGCCGCGCCACTTTTCCACGTCGAAATAGACCCCGCTCGGCGCCACGTAAGCGTAGCCGCGATCCAGAATGCGGCCGATCAGCGCGATCATGTCCGGCACGTGCTCGGTGGCGCGGCAGAACTGGCCCGGCGGCACGGTGGGTTTTTCAATTCGCAGCAGCTCGATATTGCGGATGAACAAGCCGGTGTAGTAATCGGCCACCTCTTTGGGCGAACGGCCCTCCGCCCGCGCGGTCTTTTCGATCTTGTCCTCGCCCCCGTCCTGGTCGGAGGTCATGTGGCCGACGTCGGTGATGTTCATCACGTGGCGCACTTCATAGCCGTTAAGCCGCAGCGTGCGCTTGAGCGTGTCGGTAAACAGGTAGGAGCGCATGTTGCCCAGATGTTGCGGCAGGTAAACCGTCGGACCGCAGGAGTAATAGGTCACTACGCCGGGCTTGAGCGGGATAAATTCCTCCACCTTGCGGCTGAGGGTGTTGTAAATGAAGAAGGGTCTCACGGGCTCAGCATAATAAGCTTATCGCAGCCGCGCTATATTGGACAGTGTGCGGCCGGCTGGTCCATTTTCGGCGCAGCGAGCGTCAGGCGGACCGCGGCGGCTCTGCGAGCCTGCCGGGGGGTATAATCGGGTTCGATGGCCCTTTTAAAGCTGTCCGGCTCTGCTAATCTGGCAGCGGGAAACGTCAATCACGCATTTGGAGGTTTGTCCGATGAAGGTGGGAGCCTCAATTTTCTGCCAGAACTTTTACCGCACCCAGCGTCCCGACCCCGACATCTATCGCGAGGACTTGGCGCTGGCGGATCTGGCCGAACCGCTTGGCTTCGATTCGATCTGGGCCGTTGAGCACCATTTCTCGCCCTACACGATGATTCCCGACGTGACGCAATTCCTCTCCTACCTGTGCGGACGTACCAAACGAATCGGGCTGGCCACGATGGTGATCGTGCTGCCGTGGCACGATCCGGTGCGGGTGGCGGAAGAAATCGCGATGCTCGACCTGTTCGCACGCGACCGCGAACTCACCCTGGGATTCGGCCGCGGCAGCGGACGGATCGAGTACGAAGGCCTGCGCATCCCGATGAGCGAATCGCGCGAACGTTTCGCCGAAGCCGCCGAAGTGGTGAAGCTGGCGCTGACCCGGGAGCGCTTTTCGTTCAACGGGCAGTTCTACAAAGTCCCGGAGATGACCATCCGGCCGCGTCCGCTGCACAACAATCTTACCGAGCGTTTTTACGGCGCCATCGTCAGCCCCGAGAGCGGCGACATCATGGCCAAAGCGGGTATGGGGATGCTGATCATCCCGCAAAAACCCTGGAGCGAGCACGCCAAGGACTATCAGGCGTACCTTGGCTCGTGCCGCAAGTTCGGCCAGAAGGGCAAGCGCCCAATCGCGGTAACCTGGGTGTATTGCGCCAGAGACGAGAAGAGCGCCGAGATCGGACGCGACAAATGGATGGCGAACTACGGCGAGTCGGCGCTGGTGCATTACGAGTACAACGAGCCCGAGCATTTCAAGGCCACCAAAGGCTACGAGTTCCACGCCAAGATGGCCGAGGCAATGTCTTCGGGTAAGAGCGGCGACGCGACCCTGCTCGGCCGCACCCAATGCTTCGGCACGCCCGAGCGATGCCTGGAGGTGCTGCGCGAGATCAGGCAGACGGTGGACGCGGAGGAATTCGTCGGCGTGTTCAAGTACGGCGGGATGCCGCTGGAGGAGGCGGAGCGTTCGATGAAACTGTTCGCCGCCGAAGTGCTGCCCAAGGTGCACGCGGAAAATTTTTAGCCGGCCTGCGACACTTTTCAGGATTGGCGAGTTTGTTGTCCGGTTTCGAGTGGAGAGTGCAAAAGCGCCGCCCGGGCAGGCGGCACGCCGGTGGGCGTGCCGCCTGCCCGGGATCGTTACCAGGGCGGTTTATTTCACTTCATGACGCGCGCCAAACCGCCGGGAGTGTAGATTCCGGATTCCCGGTACTGGCCCGGCGCATCTTCGTCCATCTTGAGGTCGTAGCCGATATCGGGCGAAGCATGGTTGTTCTGCCAGTCCATTCCGACTGAGAAGCCGAACGAACGCGCCATTATGGTGTTCTCGCCTTTGTAGTTGATCGGTCCGACGATTACCCAGTTCATGTGATAGATTTTGCCGTTGCGATCATAGTTCTCAAGGTTGTAGGCCTGCCAGGTCTGCGCGTCGATATAGAAAATCCGCTGCGAGTAGCAATATCCATGGCCGAGCGCTTCGGTCGGCTGCATGTTGAGAACATAAGTATCGCGGAGTTCCCAGTGATTGGAATCCGGCTTGGGCCATCCGGGGAACGCCACTCCGGGCTTGTAGTCGCCGCCGGCATAGGCCAGCCGTGAATCTTCCAAATACGCGATCTTCGGATCGGAATAGGCCTGCAGCAGCTTCTTGCGGCCAATCAGCCGCGGCCGGAAGTAGGCCGGCTTCCAGTCGGTGTCGTCGGCCAGATAGTCGGTGCCGAGGATCGGTGTGCAGCGCGAGGCGCTCGACAGCCGCAGCGATCGGCGCAGACTCGGCAGGAATACGTATTCCTCGGTCAGCCGCGCCGAATCCTTGGAGATCAACTCCAGCGCGGTAGTGTACTTGGCCTGCTCGGGCAGCAATTGCATGAAGCGATTGGCCTGCAGATTACCCTCGGCATCGGGCAAGTCCTGCGCATACGGCGAGTCGCTCAGTCCCATCAGGCGGTAGAAGCTGTCGTCGGTGTCTTCGGGGGTAACGTTGCCGAAGCTGTCGGTTTCCCAGTTATGGCTGAATTCGTGGAGCAGGAAGGGCTGATAGTATCCCGCCCACGCGTTGTACATGATCTTCTCCGCCTTGTTCGGATCGGTGGGATTGGGGAAAGGAACTCCGGCCCGATAACCCTCCCAGCTATAGCCGCCGGTAGTCGGATTGGGTATGAGCCGGGTCTGGCCGGCATATTTCTCGCTGTCCTCGCGCATCTGCTTGGGTAACGGGTAATTGCCGGTCGGACCGACTACGACCGCATAATCGGGCGTGTCCGCAACGTGAAAATGGACTTTGCCGCTGAACGCGAGCTGCATCCATGTGCCCATGAAGCGCCGGTACCTGGTCCAGTTCTGCGGCGTGATCCTGGTGCCCGGCGCGATGGTTTCCGCGGACGACGCGTCGACCAGATCGTTGTAGGCGTTGGGGTCGAAGGTCTGCGCCATCAGCGTGCTTCCCAGCGCTATCACCGCAGCCGCGGCAAGGATGACAATTTTCTTCCTCATGACATCTCCCAGCGTGTTTGAGATTCGCCCGCATAAGCGGACGCGCGGCCGCATTGAACCCGGGCTGGAAGGGAGCGGGCGTGACGAACGGCGCAAAGCCGTCGCCGCGATGGCTGCTGGAGGCTTCATTCCCCTTTGAAGCCGCCAACTCTGGTATCCCCACCGGCGGAATGCAATGTCGAGCCGCCGCTGACGTAGCATAAGAGAAGTCTAAAACGCAAACGGCTCGGAACGTGCGCTCAGGAAGGGGGCCAAGTCAGGAATAGCGCTGCCGGATAGTGCCCGGTCAAATCTGGCTGCGGCCGGTATACGCCGCCAACAGGTCCGTTTCGGGCCTAACACCGGCGCAGACGAAGGGCAGGAACGAACTGGCGGCGATGGCCACGCCGATCAAGGTAAAAACCGGACCATACGAACCGAACCGATCGAAAAAAGCTCCGGTCGCGACCGGTCCGATTACGCCCGATCCGGTCTGCACCAGCCCGGCCAGACCCATCAGGGTGCCATAGCGTCTGAGGCCGAACGCCTCGACCCCCAACAGCGGCATCAACGCCACCGGACCGCCGATCCCGAAGCCGTAGGTCGCGGCCAGCATGAACACCGCGCGATGGTCGCTGACGCGGGGCAGCAGGACACAGCTCCCGCCCATCATCAGCAGTGCGAAGCAGATTCCGCCGCGTACGCCCATTCGGTCCGCCGCGGCGCCCAGAACGGGCTTGGCGACGGTAGCCCCGATGAAATAAGTGCTCATCACCCAGGCCGCGAGGCCCGCTCCGAAACCGTCGGTCAGCAGAAAAGGCACCAGATGCAGATTGATGGCCGCGCCGCCGATGCCGAAGGCCAGCAGGATCAGGCAGTAGAGCCAGAACGACGGCATCCGCAGCGCCTCGCCGACCTCGACTCCGCCCAAGGCGGGCGTTCGTTCGGTCGGTATCCGCCCGCCGTAGGTTCTCACCAGCACGGCCGCCATTGGAGTTGCGATCGCCAGCAGCGCCGCCCCCAGCATCGCAAACGCCCAGCGCCATCCGCCCAGCTCCACCACGCGGGTGACCAGCGGAGCACTGAGCGCAGCGCCGGTGGAGGTACCCATCATCATCACGCCCATCGCGATACCGCGCCGTTCGCCAAACCAGTTCGCAATCACGTAGGAAGCGGAGACCAGGGACGCGCCGGCGCCGCCCACGCCGAACAAGGCGCATCCCGCGGCCAGCGCGAACAGCGAGTCGGCCTGACTGGCGATCAGCAGCCCAACGCCGCCGATTGCGGTGCCGGCCGCAATCACGACGCGGGCGCCGACCCGATCGACGAACCATCCGGCTACCGGAATACACAGACCGAGCGCCACCGTGATCGCCGACATCACGGCCGACAGGCGCGTGCGGCTGGATCCGAAATGCTTGAGCAAGGGCGTGAACAGCACGCCCATCGAATCCAGACAGCCGACCACGATGGCCATGATCACGAACAGCACCGCGACCATCAGCCATCCCCGGCGTTCGCGCGAAGCCATTTTGCCGATCAGTGCGATTGCGCTTTCGCCGCCGCTCGATCAGCGTTTGGAGCCGGCTGGTTCCGGCTCGTGAGCGAAATGGCGGATCTGCTGGCCGTCAGCGCGGAAGGCATAATTCTCGTCGTATGGCGGAACGGGCGGCTCGATGCGCGCCTTCATCGCCTTTTCGATCAGAGGTTCAAGCTGCGCGGCCTTCTGACGCGCGCGCTGCTCGTCGCGTTCGATGAACTCGGGCAGCACGGTTTTGCCGAACAGCTCCAGACCGCTGCAGATATCCTCATGCTGCAGGCGCCCCATCTGATGCATGAAGATGACCTGGTCGACGCCGGCGGCCTCGTACTCGAGCAGGACCTTGCGGATATGCTCGGGAGTGCCCATGCAGGCGTAGGCGGCCAGCGCGGCCGTGGCGGCGGCGTCGGGCGGCGGCTCGGAGGCAGCGATGCGGCGTCCCTCTTCGATGACGCTGGTTTTGCCCGGCCGATGCACCCCGTCGGTGTAGTAATGCCGGAAGCCGTAGCCGAATTCGCCCCACGCGGCGGCCAATTGCCCGACGCGTTTTTCGTCGCGCCCGCATACGAACATCGATAAAAAGCCGACGTTGGGGTTAACCCGGTAGGTAATCGGATGGCAGTCGCTGGCCAGGGTCGAGTAGTAATCCTGGGTCCACTTGTGCGCGTCCACCGGCGACAGGAATCCGAAGGTCACCGCGCCCAGGCCCAGCCGCGCCGCCATCACGATCGTTTCCTGGCGCGAGCAGGCGACCCATACCGGCGGATGGGGCTTCTGAAGCGGTTTGGGAATAATGTTGCGCGGCGGCATCTGCAGGTACTTGCCCTGATGCCCGCGGAACGGCTCTTCGACCATCATGCGGCAGATCGCCACCAGCGCCTCCCGCCACATCGCGCGCTTTTCGGTGCGCGAGACGTGAAACGCCTCCAGCTCCGCAAACGTGGACGACTCGCCGGTGCCGAATTCCGCGCGTCCATTGCTCACTAGATCGAGCACCGCGACGCGTTCGGCTACGCGCACCGGATGGTTGTAATTGGGCGGCAGCAGCGTGATACCCGACGCCAGCCGCATCCGCTTCGTGCGCTGGCTGGCGGCGGCCAGAAAGCTCTCGCCCGCCGAGGAATGCGAGTACTCCTCCAGGAAATGATGCTCGACCTGCCACAGGTAGCTGATGCCGAGGCGGTCGGCGAGTTCGACCTGCTCCAGCGCTTCCTGGAACAGCTTGTGTTCGGAATCAGGCTGCCACGGACGCGGAAGTTGAAGAATTCCCAAAAGACCGAATTTCATGGCATCGCCTCACGAGGCCAAACCGCGCATTTCGCGCAGCAGCGTGTTGGTCATTCCGCCGTCGACCAGAATATCTATCCCGGTTACAAATGACGCGCCGGGCGAGCACAGGAAAACCGCCACTTCGGCGATCTCCTCGGGCGTGCCCCAACGCCCCATGGGCGTCTTGTGCAACATCATCGCCATCATCTCCTGATGCGCGAATTCGAGCTTGCCCATGCTGGTGTCGATAAGTCCGGGCGAGATCGAGTTGATGCGCGCGCCGCGTTTGGCCCACGCCGCCGCCGCGCGCTGGCACAACTGGATCACGCCCTGCTTGGACAGCCCGTACGCGGACCCGGGATCGAGCGGTCCAGCCGTCTGTTCCAGCCTGGCGATAAAATCCGGCGCGAGCGGATGGTCGAGAATCCCGTAAGCGTCGGCGCCTTTGGGTGCGGTATGCCCCGCCATCGAGGCGATAAACACCGCCGCGCCGTTGGGCGCCATGATCGGCGCGAACGCCCGCTCGATCAGCGCCGATCCGACCAGGTTCACGTTCATGATGCGCCGCCCGTCGGCCATCGTCGGCGACAGGCCCGCGGTATGCACCAGCGCCTGCACCTGACCCGCGGCGGCGGCCTTATCGGCCAGCGCGGCGACTGAACCAACGTCGCTGACGTCGCAGAGCATGGGAATGACCTCGTGCCGGGCGCCGCGCAACTCCGAAGCGGCGGCGTCCAGCGCGGCCTGCTTGAGGTCAGCGATTATTACCGCGCCCTGCTTTGCCAGCAGCCGCGCGCACGCCATTCCCATCCCGCCGCTGCCGCCGGTGACGACGCTCACGCGTCCCGATTTTGTCCCCTGTGCCATCGCAAATCTCCCCGGTGATGGCTAACACGCACCGGCGCCGCCGCGCAATCCGCTCTTGGCGCCGCATGCGCCGATGCTATGATTGCGCGGTCTTCGCAAATGCCGAGCGGGTCAACCGCCGATGGAGGAAGAAGATGGCAAGCGTCCCGGTCGAAGGAACCTGCGACCCCCGCTTCGAGAAGGTCAGAAAAGCCTTTAACCAGAACTTCGAGCGCAGCGAGGTCGGCGCGGCGGTCGCTGTGACGCTCGACGGACGTCCGATAGTCGATCTCTGGGGCGGATGGAGCGACGGCGCCAAAACCACGCCGTGGACGCGCGACACGCTGGTCAATGTGTTCTCCACCACCAAGGGGCTGACCGCCATCTGCGCCCATCGGATGGTGGATCAGGGCAAGCTCGACCTCAACGCTCCGGTGGCGAAGTACTGGCCTGAATTCGCGCAGGCCGGCAAACAGGATCTGCCGGTGCATTACCTGTTGAGCCATCGCGCCGGCCTGCCCGCCATCAGAAAGCCGCTGCCGACCAGGGCGCTGTTCAACTGGGACACCATGACCACCGCGCTGGCCGAGCAGGACCCGTGGTGGACGCCGGGGACGCGGCATGGCTATCACGCGCTGACCTATGGATGGCTGGTGGGCGAAGTGATACGGCGCATCAGCGGCAGGAGCCTGGGGGCGTACTTCCGCGACGAGATCGCGCGGCCGCTCGGAGTGGATTGCCATATCGGTTTGGACGCCAAACATGACGCGCGCGTCGCGCCGGTGCTGCCTGCGCCGCTGCCGCCGCCGGGTCAGCCCAATCCTTTTCTGGAAATGATGAAAGACCCCCAATCGCTCGCCGCCAGGACGCTGATGAATCCGCCCGATCTGATCGCGCCGCATACCGTGAACTCGCGCGAATGGCGCGGCGCGGAGATTCCCGCCGCCAACGGCCATACCACTGCGCGAGCGCTGGCCCGCCTTTACGGCGCACTGGCTCGCGGCGGCGAGATCGACGGCGTCCGCGTTCTCACACCCGCCGCCATCGAGCGCTGTCACGTCGAGCAGGCCTGCGGAACCGACGCGGTGCTGGCGATTTCAACCCGGTTCTCGCTCGGGTTCATGCTGTCGCAGCCGATGCCGGGATCGAGGATCGGTCCCAATGCGCGCACTTTCGGTCATCCCGGCGCCGGCGGATCGCTGGGCTTTGCCGATCCCGACGCCAGGATCGGCTTCGGCTATACGATGAATCAGATGGGGGCGGGCTTGCTGATCGACGCGCGCGCCGACGCGCTGATCAGGGCGGTTTACGAGGCGCTGGGATAGAACCTATTCCAGCGTTTCGATGTTGGCGCCGCTGGCGGGGCGCCTGAGCAGCAGACACGTGGGCGCTACGATCATCAGGATATACATCAGCGTGCGGTAAATATCGTTGTAGGACAGCAGCCACGCCATCGGGCCGGCGCTCTTGAGGCTCGCTCCGGCCGCGGCGCCGGCGGGCACGTGATTCATCGCATGGGCCGTCAGTTGCGCCAGATAGGTGCGATGACGGCTGGTGAGAAAACTGCTGAACAGGGCGATGCCGGTCGCCGACCCCATGTTCGCCATGATGTTGAACAGGCTGGAGGCGAAGCCCAGCCGCTCTTTGGGGATCTCGCTCATGCCGGCCGCCGTGAATACGGAAAAAGTGCCGCCGATGGCGAGGCCGAAGATAAAAATCGGCCAGATCAGTCCGTACACTCCGGTATCCAGATGCCAGTGCGACATCACCCACAGTTCGTAAGCGGCAAGCCACAGGCCGATCGCCGGGTAATAGCGCATATCCAGATCGCGCCGCGATAACTGGCCGACCAGCACCAGGCCCAGCGCCAGCCCGACCGCGCGCGGCGACACCAGCAGTCCGGTCTTCTCCGCGTCGTAGCCCAGCACCTCCTGCATGAAGAGCGGATTGAGCACGTTAACCGTGAAAACCGCCGCGGTGTAGATCGGCACCAGGAACGCGGCGAGCGTGAAGCTGAAAATCTTGAGCAGCCGCAGATCGACAATCGGATGGGGAAAGCGCAGTTCCTGCCGCACCAGCAGCGCGACCAGCACCAGCGTTGCGGCGCAACAGTAGCGCACCCACGACGCCGCGAACCATCCCGCGTTCTGTCCGCGGCTGATGACGAATTCGAACAGACCGAAGGCGGCGGTGATGTAGATCAGGCCCATGTAGTCGATCGGTTCGCCGCCGCCCTTGCGCAGATGCGGCGGGTCATGCACGAAGCTGTACACCATCACGGCGGCGACCGCGCTGACCGGCACGTTGATGTAGAAGTTCCAGCGCCAGTTCAGATGCATCGTGATCCAGCCGCCGAGCGTGGGACCGAACACCGGCGCCATCACGGACCCCAGCGACAGCGTGGACATTGCCAGCGTATGCTCGTAGGGCGGGAAAGTTTCGAGCAGGATGGCCTGCGCCAGCGGCATCATCGCGGCGCCCGCCGCGCCCTGGATGAGCCTGGCGACGACCATCTGGGTCAGCGTTCGCGCCGCGCCGCAAAAGGCCGAGGCCGCCATGAAGGAGATGATCGAGGCGACGAAGTAAAGGCGCCGTCCGATTCGCGCCGCCAGCCATCCGGTCATCGGCAGCACCACCCCGATCGCGATCAGGTAACTGGTGACGACCCAGGTGATCTGATCGACCTTGACGCCGAAACTGCGCTGCATATGGGGCAGCGCGACGTTGATGATCGAGATGTCCAGGGACTGCATGAACGTCCCCAGCATCACGGAGGCGGCGATCAGCCACTTTACGCCGGGCTGCCGCAGTTCATCGGCGCCGCTGTCGGGCGCAAGCGCGGCGGCAGTGGAATCGGCGCGGGAAAGATCGGTCACACGATCACCGCGCGCGGACTCCGCGGCTGTGGAAAGCCGGACCGTTTATCGCCCTTGGAGGAAAAGCCCGATGGAACTGCAAACTTGCGGCACCTCTCAGGCCGCCAAGTTTGTATGCGGGGCGGGGTTCAGTCAAATTCCTGGCGCTCTGCCGCAATTTTCATCCTGGGAGAGCTGCCTGAAGGCCGCTGATCCGCTTCAGCACTTTCCAGCGCTTCACTGGCGAGGATGGAACTTTCAACCCATTAAATGCGGACCGTCAGCCTGATTCCGAAAGCAAGCGGCTGCGATCGTGCCCAACACCCCCGCTTCATGAGACAAACGCGGGAGAGCGAATGGAATCAAACCTGGCGTGCGGCAATTACATCTCGCTGTGCACCATCCGGAAGCGGCGCGCTTTGAACTTCCACTGACCGCCGACTTTTTCGTACTCGTCGTCGTAGTAGCCGGTGCCAATCCATTTCATCTGCTGCGCCGCCGATCTCAATTCCAAATAGGCGTTGCCGACCGCGGTGGTGGGGCTTTTCAACTCAATAACTATATTGTGGATGAATGGCCGGGCGCCGACGCGGTCGGGTTCGCTGGCGTAAAACTTGCGCAGCGCTGCCTGTCCCTTGACTTCGTGCGCGGGTCCGCTGCCGCCGGAGGAAAACAGGCCATCCTCGGTAAACAGGTTCAGCACGCCTTCGAGGTTTTTGGTCCACACGTAGTGGCAATATCGCGCGGGCAGATCCTTGATTGCTTCGAGGTCGAGCATCTCGTCGATCAACCGATCTCTGGTCTGTGCCATTATTTTCCTCGCATCTGCTGCCGCTCAAAAAAATCCGGGTGGGGGCGCCGGCTGCGACCGGGCGGCGTCCTGCGGGCTGCGGCTAAGAACCGGTGTGCAGGTTCTTGAAGCGGCGCGCCTTGAACTTCCACTGCCCGCCCACCTTTTCATACTCGTCGGCGTAATAGCCCAGCGCCATCAGCTTCATCTGCTCGCCCGTCGATCGCACTTCGGGATAGGAAGTACCGCTGGCGTGCGTCGCGTCTTTAAGATCGACGACGATATTGTGGATGTAGGGCGCGGGGCCGGCGCCGCCCGCGACCTGGCCGTAAAATTTGCGCAGCGCTTCCTGTCCCTTGACTTCCTGCGGCGCCCCCAGCCCTTCCATCGCGAAGATGCCGTCCTCGGTGAACAGACTCAATATCCCGTCGAGGTTTTTGGTCCAGATATAATGGCAATAGCGGACCGGAAGGTCGCGGATCGCTTCGCGGTCCAGCATCTCGTCGATTAATTGCTCTCTGCTTTTGGCCATTTCAATGTCTCCCGGTGGATTGCTGCGGCATCGCCGCCGGTTGCTCGCTGGGCAAGCAGATATCATTGCCCGCGCGCCGCATCAACGCCGCGCCGACACCTTTATCGGCGGCAATATGGAAGCGGTGCCGCACTCAGGAGGCGGCGCAGCTGGTGAAATCCGCAACGCGCGGAGTCTTCAGGCGCCGGCCAGCTTGAGGCCGTTGTGGCCCAGCCGGTCGTACTCAAGTCCGGCAAACGCGGGCTCGCGCGCGGCGATCTCGGCGAAGATGCGTGCGGCGCTCTGCGGGCGCTCCACGCCGTCCAGCACCATCGCGAGATCGGTCAGCGCTTCGATGGCGGGTTTCGCCTCGCCCGGCGGGTCGAGCGCGCGATACAGCCGCTGCACCACGCCCTGAAAGTTGGTGAAGGTACCTTCCAACTCGGCATAGGCCGCGATCGGAATCACCTGGTTGGCCATCTGCGCGGTTTCCGACGCGTCGGTATCGAACACCACCATGTAGTCGAGCGCGCCGAAGCGGCGGACGAATTCGGCCTCCCCGAGCGCGCGCACCGCGTCGGCGCGCAGCACGAGCAGCAGCTTGAGCTGACCCGACGCGGCCGCCTGACCGAGGGTATCCAGTCCGTCCAGCTTAAGCCCCTGGGCCAGCAGCCCGCGCGTGTTGGGATTCTTGTTGGCGCGAATCAGCAGGTCGTCGTCGCCGCTGAGTCCCGCCGGCGTGTAGCTCATCGCGCCGATCACATCGGATCCGATTACGTCGTTCATGAAGCTCTTGAGCGCGAAGATTTCCTCGTTGGTGGCCTGCGCCCCGACCAGCGCGCCGATCGCCCGCGCGCCGTGGGCCTCGCCGGCCTTGCGGATTGCGTCGGCCGCGCGGCGGATTGCCGCGGGGAAGCTTTCGGGCACCAGGTGTTCGCCGGACTGATGCAGCGGGCGCGTGATGCGCCGCTCGGTCTGCAGCTTCTTGAAGCTGTGGCGTCCCTCGTCGCACATCCAGTAGCCGTTGACCTGCGGATTGTGGCGCGGCTTGTAGCGGAAGATTTTGCCGTGGTTTTCGTAGATGTCGATGGCGCAGCCGCGTTCGCATCCGGCGCACACCGAAGGCGTGCGATGCAGGTACCACACGCGCATGCGGAAGCGGAAATCCTTTTCGGTCAGCGCGCCGAC
>JAJPJA010000125.1 GCA_021324455.1 Pseudomonadota bacterium | reverse complement strand
GTTTGGGTGTCGCGGCCATATTGAAACATTCGCGTCCCGATGGGAAACACTGCCGTGCTGGTTGCCTGATTGAACAACCTTTCTCCCGCGGCCGCTTACGATTAAGGACTCAAAGGCACATAATGCACCAAAATCACGCTCGGGGAGATGCGTCATGACCGATCAGGAAAAGCTGCAACTCCTGATGGACCGCGCGGAAATCAGCGAGGTTCTTTACAATTACGCAATCAGCACCGACCGCAAGGACGAAAAGCTCTTCCGTTCAATCTGGACGGACGAGGTCACGGTGGACGGCGTCGGCGGGATCTATGGCGAAAGCAGGCCGGCCACGCTCGATGCCGACAGATGGGCCAGCCTTCTGATGCGCCGCCTCTCCGGATACGCCGTGACGCAGCATGTGATGACCAATCCGAAAATCGAAGTCAACGGCGATCGCGCCAGCACGATTGTGTACATGCAATGCCGCCTTTTCGCCCAGGGATGGAAGCCCGGCGATCCGATCTACGACATGGGCGGTTACTACACCCATAACCTGGTCCGCACGGCGCAGGGATGGCGCATCCAGAGCTACTGCCTGCACATCACGTGGGATCTCAACCGGCCGGCTCAATGGCGCTAGCGGCCATCTTTTATCCAGGGTGCGCAACGCGGCATCCAATATAAAGGCGCAACTTGTGTTTTGTCCGCACCGTGCTGGAAAACCGATGCGGGATTGGTGATAGTGGCGATAACTTCGGGTGAGAACGATATTGGAGGCGATCCGTCAGGCGGCATAGCGCTCACGAAATAAACGCAGAGGGCTACGGAGGAATTATGGAATTCGGTCTGCATTATGAAATGGAAATGCCGCGGCCGTGGAACCCACGCAGCGAATACGACATCTACTGGCAGGCGCTCGAGCAGATCGAACTTGGCGATCGGCTCGGTTTCGATTTCGTCTGGGAAGTCGAACATCATTTCCTCGAGGAATATTCGCACAGCTCCGCGCCCGAGGTGTTTTTCGGCGCCGTCAGCCAGCGCACCAGAAATATTCGCATCGCGCACGGCGTCCGGCTCCTGCCCTTCCAGTTCAACCATCCGATCAAAGTGGCGGAACAGGCCGCCGTGCTCGATATCATGAGCAACGGCCGCGTCGAGTTCGGGCTGGGCCGCTCGACCACCGTGCAGGAGCTCGATGGCTTCAGCGTCGATTACGAGCGCACCCGCGAGGAGGTGCGCGAGGCGACCGAAATCATCGTCAAGGCGTGGACCGAGGAGATTCTCGAATACGACGGCAAGCTGATGAAAATCCCGCCGCGGCGCGTGGTGCCCAAGCCGATCCAAAAGCCGCATCCGCGCATGTGGATGGCGTGCGTGGCGCCGGACAGCTACGAAATCGCGGGCGACCGCGGCTTGGGCGTGCTCAGCTTTACCTTCAATTTCGAACAGGCGCAGAAAGCGATCGCCAAGTTCCGCAAAGCCTGCACCCAGCGCTCCAATCAGATTCCCAAATTCGTCAACGAGGCGTTCGCCGGCATGGTGATCTGCCACGTCGTGGAGAACAAGGCCGAGGAATCGGTCGGCCTGGATGGGGCCCGCTGGTTCATGCATTACGCGGCGCAGTTGTTCAAACCGTTCACCACCAAAGACCAGCTCTTCTCTTATGAATACATGCGCCGCGCGGTGGATCTGGACATGGATCCCAAGGACGCCTCGGATGCGCAGCTCAAGCAGCATCCGCTGGTCGTGGTGGGCACGCCCGACGAGGTCATCCGCAAGTTCGAGCAGCTCCGCGACGCCGGCATGGACCAGGTAATCTGCCTCAAGCAGGCCGGAGCCATCCCGCACCGGAACATCATGCGCTCGCTCGAACTGATGGGCCGTCACGTGCTGCCGCATTTCAAGGGAAAAACCGCATCCGCGGCCATTTGATCGCGGGGTACCGCACGGACCACAGCTTGTTGGGCCGCTGCCCCCGTGTTACAAGCCGATCAGAGCGGACGTCGAGGATCCAAAGGAGAACGACCATGGCGCTGGACCTGATTATTCGCGATGCGATTGTGATCGACGGCTCGGGCGCGCCGCGTTTTGGCGCCGACGTGGGAGTCGCGGACGGCAAGATCGCCGCGATCGGAAAAATCGGCGGCGCCGCCACCCAGACAATCCACGCACAGGGCGCCGTCCTCGCGCCCGGCTTTATCGACGGACACACGCACATGGACGCGCAGGTGTTCTGGGATTCGCTCGGCACCTGCTCGTGCTGGCATGGCGTGACCTCGGTCGTGATGGGCAACTGCGGATTCACGCTGGCGCCCTGCCGCGAGAGCGAAAAGCATCTGGTGATGCGCAACCTGGAGCGCGCGGAAGACATCTCGCCCGAAGCGATGGCGGCCGGCATCCGCTGGTCGTGGGAGGATTTTCCCCAATACCTCGACGCGGTCGAGCGCCTGCCCAAGGGAATCAATTATGCCGCCTACATTGGCCATTCGGCGCTGCGCACCTATATCATGGGCGAGCGCGCCTTCAGCGAGCAGGCCAATTCCGACGACCTCGCGGCGATGAAGCGCGAGGTGCGCAAGGCGATTGCCGCGGGCGCGATTGGATTCACCACCTCACGCAGCTTTTCGCATCAGACGCCGCAGGGACTTCCGGTCGCCAGCCGGCTCGCCAGTTGGGACGAGGTCCGGCAACTGGTCGGCGTGATGGGCGAGATGGGCGCCGGCGTCTTCGAACTGGCCAGCGAGGACATGCGCGATCCCACACGCGTGCCGGATTACATGGGGCGGTTGAAGAACCTGGCGCTGGAGACCGGCGTGCCAATTACGCTGGGCGTTTTCTCCGCCAAGGGATTGGCGCCCGGCTACTGGAAGACGCTGCTCGGCACGATCGATGAGACTATCGCGGCGGGCGGGCGGATGTTCGGGCAGACCCATACGCGATCGCTCAATGTGTTGTTTTCGTTCGAGACGATTACGCCGTTTGACCGGCTGCCGGTGTGGAGCGAGATCCGCAAGCTGCCGCTGGCCGAACAGGAAGCGGCGCTGCGCAATCCGGAGATCCGCGCGCGGCTGGTGGAAGCCGTGCGGTCGCATCGCCCGGACCCCAACGCCGGCGTCGGCGCGGAGGTGCGCGACGCCAACTTCAAGCGCATCTTTGTGCTGGACAAGCCGCTGCCGCCGTATCGCTGCGTGGCGGAAATCGCGCAGGAGCAAAACTGCGAGCCGGTCGAGGTGATAATCGAGATGGCGCTGGCGCGACATCTGAAACAGTTCTTCATCCAGATCCTGGCCAACGAGAACCAGGACGAGGTGCTGGCGATGATCCGGCATCCACGCACGATTCCCACGTTCTCCGACTCGGGCGCGCACGTATCGCAGATCATGGATTCCTCCCTGCAATCGCATCTGCTGAGTTACTGGGTGCGGGAGAAGCAGGCGTTGACCCTGGAAGACGCGGTGCGCCGTCTCACCTCGGTGCCCGCGGCATGTTGGGGACTGGAAGGACGCGGCTTGATCAGGGAGGGCTGCGCCGCCGACCTTATCGTGTTCGACCCGGATACAATCGGACCGCAGATGCCGGAACTGGTTTACGATCTGCCGGCCGGAGCGCGGCGGCTCAAGCAAAAAGCGGCGGGCTTACTGGCGACCGTGGTCAATGGCGAGGTGCTGCTGCGCAACAACGAGCACACCGGCGCCGAGCCCGGCCGCCTGCTGCGCGGCCCGCTGGGGCGCCAGGCAGCCTTCAAAAATTGACAAAGATTGAAGACCGAGTAGGCTTTCCTTTAGATGGCCAAGGATCTGACCAGCATAAACGTCTCCTTACCCCGGAAACTCAAGAGCCGTCTGGAGCGCAAGCTGAAGCGGCAAGATTACGCCTCGGCCAGCGAGTATGTTCGTGACCTGATTCGCAAAGACCTGTTGGCCGACGCGATCGAACAGGTAGATCAGTTGTTGCTGGAGGGACTCAACTCGGGTCCCGGCGAAGCAGTCGACGAAAATTGGTGGCGTCGACTCAGGGCGCATCTCCACAAACCCAACGCCGGCCGTGCCTGAAACCCTCGTTCTTTTGCCAGCCGCCGAGGCTGACATCTACAATCAGGTTGACCATCTATCTGAGACATCGGTCGAGCTGGCGGACCGATATGAGTAAAACGCTACTCCGTCACCCGGACACCGGACGGGACGTTGTGGGCGTAGCAGCTCTGCTCGACGCGTTCGCAGATGCGCCAGCCCTTGGGCGTGCGCACGAACTTGTCCACGTACCACAGGCCGAGGAACATCACCTGGGTTTTGTCGGCCAGCTTTACTTCCATCGGATTGAAGCAGATGGTGCGCGCCGACGCGGTGTCGCCGGTAATCGTAATCGCCATGTTGCCGACCATGTGGTAGTAATGCGGAAACGCGCCCAGCGCCGGTTTGAGCCACGCCTTGACTTCAGGATAGCGCCCGTCGATTCCACCCATCGCGCGATAATCGATATATGCGTCCGGGGTGAAGACCTCGTCGAGCCGATCGTAATCGCGCTGATCGATAGCGCTGCTGTAGTCGATCATAAGCTGCTGGATTTCCAGCCGGTCGGAGATTTCCTGCAGGGTCATCATGACGCCGCCGTTTCACCCGCCTTGCCGTGGCGCAGCAGTTGTCCGGGACACGATCCGGTCGCCGCGCCGTCAATAAAGGTGGTTTCGCCGTTTACCAGGATGTATCTGTAGCCTTCGGCGCGCTGGACCCGGCGCCATTCGTTGCCCGGCAGATCGCGCGCGATTTCAACCGGCGTGATTTTCAGGTTGTCGAAATCGTAAACCACGATATCGGCAGCCTGCCCTTCCTTCAGCAGTCCGCGATCGGTAAAGCCGGCGCAGTAAGCGGGCAGGGCGCTCAACCGCCAGTGCGCGTCCTCGAGTCCCAGCGTGTGATGCTCGCGCACGTGCTTGATGATGAACTCGGTGGGATAGCGTCCCGCCGTCAGAAACTTGGTGTGCGCGCCGCCGTCCGACGCCCCTGGGATCACGTACTCGTACGCCACCACTTCCTTCTGCAAGTCCAACGGACTGTTGATTGCGCGGGCATAGAAGTCGGTGCGCAAATCATCGGCCAGCGCCGTATCCAGCATCACGTCGACGATATGCCTGCCTTCGCGCTCCGCGATTTCGCGCAGGGTCAGGTTCTCCAGGTGCTTGAGGGCCGGATTGTGAACCTCGACGATTACGATCTCGCCCAAATCGGTGGTGGCGACGATCGGCCTGGCCTCGCGCAGCGCGGGGCGCCGGGCGGGGTCGGCCAGCTTGGCGCGGCGTTCCTCCAAGGTTCCGGTGGTGGCGTCGCACCATGCCTGCGCGTCGTCGAACAGGTTGAAGTCGGCCAGGCTGAAGGTCAGTCCCGCGTCGGTGGTGATACCCTGCCCATAAACGCGCAGGCCGCGCTGGCGGCATTTCTCCAGCCATCGGATCGATTTGCGATGCAGATCGGGAAACGCCGCCGTGCACTGCACCGCGTTGAACAGCACCGGGCGTCCGCTTACTTCCGCCAGTTGCTCGAAGAACGTGGCGTCGCGTTTGAGATTGCCCGTCGCCAGCACCATCTGGATGAAGCCCTGGTTGCGCCGCGCCAGCACCCGCGCCAGCGCCAGGCAGGTCTCGTCCGCCATCACGTCGGTCACCATCGGGGTGCCGTCGTAGTCGCGCTGCGTATTCAGACCGGAGCCGGGATGCAGCCGCTGCGCCGACCAGCCGCATCCGCCGGCGTCCATCGCCTGGTCCAGCAGCTCGCACAGGCGGGATTCTTCAGCCGCGGTGGGCTTGCGCGATTTGGCCGCGTCCAACCCCATGACATAGATCAGCATCGGCGCAAGCGGCACGTAGGGCAGGATGTTGATACCCTTGGCGGTGCGATCGAGGCTGTCCAGGAACTGCGGGAAGGTGACCCAATCCCACGGCATCCCGGCCTTCATCGAGGCGTAGGGAATCGCTTCGACCCGCGTCAT
>JAJPJA010000140.1 GCA_021324455.1 Pseudomonadota bacterium | reverse complement strand
TCCACGCGCACGCGCAGCAGATAGCCGCGGTATTCGGGGCCCGCGGTGTAGCCGGTCTTCTCCGCGGTCTCGTCGTACAGCCGCCATACTTCCTTGCCCGCGGCAATTGGGAGGTTGAGTGCGATATAGGGATAGCCGTGTTGGGCGCACCATACGATGGTTTCGCGGCTGGAGACGCCGGGAACCCAGATGCGCGGATGCGGCTTCTGCATCGGCACTACCCAGGGGTTGACGACGCGGAATTGGTAATGATTGCCCTCCCATCGCCACGGCCCGGGATGGGTCCAGGTTTTGATGATCAGGTCGTGAGCTTCCTCGAAACGCTCGCGGTTGAAAGCCGGATTGGTGTTGCTGGCAAACGCCTCGACCCCGCCGCCGCGCACGATTCCGGGCACCAGGCGGCCCTTGGACAGCAAGTCGATCATGGCCAGTTCTTCGGCCAGACGCACCGGGTTGTCGGCCACCGGCAGGGGGTTTCCCAGGGTGACGATCTTGACCCGCTTGGTGGTGGCGGCGATTGCCGTGGCGAAGATATTGCACTTGGCCTGCATGCAGAACGGGGCGTTATGATGCTCGTTGAGCATGATCCCGTCCCAGCCGCATTCCTCGACGTACTGGTACTCGCGCAGGCGCTCGTTGTAGAGCCGGCTGCCCGAGATGGGATCGAAGAATTTGTTCGGAAAGAGCAAAGCGGTGTAACCGTAGCGGTCGCCTTCGGCCGGCGGATAGGTCGACATCGGTTGCTCGGTGAAGTACATCAAATGCATCGTTGCGCCTCCTCAATGGGGCCTCAAACGACCCCGCCGTGGCGTTCCATTGACTGGCTCCGCCCGGTTGCGATTTGCACACACATAGCAGAATCCGGATCGCGTGTCTTCATTTGTGGGAATCGGCCGCGGTCAGTGGCGGATGCGTATGGCCGGGCCGCGTCAGCCGCCGGCTGACGAATTTTGAACCGATGGTTAAAAGTGAACCTGTTGCAAATTCAGCCCGTCTGTGTGGTTTGCAGCGCGGCCCCTGTCATGCTTAACATGGAGTCTCCGAACTCAGACCTATCCTGTTGGAAAAGGAGATTCGGTCATGGCCCTTGCCGACGAGGAGATTGAGCGCCTGTTCGACGAGGAATGCCCCGGGCCGGCGGATCTCGGCTCGGTTCTCGTCCACGATCCGATCAGCAACGCTGCCAGCCATCCGGCGCTCGTGGTCGACGCCAGCGCTTCTTTGGCCGAAGTGCTGGCGCGGATGCGCGAGGCCGGGCGCGGCGCGGTCCTGGTGGTGAAGGACGAGAAGCTGGCCGGTATTTTCACCGAGCGCGACGTTTTGCTGCGCGTGGCGGGATTCCCGGTGGACGTCAACCGCGCGGCCGTGGGCGATCACATGACGCCGCATCCGCATACCCTGCCGGCCGACACGAGCGTGGCGTACGCGCTCAACAAGATGGTGGTCGAGGGGTTCAGACACGTGCCGCTGGTGGACGAATCGGGACGGCCGACCGGGATGGTCTCGATGCGCGACCTGATCGACTACCTGAGCGATTTCTTCAGCAAGGACGTGCTCAACCTGCCGCCGGATCCGACTGGCAGCTTCCGCAGCCGCGACGGCGCCTAGTCCGCGCGCAGGCGCGTTCGCCAGCCCCCTCTTGAGTCGCCGCCGCGGGCAGCGCGATGATTAATTGCAATCACGCTTTGCGAGCGAAGGCTCATGGTCAGGGCAAGCAGGCTGTATCACATCAATTTGAATGTGCGCGATATCGAGCGGTCGGTGCGCTTTTATCGTCAGGCATTCGGGCTTACTGAGAACTTCCGCCAGGGGCCGCGGATGGTCTTCCTCAGTCCTCAAGACGGCGGCGACGTCATCACGCTGCATCAGACCGAACCGGTCGGACCGCGCGGCGTGGCCCATTTCGGATTCGCAATAGAAGGCGGCAATCTCGACGACGCGGTGGCGGCGGTCATCGCGGCCGGCGGCAGGTTCCTCAGCAAAGGAGAACACGCCCCCGGCGTGCTCTACGCCTATGTCGAAGACCCGGACGGCTACATGATCGAACTGTCGCCGGGTCAGCGGCCGGAGCGGAACAAGGCGCCCAAATCGCCGCCGTTTTTGTCCACGTAGCGTTCGTAGGTTTCGTCGTCCATCTCGGCGATATCTTCCAGCGTCAGCGGGCCCTGCGCGGGACGCGAGGGGATTGCCTGCAGGCTTGCGGCCGCGGCTTTCTTGCGCTGCAGATCGCGGATGCGATCGGCCGCGCTGGCGCCGCCCTGACCCCCATCGGCGGACGCCGGTTGGTAGCCCCACTGCTCCGACAGCTCATGCGCGACCTGGGCCGGATTGCGGCCCTGGCGGATGGCGCCGCCCACCAGCATCGCCGCTTCGTTGGCGATTATCTGCGCGCGCTCGGCCGCGTCGCTGTAACCCATCAGCTCCAGTTCGCGATTGCGCCGCTCGCGCAAAAAGCCGATGCGCTCGTAGTAATCCGGATGCCCGTTGAGGACGAACTGCTGCTCCAGTCCGCTGAGCATCGCCTGATGCTGCGCGGCCTGCGCCTGTGCGGTGCTGACCTGCTGCTGCTGATGCAGCGCTTCAAGGGCGCGGCGATGCTGGCGCAGTTCCCATTGATAATGCGCTTGCGGGTCGGCGTTGGGGTCCGGCTCGGGATCGGCGGCGGCGCGCGCGGCGGCCGTGTCCAGGGCGGTGCGCTCCTGCAACTGGCGCAGCCGCTCGCTGGCCCGGTTCCAGCGCTCCTCGTGTTCGGCCAGCTTGCGCGTCAGCTCGTCGAGGTTGCGTTTGAGAATGCGGTTTTCCTGCCGCTCCTTGACCAAAGACCAGGCCGGGACCGTGTCATTGGGTCCTATCTTATGCACCTGATCGTCGGCAACAGCGCCGCGCTCTTCATCGGCGCCTTCGGCCGGTTGCTCGCGCAGCGGTTCTGAATCCGGGTTGTCCGATCCGGTTTCCGGCGCCGCTGCGGGACGGCGGTCGGCCGCGGTGTGCGCCGGGTCAGCGTTGCCGGCATTCAAAGCCGCCTCTTCGGCGGGGTCGAGCAGTTCGGGGTCTTCTCCGAATGAAGTGACCTCTTCGGGCTCGAGCATCTGCGGCGAAGGCCGCTCGGCCGCCTTCTTCCTCATCCCCATCTCCACACCCCTTTCGCATCCGGACCCGGCCAGCGGCACGGTCCGGACCTCCGTTGCGGCGCGGCGGCGCAATGCTTACAGCCGGGCGACCGCACGATCGTATTTGTCCCAATCCACCTTGAGTTCGCGCGCGACGGCGCGCTCGATCTTTTCCGCAAAGCGATGCTCGCGCCGGTAAGGCGCCCGCGCCGACGCACCCGGCTCCGGGCAGTCTCCCGTGGCCCGCCGCGCTTCGTACTCGATATCGAAGCGGGTGATTTGCGCAAACGGCACGCCCCGCCATTGGCACAGGAACGCCTCGATCAGCTCATGCAGCGCGACCAGAAACTCGTAGCGCCGATCGCGCATCCGCGACACCCTGATCTCCAGCACTTCGACGCCGCCGTCGAGGTCGCGCCGGTAATTCCCCACCGTGTCGTACTCCTGCATTCGATGCGGGATGGTCCTGATGCGCACGTTCAACATGGAGTCACCCGGGGCGGCAGGAATCACCATTCGATGCCGTATTGGCGGCCCTGCTCGACCGCTTCCATCGCGGCGTTGAGCGCGTTGCGATCGAATTCCAGCTCCAGTCCCGCGACCGCCTCGGCATGCTCGATCGCGGCGCCCACTGCGTCTTCGAGCGAATCGCCGATACCGATTGCGGCGCCGATCTCACGGATGCCCAACGGCGCGGCGTAATCGCGCCCGTCGAGGCGGCAATGGCCATGAATCTTGACGAAGCGCCGCACCGGCTCGGGGATGTCGAGTGCCAGGAAATGCTTGCGGCCCCATTCCGAGCGCAGGATGATCTCCGCGGCATAGCGCGCCGCCGGTTGCAATTCGGCAATCTCGCCCGCCGCGCCGGCCCAGATCACTTCGGCCCAGTTGGAGAACAGCTCGATGTACGCCTCTGAGGGCGGCGAACCGGCGCGCAGCGCCGGGTCCATCAGGTAGGGGCGGCGATCCGCGCCGACTCTGACTTCGGTGGAAAAAAAACTGCGGCATCCGAGCGCCGCCATCGCCGGCGCCAGGCGCCGGTTGACCTCGCGCAGCGCCTGCGGCAGGTCGTCGTAATCGACCACCTTGCCGATATAGCCGGCGTCCTTGGCCTCGTAGCCGAAACAGGCCACGGCGGGAAACTGGCCGTCGATGCAAGCGCCGTCATATCCGACCTCGACGCCGTCGATCGGATCCTCGACCACGAACACGGTCGAAGCCTGGCGCGGACCCAAACGGCTGGCCAGATCGTCGAGCAGCGGCTGGGTCACGACCCAGTTCTGGTTGCGGAAGGTCTCCACGTCGCCGCGAAACACGCTGCCCTTGACGTAAACCCCGGGGTTGTCTTTGAGACAATCGCGCAGCGCCTCGAGCCCGGTGATGACGCGGTAGGGTCCGAGCGGCAGCCCCGCCCCCCGCATCACGGTCTTGAGCTCGTCGCGATGGAGCTCCAGGATGTCGGCGTGGCCCGATCCCCACACCCGCTTGTTCTGGCTGCGCAGATATTCCTGTTCGCCGCCGAAATAAGTATCGGGGAAGACGATCAGGTCCGCGGCGTCGACGTATTCCCACGGGTTGCTGACGCGCTGCACGCCTTCGATTCCGGCGCCGACATTATATCGCGCCGATAGCGGAAAGGCCGCGCGCCATCCGTTGCAGTAATACAGCACGCGGCCGAAACTCTCCGCCAGCTTCTCCGCGATATGCACGTACAGCCCCTGGTCGACCACCAGCACGGTTTGGTTGGAAAAGTCCATGGCGCCGGTTATTACAGCGAGTTGACGTCTTCGTTGCGCATGCGGAAGTAGGCGTCGAGGTCGCGCTGCAGGCGCGGCTTGTTGCCGGCCAGCTCCAGCACCCCCCAGGCGTTGCGCTTGATGTCGTTGTCGGGGTCGAATTCGTGCTCGACCATGATCTGCCATCGATCGACATACCTGCGGTCGGTTTTCCTGCCGTGAAAGTAATGCTCGATGGTGCCGGGCACGAAGCCGATGTTGAAGTTCACATGATGCACGGCGCGATCCTGCCATCGTTTGAGATGTTTCCAGTACGAGGGCGTGACGCCGCGCCTGCTGCCCGGCAGCCCGGGAACGGAATATTCCGCGCGGCCAATCAGCGCGTAGGCCATGTGATGGTCGCCGGCGCCCATCACCGCCAGTTCGAACAGGCCGCCCAGCCATTCGTAGGCGCAGCGCGTGCACGCCCACGCGTACCCTGAATGCGGATACTCGTAGGGACCGCCCGCGAACTTCCACCACACCGGGCCGCGCGGGCATACGCTGGCGGCGCCGTTGGTCCACCATTGGTAGCAGAACGACTTATGCGCCTGGATATGCTCGTCGTGCGGCCCCAGGTCATAGGCGTCGACCCACGGCTGCACGACTTCATACTGCTGCAGCGCATGCAGGGTTTCGACCGCCCATCCCGATTTGCGGAAGCGAATGTCGCCGTCGCACCAGCACACATAGCGCCAGTCGGGATATCTGCGGGCGATGTCCTGGACGCCCAAATTGATCAGGCATTCCTTGTTCCACAACAGCGTTTTGGCCCGCACCCCGACGTGATTGATACCCTCGACCGCGGCCAGCTCAAACGGACGCTCGCCGTACTGACATTCCACCACCGTCAATTTCACGCCCGCCTCGCGCATCCCGGCGAGGAACGCCTCGAACAGCCGCATTCGGCTTTTCCACCGGATCGGATTGGCTACCACGCTGACCACATGGAGCATTGCCGCGTCCATTCTTTGTCTCTCCACCGCCGACATGTTGTTGAAATTCGCGCCGCGGCCCTCACAATGCCGCCTGCGTTTCGATCAACCGGCATTCGCGATTTCGCTTCTAATCGCCTTGCACAGGTCCGCGTCCACGCTGCCGATGCGCATCCCGCTGGCGTGCAGGTACTTGTAGGCGATCGCACGTTCGGCGTCGCTCAAATTGCCGATCAGCTCCAGCACCTTGTCCTCATGCCCCTTGAGCACCGCGGCGAAAGTTGTGGCTTCGGCTTTGGCGGCGGCCGAGTGCGCCGCGGGCGGCTGCGCGCCCGGGTTGGCGTAGGGCGGAAACCAAATCGCCGCCATCTGACGGTGCAGCGCCGCCGGAGCCGGCGGCGACCCGCAACTTGAACAGGGATTCGTACTCATTTGTGCTTTCTCCGCGTCTTGCAGCCCTTCAGAATTGTTGCGCGCAAAAGCGAGGGTGAGCGCGCCTGGTGCGGATAGAGTTTCGTTTGCAGCCGAAAGTACCCACTGCGCCAAAGCCGGAGCCGGGTCAGCTACTCCACCTTACCAGGGCGTGCGGGCGCCGCTCCCAGCGCGCGCAGCGCGATTCCCAACTGCTTCATCCGCGACTCGCTGTCGATGGCGCGCGCCCGCGCGCGGGCCAGATCCGCGGCCGCGGCCTTTTGCGCCACCGACGCCTGCACCTCGGCCGGATCCTTGGCGCCGCGCATCGCGCCTACCGCCGGCATCTGCGCCGCCGCGTTCATGCGCGAATTGAGCTGCTGCTTGAGCTTGGCCGCGATCGAAGCCGGGAACGGGCTGTAATCCAGAATCTCGGGCAGGAACGCGTTGGCCTTGATCAGCATCGGGATAATCGGCGCCATCTTGTCCCAGAACACTTCCTTGGCGTTGGGCGACTTGGCCGGCTCGTCGATCACCAGGTCGTAGTCGATCGGCAGATGCTGGCGCAGCAGGGGTATGGCGCGCGCGTTGTATGGACCGCCCAGCCGCACCAGCCGCCCGTCGGCGACAAAGTTGCGGATAAACTCGAACACGCAGCGCGCTTCCTCGCGCAGATAGCGCGTCAGCGCGCTGAAGTAACCCGCGTTGATCGTCATCCCCTGGATTTGCCGCTGCCGCTGCGCCACGCCCGGCACGTCGCCGGTGGTCGCTCCCAGCAGTTCCGGATTAATCCCCGACACGCCGCCCAGCGCGTCGATACACCATTTGAGCATCACGAACGTGCCCTCGGGCAGACTGGGACGGCTGCGCTCCTGGATGCGCGGTTTGTCGCCCGACAGCGTCCCGTCCTCGAGCAGAATCAGCGCGCTGGGGTTGGCCCAGTCCTGCTCCGCCTTGACCGGGTCGGCAAAGGCGGTCGCTTCCGCCAGCAGACCGCCCTTGGCGTTGCTGTTGATGATGTGCAGGGTCTGGCTGAAGAACTTGTTGGCAAAGCGCTGCGGATCCATCAGCACGTGCAGCAGACCGCGCCAGACCTTGTCGTGGGCGTCGAAACCGCCCGTCATCGCTTTGTAGGTAAAGCCTACACCCTGAACAGGGAGCGGACCCGCCTCCAGCTCCACCGGGCCGGCCGCAAAGCAGCGCTTGTAAATCCGCCGCTCCTGCCTGACGTAGGGGATAACCGCCGCATCCTGCGCCGCCGCCCCCGCCGCCATCGCCTCCCGATCGACGAACATCACGCCCGCTTCCTCCAGGCGCCGGCGCAAAGTGTCGAACTGCCCCTCGTCCAGCTCCCTGATTTGGTTGGTTTGCGGATCGGCCAGCCGGTAAATCGGCTCGACCTCGTAATACTGGTATTCGACCACGCGCACATAGCCGGCGGGCGGTCCACCGGCGATTATGGTTTCGTTTTCCGGCTGGTATTCGATGGGTGTGGCATGCTCGACCACGTCCGGCTCGTCCTGGGGACGGTCCTGGCGCAAAAACTCCGCGGTCTTCAACTCGCGCTCCTTGCCGGGCCATCGGCGGCACGCGTCGCGCAGCGGAATCTCCTCTTCGCACGCGACCCAGCGCGCATCCTCGAGGTTCTGCTTGCGGGCGGCGGGGTCCCAATGCATCTTCATGCCGTCGACGCGCTCGAGCACGATCGTGCCGTCGGCGGCCAGCTCCATGTCGAGCCGGCAGTTGGTCCATCCCATGCCCCGCACCAGCATGTCCTCGAACGCCTGCGAGCGTTCCTCGGGACCGTTGCAGCCCTCGATAACCGAGCTGTAGATGGCGGAGCTCAATTCGCCCATCGCATTGGCCAACTCCGCCTCCGGCATCCTCGGCACGAAAACCACGTCCTGGCGATTGTGCTTTTCCGTGCCGGCGACGATGCGGATGTACTTCTGGGCGAAATTGAATACCGCGGTCGGCCGGTCTTCCTCGTTGAGGCGCGCTTCGTCGGCGGGATGCCATTGGCGGCCGGACAGGAAGCGGTCCGCCTCGCGCGCCTCGCGGCGCCAGCGCACTACCGCGGTGCCTGCGGCGGCCAAATCGCGCGCCACGCGCGCGGCCAACTCGCTGCCGACTATCAGTCCAGCCTCCCCGCCCCGCTCATCCGAATCCACGCGATCAACTCCATCAGCCGCGCCGAACTTGCGCGGCCCGCCATTTTGCCGCAAAACCGCGCCGCAACCGACTCCGCTTTCGATATTGAATACGATCCGAACCTGGAATGAGTATTAACTAAAATATCACGTCAAAAGCGCCTGCCGCCACTAGAGCCGGCGCGATTTGCTGATTCCCTGCCACGCAATCTTCCGTTAAAGAAGATTGGAGTCAGTGCGCCCGATACGGATTAACCACCATCCTGTGTTTCGCCCCGCGCCAGCACAATCGACTGCTCGTGGATGCGCCGCCGCAATCCCCTAATCCTCGGCTCCGGCCGCGGCGTCAGCCGCATATATTCCGGTACACAACGACCACAGCGAAGTCACCGCCGCGACCATCCACCGGTCATACGCAAGCCCCGCCACCAGCGAAGCGCATAGAAACCCCATACTGGCCAACAGAAAGATACAACTGAGCAACTTCAATACGCACCCCAAACTCCGCCTCACCCGAGCATGGGAACGATGCCACAGTCAAAGATACATGCAATTTCGGGATAACGGTTCGATTGACTAATGCAGTATAGCATCGAGCGCGGCGGCATCTCCAATTTTACCTCTGAGCGGAGAAAAGCATGCGCCGGAAAAAACGGCGCGCAGCCGTTTCGGCCGCGCGCCGCCTTCCCGCACCCTGCGCCCTGCCGCTACTGCAGGAACAACGGACCGTAGCTGAGCCCCGTCGGAGCGCTCAGCAACGTAGTGGTGCCGTTGATGAACAGGTTGGGCGCAATCGCGCCGCCCGCCACCAGCTGCGCCGCGGTGTATTCGGCCAGACTGTTGTTGGCCGCATTGGCCACCGTAATATTGCCGAACGTATTCATGCTGATGCCGTTGGGATCGCACAGGCTCTGGGTGGCACTCACCGCCGTCGGCGTGATCATCACGTTGGGAGGCGGGGTCAGCAGTCCGCCGCCGCCAATCGCCGCCGCCGTGAACTCCACCACGTTCCCCGAGCATGCGCTTACGCTCAACTGCTCGTTGGTGATCCACATGTTGCCCTTGGCGTCAAACAAAATGCCCCAGGGATTGTTGATCGTCTGAAACCCGCCGGCCACAACGCTGGTCAGGATGGTGGCCGGGGTTACCAGGGTTATGCCGGAAGCGGCCGCGAGCGTCGCCTCGGCAATCTCGACGATTGTGGTGCCGCCGTTGTTCTCCACCCACAGATTGCCGCTGCTGTCAAAGGCCATCCCCAGCGGGGCATTGAAGACGCCGGCCACGGAACCGACCAGGACCGCGGACGGCAGCACCGCAAAGCCGGTGCTGGAACTGAGTTGCGCGGCGGTAAATTCGAAGATCTCATTGTTGGCCGAGTCGCTTACCCACAGATTGCCGCCGGTATCGAACGCGGCGAATTGAGGAAACTTGAAGAACGCCGGTCCACCCACCGGACCGGTAACGATGAACGCGGGCGTCGGCGCCGGGGTCGAATTCAGATGCGCCAACTGGGTGGAGGTGAATTTATACACCGCCGCGCCGGTCCCTTTACCGTCATTGGTGCCGCCGTCAACCACCCACAGGTTGGCGCCGCTGTCGAATACCGTATCCTGGGGAGAGATAAAAACTCCGCTGTTCAGTTGGGTTTTAGGCGGTACATTCAAATTTCCACTGAGTTGGCTTATCTCCGAGCCGCTGAAGTGCAGCACGTTGGGACCACCGCTGTTGGCGACCCATACGCCTGCGAAAGGAAATATATTGGTGCTGCTGCCGCCGCATCCAATCGCCGCCGCGGCCAGCACAACCATCGCCACACCGGCGGCCGCCGCCAGATGCGCGCGCCGTCCGCCCCTGCCTTTCGTGACCCCTGAGTCCCGCATACTCCTCTTTCCTCCTGTTGATTGAGGGCCTCGTTTAAAGCCGCCCGTCGCGCATTGCACCTACAAAACGGCGGGCGGAGCCGTCAGGTTGTCAATATACGCTCTTCGCTGCGCCGCTCAAATTTTTTGGGAGATTTTTTCCACCAGTTTCTACTTCAGTGAAAGAATTTTTCCACAATTTAGGCTTTAATTAATTTATTGCGGATTGCGATAGTATATGATGGTTTATGCTGATAATCAGTTATAGCGGCCATCTCCAACTGGTCTTGATTCTCCAGGATCCGCTCCTGAAACCTGCCCCTGTGAATTTATTGCTGATCGGAAAGCTTTTGTGGTTCCTTTCTTTATCGCTTCCGCATGCGTCCGCAACTGCGCTTTTGAGTACGCGAATGCTTGCGCTCCAACCTCCATGACATCCGCGCGGTGTCTTTATTACATAGTGCATACACGAAATGCCTGGAAATGCGCCCGGCTCCAACCCTGGGCTTGCGCGTTTCGTGGCAGGATATTTGCTTCTTACTGATCCGAATCCTTTGGCGAGGAGTCGAGGCCGGCAATGCCGGCTGGAGGTGTTGGAAATGCGTAAATCAATCGTTGCAGCCGTTTTGGGCGCTGCGATGCTGCTGGCGGGATGTTCCGGTGCTCCACTTACGACGCGTGAAAAAGGCACCCTGGCAGGCGGCGTGGTCGGTGCCGGCGGCGGAGCTTTGATCGGCTCCGCGGTGGGCGCACCCGGCGCCGGCGCGGCTATCGGCGGTGTCCTCGGCGCGGGTACCGGCTATGTCATCGGCAACCATCTGCAGAACGAGCAGTATCGGCGCGACTACTATGGCAATTACTGAATGGATGAAACCGGGTGCATAAGAGCCGCCGAAACACAAACCCGGCTCTGGAGTTCATGATGTACCCCATACCGGCGCTGGCGTGCCTGAGGATCGCAAGTTATCGCGCCGTCCGCAAGCCTTCCATTGCTGCGCTCCCAATTGCACAGCCGCGGCGCCGTGCGAATCGATCAGCGCGGCCGCTCCCGTTCCAACCCGGACAGGAAGCGCTCCAGCGCGCGCACCAGGCCCTCCGGATTGTCCAGCATCACGTGATGGTACGCGTGCGGGATCTCCGCCATCGAACCTGACGGCGCTGCGGCTGCCATCCGCCGCGCCATTTCGCGCGTTATCATGGGGCTGTCCGCGGCTTTGACGATCAACACCGGGCAGGTCACGGCCGGCAGATACTGCAGCACGTCGAACGGATCGCGTCCGCGGCATTGCGGGTCGATACGCACCACCCACGACCCGTCTTCCTCCTGGCGGTAGCCATATTGTGCAATCTGTTGGAGCATCGCGGGCGTGGCGTGGGTCTCCGCCGGCAGCAACCTGAACGCCGCGCAGGCTTCCTGCAGGGTCTTGTAACGCCGCGGACGCCAGCTCTTCATCGACTCCGTCCACGCCAGCATCTCCGGCGTGGTCTGCGGCAGACTGTCGATTACCGCCAGCGCGCGGACCTGGTCCGGATTGGCGGCGGCATAGGTCAACGCCACCAGACCGCCGCGCGAATGCCCCACCAGGACCGGACGCCCCAGCCCCCAGCTCTCCACCATCGACGCCACGTCGGCGGCATAATCCGCCATCCCATACTCGCCCGACGGCGCCCAGCCGCTCTCGCCATGCCCGCGCAGGTCCATCGCGAGAGTATGGAATCTGGCGCTGAAAGCCGGCGCGACGAAGTCCCACCAATGCCCGAACGCCGACCCGCCGTGGATAAACAGCAGCGGCGCACACCCTTCTCCACCGTAATCGACGCAGTTGATCTGGAGCCCGGCTCCGGCAAATTTCCGATTGCGCATGTCAGCATCAAGCGCTATCGGAGCATCCGGATTGAGGCAAGCAGCGCTCTGGTGCTGGACATTGGAGCCGCGCCACTTATGCTATGGCGGCGGCGCGGCGATGCTCCGTGCCGAAGGGACGACGCACGATTGACATGAGCCAGCCACAACCGCCCATCCTTTATGATCCCTGGGATCCCGGCTTCATCGCCGATCCTTACAGCCGCTTCAAGCCGCTCCACACCCAGGCGCCGCGGCTGATTCAATCCGACAAGCTGCCGCGTTCGGTGCGCGCCACCACGCCGCCCGGAGCACCAATCGCGATGGTGGCGCGATATGCGGACGCGGTGACTGTGATGCGCGACGATAGCCGCTTCGGCGCCGCCCGTCCGGCCGCGCGCAAATCCGCCCCGGGATTGGGCGTGTTCGGCGCGCCGCCGCTGGTCTTCACCGACCCGCCGCTGCACACCCGCCTGCGCCGCCTGATGGGCCGCCCTTTCAGTCCCCGCCGCCTGCGCGAGATGGAGCCCCGCATTCATGCCATGGCCCATGAGCTGCTCGATCGCATCGAAATCAAGGCGCGCGGCGGCCGCGAATTCGACCTCATGACCGAATTCGCCAACCCGCTGCCCACGATGGTGATCGCGGAGATGCTGGGCGTGCCCGCCTCCGACTACGAGGCGTTCAAGTGGTGGTCGGATACCATTCAGGAAACCGACTTCGTGCCGCCGGGCGCTCCCTTTCCCTCCCGCATCATGGAGGCGCGCAACGCGATGCGCGCCTACTTCGGCGACCAGATCGAACGCCATCGCCGCCGTCCCGCCGGCGACCTGATCGGTCTGCTCATCGCCGCCGAAGAGGGCGACGCACTGACCGCCGAGGAGGTGCTGTCCTTCGTGATTCTGCTGCTGATGGCGGGCAATGAGACCACGGCCACTATGCTGGGGAGCGGATGGCTCGCGCTGGGCCGCAATCCCGATCAACTGGAGCTGCTCAGGTCAAATCGCAATCTGATTGCCGGCGCGGTCGAGGAGATGCTTCGCTATGACCCGCCGCTGCAGGCCACGGTGCGGCACGCCCGGATGGATACCGAGCTTTGCGGTACGCCCATACCTGCCGGCACTTCGGTTTTCGTATTGCTGGCGGCGGCCAATCGCGATCCGGCCAGATTCGAGCATCCCGAACAATTCGACATCGCGCGCGATCCCAACCATCACCTGTCGCTGGGCGAGGGTATCCACTTCTGTCTCGGCGCGGGCCTGGCGCGGCTGGAGGGCACGGTAGCAATGGCCGCGATGCTGGATCGGTTCCCCAGGCTTCGCCTCGCCAATCCCGCCGCACCGGTAAGCTACCGCCCCTCCTACTTCATCCGCTGCGTCCAATCCCTCCCGATGCGGCTGGATTGAGGAAGACTTAAAGCTGATCGCGGTCCATATCCGGCGCGCGGCCAGTCATCCGCCGACCAGCGGCGACGTCACGCGCATGAAGGATTCGTCCAGCGACGTGCGCACGTCAACCACGGTCGGCCGGTCCGCCGCCAATGCCTGCTTCAGCGCCGGGCCCAGTTCGCGCGGATGCTCCACCCGCACGCCGCCGCATCCCATCGCGCGCGCAATCGCCGCATGATCGAAGTTGCCGAAATCGCACGCGATGTTGCGCTCGCGCTGCCCGTGCCGCACCCATCCGAGCGCGCCGTTATTCAACACCACCACGGTAATCGGGATGTTCTCATCCAGCGCGGTCATCAGGCCGTTCATCCCGATTGCGAAGCCGCCGTCGCCGCACACCGCCACCGCCAGCCGGCGCGGATAGGCCAGCCTGGCCGCCATCGCCGCCCCAATCGCATAGCCCATCCCGCCGACGCCGGCCGGCTGCAGGTAGGTATCGGGCGCCTTGGTCTGGAAGTAATGCGCCATGAAGATGCGATTTTCGCCGGCGTCGCAGCATACCATCGCGTCGTCGGGCACCGCGCGCTGGATTTCCTTGATCGCGCGCTGCGGCAGAATCGGGATCGCATCCGAACTGAGCTGGGGCGCGTTGAAATAGCCATGCTCCTGGCGGGCAGCATGGATTCGCCGCCGTCCCAACTCGGTGCGCTGCGGCGACACCGCGCCGGCGGCGTTCAACTCGCCGGCCAACTGCGCCATTACCGTGCCCGCGTCGCCAATCAAAGCTATCGCGGCGGGAAACACCCATGACGCGTTCTTCGGCTCGATATCGATCTGAATCAGCGTCTGGCGGCGCGGATCGAACAGCTTTGGATTCTCGTTGGCAAAGTCGGTGGCGGCCAGTTTCGATCCGACCGCGACAACCACGTCGGCCTGCGGGATTTCGGCGTTGGCCATCGGCGTGCCGAAATTGCCGCATACGCCCAGCGCCAAATCGTGGGTCTCCGCGAACACTCCTTTGCCGCCGCCGGTGGTGGTAACCGGCGCGCCCAACGCCTGCGCCAGCGCCGCCAGCTCCCCCCATCCGCGGCTGACCCGCACGCCATTGCCCGCGATAATCAGCGGACGCTCCGCTTTGGCCAGCATCCGCGCGGCCTCTTTGACCGCCGCCGGATCCGCCGGCTGCGCCGCGTTGGGCAAATAAGCGTCGAGCGCGTATAACGCCGGCCGCGTATCCGGACCGACTTTGCCGCGCAGCGAATTGCTGTGATACAGCACCGCCACCGGTCCCGGCTCGCCGCTCAGCGCATGTTTGATCGCCAGCTGCGTGCATTGCACCGCATGCGCGGGGTTGTTCGCCACCGTCGTCATCTTGGTGATGGCCGAAAACAGGCGCGGCGCGTCCCAGCTCCCGTACTCGCCCGCTCCCGACTGATACGGCCCATGCTGCGAAAACGGCGCATTGTCGCTGAGGTCGGTCAGGATCAGCATCGGCGAACTCGACAGATGCGCTTCGATTGCGCCCATGCTGACGTTGGCGATAAATGCCGCCTGTCCCAGCGCGACGCCGGGTTTGCCGCTCAGCCGCCCATACACTTCCGCCATCACGCCGGCCCGCGCCTCTTCGCGCACCAGCACGCAGCGGATGGTGTCGCGATGGTCGTACAGGGCATTGTAGAGCACACCCATGTTGCCGCCGGGCATGCCGAAAATCGTGTCGATTCCCGCCTGCTCCAGTACCCTGACGATCGCTTCTCGCGTGGGCACTTCGTCCTCAAGCAATGGTGCAACATTGCGCCGCAGCGGTTTGGTCTCAGTCATTGCGAACCTCCCATCGGTCGGCGCAGTATCGCCGAGCGCCGCGCGCCGGGGCAAGCGCGCCAACCGCGCCCCCATGCCGTCAATATAAAATCCGATCCGCGCGCAGCTTCTCGATCCTGCCGGCGGGGTATCCGAGTATCGAACTCAACACGTAATCGGTGTCCTGACCCAGCAGCGGCGCGGCGCGCCAGACCTTGCACGGCGTGCCGCTCATCGTCCATGGAATACCGGCGTGGATGCGCCGGCCGACCTCCGGATGCTCCAGCTCGACCAAAAAGCCGCGCTGGCGCAGATGGGGGTCGTGCGCCAAATCTTTGTTGGACAAGGTGGGAAACGCGGCCACACCTGCGCGCTGCAAAATGTCGGTGATCTCCCAGCGGTCGCGCGCCGCGGTCCATTGCGTGATGATCCGGTCCAGCTCCGATTCGTTCTTCTTGCGCATCGCGGCCGCGGCAAAACGCGCGTCATGCGCCAGTTCCGGACGCCCGATGGCGGCGCACAGCGCGCGCCATTGCTCCTCGCTGCCCACCGCGATCGATACCCAGTCCTCGTCGCCGCCGCGCGCCTTGTAGCAGTTATGCGGCGACATCAGCGGATGATGGTTGCTGAGCGGACGCGGCTCGCGCCCGTTCATTGCGTATTGCAGCAGCGCCTCGGGCAGAATCATCTCCATCGCTTCGTACATCGACACGTCGATGTACTGCCCCTGGCCCGTGCGTGCGCGATTGACCAGCGCGGCATTGATCGCGAACAGTCCGAACATGCCCAGGATCGGATCGCCGTAGCTGATCGGCAGATCGCGCGGTACGCCATCCTCTTCATACCCGGCCAGCGGCACCAGCCCCGATTGACCGCCCAGCAGCGCGCCGTAGCTGACATGGCGGCTGTACGGCCCCGTCTGCCCGTAGCCCGACAGCGACGCCATGATGATGTCCGGCTTGACCTGGCGAAAGCGCTCGTAACTGAGCCCCATCCGCGCCGCCGATCCCGGCGCGTAGTTCTCCGTCACCACGTCGCAATGCGCCGCCAGCTCGTAGGCGATTTCGATCGCCTCGGGCCGCGTCAGGTCCAGTTGGATACTGCGCTTGCCCTGGTTCCACTGATTGAAGCTGCCGCCGCGGTTGAGCCCCGCTTTACGCTCATGAAACGGCGGAATGGTCCGGTTGATGTCCGGACGCTTCGCGGTCTCGACCCGGATTACTTCGGCGCCCAGATGCGCCAGCTGCATCGTCATGTACGGTCCCGCCCACACCCAGCAGAAGTCCAGCACGCGCACTCCCGACAGCGGACCGCCAACGCCCGCCCCCCGGCGCTGAAGACTCGGCTTGGAATCGGACCTGGGCCGCGGCAGGATTGCGTTATGCTCGCCCAGCCGGGGCGCGGGACGTTCCAGGCGCCATCCCATAGTGCTGCTCTTGAACGGCGCGCCCGCAACCAGCACCGCATCGCCGCTTGCCGTCTGCGCTCCGGGCAGCGCAACGAAAAATCCGCGGGCGCGCAGATGCTCGTCGGCGTACACTTCGGCCATGGTATTGACGGGCGCCAGCGGGATGCGTTTTTCCTGGGCCGCCGCGCACAGGTCGGCCTTGTTCCATCCGCGCGCCCATTCCTCGAAGAACAGCTTGAGCGCGTCGTTGTTGCGCCCGCGCGACAGCCGATCCTTGAAAATCTCCTCGTGCGCCCACTGCGGGTTGCCCATCAATTCGACCAGCCGATGCCACATCGCCTCCTCGGGGCAGTTGGTCGCGACCAGTCCGTCGGCGCATTGGTAAATCCCCCACGGACCCAGCGCGCGCTTGCCCAGGCGCGAAGTCTGCCGCCCTTCGTAGGTGTAGAAGACGAAGCTTAATTCCAGCGCCGCCGCCAGCAACTCCTGCTCCGAGATTTCGATCGCCTGCCCGCACCCGGTCTTCATCCGATCGAAGTACGCGGCCAGCGTCACCGCGGCGGCGTAAAGCCCGCCCTGAAAGTCCGCCTGATGCCCGAATACCTTGAGCGGCGGCATTTCCGGAAGCGGTGAACTCAGCGGCGCGCACGACGCCAGCCCCGATCCATGCTGCGCGGTCAGGTCGTAGGCGCGATAGCCGCTGTATGGCCCATGATCGCCGAACACGGAGATCCCGGTCACGATAAGCCGCGGAAAAGCCTCGCACAGCGCTTTGCCCTCCAGCCCATACGCGGCCCGATCGCGCGGCGGCACATTGTGAATCAGCACATCGGCGCCCGCCAGCAGGGCGCCCAGACGCTCCCGGTCCGGCGGTTTTGTCAGGTCCATCACCGCGCCCGACTTGTCCGCGTTGAGGTACTGAAACAGTCCGCTCTGCTCCGCATCGGCAACGCCGCCGGGAAACGGTCCATACTGCCGCGTGACATCGCCTTGCGGCGGCTCGACCTTGATTACGTCGGCGCCGAACAGGGCGAACAATTTGCCGGCAAAGGCCGCCGCCACTCCATCGCCGCACTCAACCACCGCAATCCCCGCCAACGGCAATACCGTGTTTTTCTCTGTCGCCATCGGAAGTCCTTCCTCAACCGCGTTTCTGATGGAGCCTTATACCGCCGATTCGGTCGGGCTGGAATCACACGCCTGGCGGTCCGACGAGAACGCCAAGAATTGTGCAAGCGCCAGTGCGGCAAGGAGGCCTGATCAATGGGCGCCGGCCGCGGCTTGGCCCCAAACGCCTGAGCAGCAACACCGCCAAAAGCAGACATATCGCGGCGATCGCCATGATCCGGAACGTATCGATATACGCCAGCGCCTGCGCCTGCAGCGCCGAATAGATTCGTGCGTACGCCTGATGAATCGCGTCGGGCGCGCGCAGTCCGGCCCGCTCCAGCGTATGCACCAGCGCGGCGGCCGCAAAGCGCATCCGCGGATCGTACGCGGTGGCATTCTGCACCAGCCTCTGCTGATGGAACTGATCCCGTTGAGTCGGCCGGGCAGCGGCGTCCCGGACCAGGTAATTTTTACCGGCGGGAGCGCCGCTTTCTGAAAAACCGTGCAGAAAATGCATAGTCGACTGACTATTGCCGATAACCCTGACGAAATATCTTTGAGACGGACAAAATCAGCATAAATTGAAACACTTACTAGTGACTTTTATACTCTGTCGTCTCCAGATTCCGGCATGGAAAAGCTTATTCATGATAACTCCGGTTAGTCAGCCCGCTCATGTGCCCGTGTGCTTTTTCAGCGCGGCATTCAATCCCGCGGCGGCCTCATTCATCATTGCCTGGCACCTGGTTTAACTATTTTCTGGACAAGCGCTCGATCGCGCGACAACTATTTATACGTAACTATTTTCGGCAGCCGCTTTTCGGCCGCTGCAAGTTGGGAGTCGAGGATACCTAATGCCGGATCGGCCGCAACAGGGAGGAACGCGGGTGATATTACCAAACAGCTACGCAAAACGATCTTATTCAATTCGCTTCGGCGGGCCAGCGCTGATTATCAGCCTCGCGCTGCTGGCCGGCGGCTGCTCGGGCGGAGGAAATCATCACAGAATTATCCTGCCCACCGCCACCGCCACCCCGGTGACATCGCCCACTCCGACTCCGGCAACCAGCCCGACGCCGACGCCCGCAGGGTCGGTTACGGCAACGCCAACCCCCGCGGGGCCGACGCCTACGCCCACCGCGGCGCTCAGCACCGCGTTGTGGGTTGAGAACTCAGGCTCCGCCAATATCACGGAGTTCAGCGGCAGCACGCTGGCCACACCGATTGCGGTCCCCAGCCCAGCGGTAACCAACAAGAGCCCTGACCTCTCGCCGGATACCGCGGGCGTGACCTTCGACGCGGCCAATAATCAGTGGGCTTCGGTATGCGGAAACAGCAGCGGCAACCACGGCAGCATCGCCCAATTCAACGCCGCCGCGGTAACCAACCTGCCGGTCAACAGCGCGCCTGCGGCCAACGTCGTGCTCTCCGACGACGGCACCGGCAACCTGATCAGCTGCCCGTGGGCCCTGAAGTTCGATCCGGCGGGCAATCTGTGGGCGGCCAACTCCAACGAGTTCCAGGTCGTGGCCGGCGCCGGGTACGTCACGCAATATCAGCCCGCGCAGCTGACTGCGAGCGGCCATCCGACGCCGCACATAACCCTGACCGATCCCACCGAGTTCAACTCGCCCACCGGCGTGGTGCTGGATTCGACCGGCAACCTGTTCGTGTCCGACTTCGGTCCGGCACAGTTCGGAAAAGCCGGGTCGGGTAAGGTGTTCGTGTTCACCGCGGCCACGGTGGCGGCTCTCACTCCGGGTACCAATACGGTCAAGTCGGACGCGCAGCTCTCCGACGCCACCACGCTGACGCCGGTCAACGGAGCGTTCGATCCGAGCGGCAACCTGTGGATCGCCGACTGCGAGGCCAACAGCACGGGTGAAATCTACATGTTCCCCAAGGCCTCGCTGACCACCACGACCACCAGCGCCACGACGATTTTCCAGTCGACCTCGATCACCACGCCCAACGGGACCGAAAACACCATCGATTGTCCGGGGGGCATCGCCTTCGATTCCTTGGGCAATCTCTGGTACACCAACTTCCTGAGCGTTAAGGTGGACGGCGCGGTGGGCGAATTCAGCGCGGCTCAGTTGTCGGTCACCGGCACCAGCAGCCCAACTCCGACGGTGTTTTTGGATGGCGATCCCAGCGGGATTAACCTCAACGCGCCGATCGGGCTGACCTTCGGGCCACAGGTCTGAGGCGGCATCGCGGCGGCTGAACGCCGCCGCGATTGCAAAGGCGGCCAAAGCGGCGCGGGCAGACGCCCGCGCCGCTTTGCATTGAGCCTGGCGCGCGGTTCACTCATGAAGCGACCGCCCCTGAAACCCTCGCCAGCAGAAACTTCGCGCCGGCTGACGCCCGTGCCGACACTGGCCAACGCGCGCCATCGCGCGGCGTCATGCCGCCCGACCGAGCGTCAGGGAAGCACGGGAATCAACCCGCGCGCATCGGAGACAGTCGCTGCGCGTTGATTCCTCGGCCCGGTCGGTCGTAATGACTCCGTGCGCCGGCGGCGCCAGCCATCGCGGACAAGCCTTAGCCGTGCGCGCATGCGGCGATGGGTCAAATTATTTTATTGAGCGGGAACTCGATAATTCCCACGGCGCCGGCCGCCAGCAGTTTGGGGAACAGTTCGCGCACCGTATGCTCGCTGATGACGGTCTCCACCGCGACCCATTCCTCGCCCTTCAGCGCCGCCGACGGATACAGCGGGGATACCGTGGGCGCCGTGATCGACGGCAGCAGTTCGATTACGCGGGCCAGATTGGCGCGCGCGCAGTTCATCTTGATGCCGACGCGCGCCTCGGCGTCCAGCGCCCCGCGCACCAGCACCGCAATCTGCTTGACCTTGAACTGCTTCCATTCCTCGGCCCACGAGCGGCGGCTGGCGACCAGCACCGGAGTTGAGGTGAGCAGCTCCTCGACGATGCGCAAGCCGTTGGCGCGCAGCGACGATCCGGTTTCGGTCACCTCGACCGCGGCGTCCACCAGGCCGTCGGCCGCCTTGGCCTCGGTGGCGCCCCAGGAAAACTCAACTTCCACATTAACTTTTCGCCGGGCAAAAACCCGCCGCGTGAAATTCACCATCTCGGTCGCCACCCGCTTGCCCTGCAGATCTTCCATGCGGCGAATCGGGGAGGCTTCGGGTACGACCAGAACCCAGCGCGTGGGCGCCAGCGACACTTTGGAGTAGGTGAAGCTTTCGACTTCGACCAGGTCGACGTCGTTCTCCACCACCCAGTCGCGTCCGGTGATACCGGCGTCCAGCGTGCCGTCGGCGATATAGCGCGGCATCTCCTGCGGCCGCAGCAGGCGGCAACTGAGCGTGGGATCGTCGACCTTGGGCATGTAGGAGCGGGCGTCGACCGAGATGCGCCATCCGGAGCGCCGCAGCAGTTCCAGCGTCTGCGCTTCAAGGCTGCCCTTGGGGATGCCGAATTTGAGGACCTGGTCAGCCATTATGCGCCCGGGGGCTTGTGATGGCCGTAGTTGGGGCCGTATTTGGCGGGATCCACTTTGCGCTGATCGACCACGCGCCATTGGCCGTCCTCAAGCCGGCGAAAGAAGCAGCTCTCGTAGCCTTCATGGCAGGCAGCGCCGTCGCCCCGCTGCTCGACGGCGAGCAGGATGGTGTCGTGGTCGCAGTCGACGCGAATTTCGTGCACAACCTGAAAATTTCCCGACTCTTCGCCTTTGCGCCACAGCCGCCCGCGCGAGCGCGAGTAGTAGCAGGCGCGGCCGGTGGCGACGGTTTCATCGAATGCCGCCCGGTTCATGTACGCCATCATCAGCAGACGTCCGCTGGCGAAATCCACCGCGACCACGGGCACCACGCCGCCGCTTTTGTCGAAATCGATTGCGGCTCCGGGTTGGTTTTCCATAACAAAGACGGAGCCGTTGACCGGGCTCCGTGTGCAGCTAAGTATTGGCAAAATCGCGCGTCGATTCAACCGCTAAACTGCTCCGGCGCGGCCATCGAGGATGTCAAGGATGAAATTACGTGACTTGTCCGCGGCGCTGGGACTGCAATGCAGGGGCGATGACGAGGCCGAAATCGTCGCCGCCGTGCCGCTGGAAGCCGCCGTGCCGGGCACCATCAGTTTCGTGTCGCAGCCGCGCTACCTCGCGATGCTGGATCGGGTTGAGCCCGCCTTCGTGATCGCACCGGCGCAATTGGCGCCGCAAATCCGATGCGCGGTCCTGCTCAGCGCCAATCCTTCCTTCGATTTCGCTCGCACCCTGCAGATCCTGCATCCGCCGCGCCGCCCCGAGCCCGGAATCCATCCGACCGCGCACATCGCGCCCGACGCCCGGATCGGTGAACAAGCCAGCATCGGACCCTTCACCGTAATCGGGGCCAGGGTGACGATCGGCGCGCGCGCCGTGATCCATCCGCACGTGACCATCTATCCCGGGGTAACCATCGGCGACGATTTTGTCTGCCACAGCCACGTCTCGATCCGGGAGGACGTCGTAATCGGCGACCGCGTGGTGCTGCACAACGGATCGGTAATCGGCTCGGAGGGATTCGGCTTCGTTGAAGTTAACGGCGGGCTGGCCAAGATTCCGCAGGTGGGCAACGTGGTGCTGGAATCGGAGGTGGAAATCGGCGCCAACACGACCATCGATCGCGCCACCGTGGGCAGCACCTACATCCGCCGCGGGGTCAAGCTCGACAACCTGATTCATATCGGCCACAACTGCGACATCGGGGCGTATTCGCGCTTCGCGGCGCTGACCGGAATCGCCGGCTCCACGCGCATCGGCGAATGGTGCGAGTTCGGCGGCCAGACCGGGGTTGCCGACCATGTCAGAATCGGCAATCGGGTGCGAGTCGCGGCGCAGAGCGGAATACCGGGCGATATCGCCGGCGACAACCTCACCATCTCCGGCGCGCCCGCGATCGAAATCCGGCGCTGGCGGCGGCAGATGGCGGCCTACGTGCGTCTGCCCGAACTGGTGCGGCGCATCCGCGCGCTGGAGCAGAAGATAGGTTTGGGCGACCGCACCGGCGGCGGGGAGGACTAAGATACGCGCCCGATTGTTGAGTTGTTAGCCCGGCGCGAAAGGTGATAGACGTTTTCTTCTACTATGCATTTTACCTTGCGCATCAGGTGGGCTGGCCTCTGGCTTGCCGCCCTCCTTGCGATTCTGGCTGCGGGATGCCATTCGGGCGCCCGCGCGATTCGCAAAAATCCCCGCGTCCAGTCCTTCGACTACCAGATCAGCGTCGGCCAGGATCAGTATCATATCGAAGGCTATCTGGCGCGCGCCCCGGAGCCCGGACGCGAACCCGCCCTGCTGGTGATTAATCCTTCGGGCGACGCGGTTAAATGTATCAAATCGAGCATGCCGCTGACGCAGCTCGATCTGCACATCGCCTGCATCAGCCTGCCCGGTACCGGCAAGTCCTCGGGCCCCGGCCGTTTCGTCGGTCCGCAGGCGGTGGAGGCGGCGCGCCGCGCCATCGACCTGCTGGCCAAGCGCTCCGATGTCGATCCCACCCGTTTGGGTGTCTGGGGTCAGGCCAACGGCGCGGTGGCGGCGGGATTGCTGATGGACGTCGATCCGCGTCCGCGCGTCGTCATCCTGCAGTCGGGTGCTTACGACATGACCCGGTTCTGGCCCCAGGCGCGCTGGTTTACCAAACTGTCCATTCTGCGTCAGGTATGGCCCAGCAAGCGGGTGCTCAAGGAACGCAGCGTGATCGAGCGTCTGCCGCCGCGGCTCAACTGCAAGGTGCTGATCCTGCACGGCGAAGAGGACCGGAGCGCCCCGGTGAATCAGGCCGAGCAGTTGGCGGCGGCGTTGCAGGAGCGCGGCGCTTCGGTAAAGACGCGCTATTTCCCCGACGCCAATCATCGTTTGGGACCGCGCGCCTATACCGAAGTGGTGGATTTCCTGCGCGAAAACCTCCTCGCTCCCACCAGCGCCTCAGGATAGCGCTTTGAGCGCGCCGATCACCGCACCCGCGTGGCCGTCAACCTTGACCTTAGGGAACACCTTGCGCACCACGCCGGCGCGATCGACCACGAACGTGGTCCGCTCCACGCCCATGAATTCGCGCCCGTACAGCGATTTCTTTTTCCACACCCCGTAGGCCTTGAGCACCCGCTTGTCGACATCGCTGAGCAGCGGAAAGTTGAGTTCGTGCCGGGCCGCGAATTTCTGATGCGACTGGGGCGGGTCGGCGCTGATTCCGACCACCTGCGCGCCCGCGGCTTTGACCCGGCCCAAATTATCGCGGAAGTCGCACGCCTCGCGGGTGCATCCGGGGGTCATGTCTTTGGGGTAAAAATAGATGACCAGGTTGCCTTTCGCGATAAGCTCACGCAGCTTGACCTGATGCCCTTCGGCGTCGGGCAGCTCGAAGTCCGGGGCGGGCTTTCC
>JAJPJA010000137.1 GCA_021324455.1 Pseudomonadota bacterium | reverse complement strand
CAGAACATGCAGGGGCTTACGATTCCGGTGATCGTAACGGTCTATGCCGATCGTTCCTTCACCTTTATCACCAAGAGCCCGCCGGCGTCGGTGCTGCTGGCCAAGGCCGCCGGAATTGCCAAGGGCTCGGCCACGCCCAACAAAAACAAGGTCGGCAAGGTGACGCGCGCCCAGGTCGAGGAGATCGCCAAAACCAAGGTCAAGGATCTCAACGCCAAGGACCTTGAGGGCGCAATCCGCACGATCGAGGGTACCGCCCGCTCGATGGGAATCGACGTCACCGGCTGAAGCCGGGCGGTGAGGCAGGAACAGCAATGGCAGGCAAGAAATATCGCGAAGCGGCCGCCAAAATCGACCCGGCCAGAAAATATTCGCTCGAAGACGCTATCAAAACCGTGGTCGAAAACAAGGTTGCCAAATTCGACGAAACGGTCGAGATGGCGGTGCGGCTTAACGTCGATCCGCGGCAGGCCGATCAGAACGTGCGCGGCACCGTGGTGCTGCCCAACGGCACCGGCCGTGCGGTGCGCGTGCTGGTGCTGACCAAGGGCGAAAAGGAACGCGAAGCGCGCGAAGCCGGCGCCGATTACGTCGGCGGCGAGGACGTGATCAAGCGTATCCAGGAAGAGGGATGGCTGGAGTTCGAAAGCGTCATCGCCACGCCGGATATCATGGGCGCGGTCGGCCGCATCGGTAAAATCCTGGGGCCGCGTGGTCTGATGCCCAATCCCAAGCTGGGCACCGTTACCTTTGACGTGGCCAAAGCCGTGGGCGAGGTCAAAGCCGGCAAGGTCGATTACCGGGTGGACAAGGGCGGTGTGGTGCATGCTCCGCTGGGCAAAGTCAGCTTCGGCGTGCCCAAATTGACCGAGAATGCGCGCGCGCTGCTGGCGGCGTTGGTCAGGGCCAAACCTGCCAGCGCCAAGGGCAACTACGTCCAGAGCGTGGCTCTGGCCTCGACCATGGGTCCGGGGGTGCGGGTCGATCCTGCCGAAGCCCGCACCATGGCGGCGGCCTGAGCGATAGCGCGTGCGGATTTGGATACGCGGCAGCATTTTGGGCCGGGAGCATTTTGGGCCGGGACATTATGGGCCGGGACATTATGGGCCGGGAGCATTATGGAATGAAGAAAGCGCAAAAATCCGAGCTGGTAGCCGATCTCACCGAGCGGTTCGGCCGCGCCAGCCTCGCGGTGGTTTCCGAGTATAAGGGCATGACCGCGGCCGAATCCACCGAGCTGCGCAGCCGCCTGCGCGCGGTGCGGGGCGAGTTGCGGGTGGCCAAGAACACACTGGTGCGCCGCGCTATCCGCGATACCCGGTTCACCGCGCTCGAGGGGCAGTTGGGCGGGCCGGTGGGACTGATTTTGGCCTTCGACGACCCTATCGCGCTGGCCAAAACCGTTACCTCCTTCAAAGAGGCGGGCGACAAGTTCAAGGTGCGGGGCGGGGTGCTGGAAGGTCGGCCGCTGACCCGCGAAGAAATCCAGGAACTGGCCAACATGCCGCCCAAGGAAGTGGTGATGGCGCAGTTGCTGGGGCTGATTCAGGCGCCCGCCAGCGCGCTGGTGCGGCTGCTTAACGAACCCGGTTCCGCTCTGGCCCGGGTGGTCGACGCGATTGGCAAGAAAAACGCCGGCGCGGCCGCGTCATAGCTGAAATTGTAAGTGCAACCGGCGGCGGCTCCTGGCCTCGGGGCCGGGCCGGATTTTTAATTTGATGGGGGATCGCTCCCCCCTCAGGGCAGGCATAAGGAGACGATGGCAATGGCAGATGGACAACTCAGCCGCGATCAGGTGAAGGACTACCTCAAGAATCTTTCCCTGATGGAAGCGGCTGCCCTGGTCAAGGAATTGGAACAGGAGCTCGGAGTATCGGCGGCGGCCCCGATCGCGGTGGCGGCGGCGGGTGGTCCGGCCGCGGGCGCGGCGCCGGCAGCGGCGGCCGAGCAGGACGAATTCACCGTGATGCTGACCGGTTCGGGCGACAAAAAGATCCAGGTCATCAAGGTGGTGCGCGAATTAACCGGTCTGGGGCTGAAAGAAGCCAAGGACCTGGTGGACGGGGCCCCCAAGCCGGTCAAGGAGGGGGTAAGCAAGGCGGAGGCCGAGGATATCAAGAAAAAGATCGAGGAGGCTGGAGGCACCGTCGAACTGAAATAAGGACCTCTTTTTTGCTGCGGCGATTGGGTACACAATATGTAAAGGGGCAGCGAGCGCGGCGTTCCTGCCCCGATCATGCCTTGCCGCAGTATTTGATTCGCATCGACAACCCTTGCGCGCCCGCCGAGGTGCGCCATTCCGGACCCCGTGATGCGCTGGCGACAGCGCGGACGAAGTACCGGGCGGAGTAACAATGGCTCAGCAGTCGCAGGTTACGACCAACCTTCGTCTTCGCCGCTCTTTCGGCAAAATCAAAAAGATTATCGACATTCCGAATCTGATCGAGATTCAGAAGCGATCCTACGATGAGTTCCTGCAGGCCGATGTAGCGGCCGAGGAGCGCGCCGACGTGGGCTTGCAGGGAGTGTTCAAGTCGGTATTCCCGATCAAGGATTTCAACGAAAACGCGTCGCTGGAGTTCGTCAGCTACGAATTGGGCACGCCCAAGTATGACGTCGACGAATGCCATCAGCGCGGGATGACTTTTGCCGCCCCGATCAAGGTCAAGATTCAACTGGTCATCTGGGACCTCGAAGGCGGGCATCGTTCGATCAAAAACGTCAAGGAGCAGGAGGTCTACTTCGGCGAGATTCCGCTGATGACGTCGAACGGGACCTTCATGATTAACGGCACCGAGCGCGTGATCGTCTCCCAGTTGCATCGCTCGCCCGGGGTTTTCTTCGAGCATGACAAGGGCAAGACGCATTCGACCGGCAAGCTGCTCTACTCGGCGCGCATCATCCCGTATCGCGGCAGCTGGATCGATTTCGAATTCGATCCGCGCGACGTGCTCTACGTGCGCATCGATCGGCGGCGCAAGTTTCCCGCCACCGTGCTGCTGCGCGCGTTGGGCATGACCACCGAGGATCTGCTCAACTACTACTACAAAAAGGACGTTCTGATCCTCGACGGCAAGCAGCTGGCCAAGCAGTTCAAGCCCGACCAGCTGCTGGGGTCGCGCGTCAGCCGCGAGGTGCGCGATCCCAAATCCGGCGAAGTGCTGGCGCGCGAGGGGCGCAAGTTCAACCGCGCCATCGTGCGCCAGATGGAACAGGCGCGCATCGAGGAAGTTCCCATCGCGATCGACGAGATCCGCGGCCGCATCTCGGCCCATGACGTGGCCGATCCCGGGACCGGCGAGATCCTCGTGCGCATCAACGAGGAGCTGACCGACGAGAAGGTCGAGCAGCTGCGCACCCGCGGGATCAAGCGGATTGAAGTGCTGTACACCGAGGATCAGGCGGGCGGCGGTCCGCTGCGTCTGACGCTGCTGCAGGACAAGCTGGACACGCCCGAAGAGGCGATCATCGAGATTTACAAGCGGCTGCGTCCGGGCGATCCGCCGACGATGGAGACCGCCACCGCGTTCTTCAACAACCTGTTCTTCAATCCCGAACGCTACGATCTGTCGCGCGTGGGGCGGCTGAAGCTCAATCACAAGCTCAAGATCAACGTGCCGCTGGAGCAGGGCACGCTGCGCCGCGAGGACATCCTTGAAGTCGTGCGCTATCTGGTCGAACTCAAGAACGGCAACGGCCAGGTCGACGATATCGACCATCTGGGCAATCGCCGCGTGCGCGCGGTCGGCGAGCTGGTCGAAAACCAGTTCCGCATCGGGCTGGTGCGCATGGAGCGCGCGATCAAGGAGCGGATGAGCCTGCAGGATATCGAGACCCTGATGCCGCAGGAGCTGGTCAACTACAAGCCGGCGGCGGCGGTGATCAAGGAATTCTTCGGCTCCTCGCAGCTCTCGCAATTCATGGATCAGACCAATCCGCTCTCTGAGATCGCGCACAAGCGCCGGCTGTCGGCGCTGGGTCCGGGCGGACTGACGCGCGAGCGCGCCGGCTTCGAGGTGCGCGACGTGCATCCCACCCATTACGGGCGGGTGTGCCCGATCGAGACGCCCGAAGGCCCGAATATCGGACTGATTGCCGCGCTTTCGACTTACGCGCGGGTCAACGAGTTCGGGTTTATCGAAACTCCCTACCGCGTGGTGGAAAGCGGACGGGTGACGGATCGCATCGTCTACCTGTCGGCGCTGGATGAGGAAGACAAGGTCATCGCGCAGGCCAACGCCGCGCTCGATACGCATGGACGGTTCTCCAGCGAGCTGGTGTCGGCGCGAATCGGCGGCGAATTCACCGTGGTGCGGCCCGAAGAAGTCCAGTACATGGACGTCTCGCCCAATCAGTTGGTGTCGGTGGCGGCCTCGCTGATCCCGTTTCTGGAAAACGACGACGCCAACCGCGCGCTGATGGGTTCCAACATGCAGCGCCAGGCGGTGCCGCTGCTCAAGACCGACGCGCCGCTGGTGGGCACGGGCCTGGAAAAAACCGTGGGCCGCGACTCCGGCGTCACCGTGCTGGCGCGGCGCGACGGGATGGTCGAGAGCGTCGACGCGGAACGGATCGTGGTGCGCGCCGACCGCCAGAGCCGCGACCCGCGCGACGCCGGCGTCGATATCTACAACCTGATCAAGTATCAGCGCTCCAACCAGAATACCTGCATCAATCAGCGTCCGGTGGTGATCAAGGGCGAGCGGGTCAAGGCCGGCGACGTGATCGCCGACGGCCCCTCCACCGACGCCGGCGAGCTGGCGCTGGGACGCAACGTGCTGGTCGCCTTCATGCCATGGGGCGGGTACAACTTCGAGGACTCGATCCTGATCTCCGAGCGCGTGGTCAAGGAGGACCTGTTCACCTCGGTGCATATCGAGGAATTCGAATGTATCGCGCGCGACACCAAGCTGGGCGCCGAGGAGATCACGCGCGACATTCCCAACGTGGGTGAAGAGGCGCTGCGCAATCTCGACACCAGCGGCATTATCCGGATCGGCGCCGAAGTGCGTCCCGGCGATATCCTGGTGGGCAAGATCACGCCCAAGGGCGAGACCCAGCTAAGCCCCGAGGAAAAACTGCTGCGCGCGATCTTCGGCGAGAAGGCGGGCGAGGTGCGTGACACCAGCCTGCGCGTGCCGCCGGGGGTGGAAGGCACGGTCATCAACGCGCGCGTATTCTCGCGCCGCGGCGTGACCAAGGACGACCGCACCCAGGAAATCGAGCAGAGCGAAGTCGAGCGGCTCAAGCAGGACGAAGCCGAGGAAGTGCGCATCATCCGCCAGCAGACCGCGCGCAAGCTTAAGCGGGCGCTGGCGGGCAAGGAGCTGGCCGGGCAGATTCGCGCCGAGGACCGCCACGTGGTGCTGCCCAAGGGGCACGTGCTGACCGCCGAAGACATCGATCAACTGCCGACCCCGTTGTGGGCCTCGATCAAGGTGGACAACGAGGCCGCCGCGCAGGAGGTCGAGCAGGCGCTGGCGGCGATGGAAGAGAACGTGCGCGCGGTCAGCTCGCATTACGGCACCAAGATGGAGCGGCTTAAGGCCGGCGACGAACTGCCTGCGGGCGTGATCAAAATGATCAAGGTGTTCGTCGCCATCAAGCGCCGTCTGCAGGTGGGCGACAAGATGGCGGGACGCCACGGCAACAAGGGCGTGCTCTCGCGCATCCTGCCCGAGGAGGACATGCCCTATCTGGCCGACGGCACGCCGGTGGACATCGTGCTCAATCCGCTGGGCGTGCCCTCGCGTATGAACGTGGGGCAGATCCTGGAGACCCATCTGGGATGGGCCGCGCGCGAGCTGGGAGCGCTGATCGAACGCGATCTGCGCAATTCGGCCACGCCGGGGCAGCTGCGCAAGCGGATGCTGGAGGCGTACGGCGGCAAGGAGAACCAGGAGTTCATCGAATCGCTGGCCGACGGCGACCTGGTCAAGCTGGCCGCCAAGTGCGTCACCGGGATCCATCTGGCTTCGCCGGTATTCGACGGCGCGCGCGAGGAAGAGATCTTCCAGATGCTGAAGCGGGCCAATCTGCCCGACTCGGGGCAGTGCACGCTGTATGACGGGCGCAACGGGCTGCCGTTCGAGCAGTCGGTGACCGTCGGCGTGATGTACATGATGAAGCTGCATCATCTGGTGGAGGACAAGATTCACGCCCGTTCCACCGGCCCCTACAGCCTGGTCACGCAGCAGCCGCTGGGCGGCAAGGCGCAATTCGGCGGACAGCGGCTGGGCGAGATGGAGGTGTGGGCGCTGGAGGCATACGGCGCGGCTTACGCGTTGCAGGAGATGCTCACGGTCAAGAGCGACGACGTGGCCGGACGCACGCGGATGTACGAGGCGATCGTAAAGGGCGAGAACACGCTGGAGCCGGGTCTGCCGGAGTCGTTCAACGTCATGGTCAAGGAGCTGCAATCGCTCTGCCTCAACGTTGATCTGCTCGAAGAGGCGGGCCGGGTCTGACGGCATCGTCCGGGAGTCAAGTAATGGAAGATATTTTTGGAGTTTTCGAGAAGCCGAAAAATCCGCTGTCGTTCAATTCAATCCGCATCTCGATAGCGTCGCCCGAGATGATCCGGTCGTGGTCGCACGGCGAGGTCAAAAAGCCGGAAACCATCAACTACCGGACCTTCAAGCCCGAGCGCGACGGGCTGTTTTGCGCCAAGATTTTCGGTCCGACCAAGGACTACGAATGCAACTGCGGCAAGTACAAACGCATGCGCCATCGCGGCGTGGTGTGCGAGAAATGCGGAGTCGAGGTAATTCAGTCCAAGGTGCGGCGCGAGCGCATGGGCCATATCGATTTGGCCGCGCCGGTCGCCCACATCTGGTTTTTGCGCTCGCTGCCCTCGCGCATCGGCACCCTGCTCGACATGACGCTGAAGGAACTCGAGAAGGTGCTTTACTTCGAGTCCTACGTGGTGCTGGACGCGGGCGAGACGCCGCTGCAGGTGCGTGAACTGCTGACTGAGCGCAAGTATCGCGAGGCGCGCGAGCAGTACGGCGACGCGTTCAAGGCCGACATGGGCGCCGAGGCGATCCGCACGATGCTCTCCGAACTCGACCTTGAGAAGCTGGCCGGCGAACTGCGCGTGGAAATGAAGTCCACTTCTTCGGAGGCGCGGCGCAAGAAGGTCGCCAAGCGGCTCAAGGTGGTCAACGCGTTTCGCGAGTCGGGCAACAAGCCCGAGTGGATGATCCTGACCATCCTGCCGGTGATTCCCCCCGACCTGCGCCCGCTGGTGCCGCTGGACGGCGGGCGGTTCGCCACCTCGGATTTGAACGACCTCTACCGCCGCGTAATCAACCGCAACAACCGCTTAAAGCGGCTGATCGAGCTCAACGCCCCCGATATCATCATCCGCAACGAGAAGCGGATGCTGCAGGAGGCGGTCGACGCGCTGTTCGACAACGGGCGGCGCGGACGCGCGATCACGGGCCCGTCCAAGCGCCCGCTCAAATCGCTGTCCGACATGTTAAAGGGCAAATCGGGCCGCTTCCGCCAGAACCTGCTGGGCAAGCGGGTGGATTACTCGGGCCGCTCGGTGATCGTGGTCGGCCCCGAGCTGCGGCTGCATCAGTGCGGCCTGCCCAAGAAGATGGCGCTGGAGCTGTTCAAACCCTTCATCTACAACAAGCTGGAGGAGAAGGGCTACGTCACCACCATCAAGAGCGCCAAGAAGATGGTGGAAAAAGAGGGCAAGGACGTCTGGGACATCCTCGACGAAGTGATCCGCGAGCATCCGGTGCTGCTCAACCGCGCCCCGACGCTGCATCGGTTGGGCATCCAGGCCTTTGAGCCGGTGCTGATCGAAGGCAAGGCGATTCAGCTCCATCCGCTGGTCTGCGTGGCCTACAACGCCGACTTCGACGGCGATCAGATGGCGGTGCATGTGCCGCTGTCGGTGGAAGCGCAGGTCGAGGCGCGCGTCCTGATGATGTCGACCAACAACATCCTGTCGCCCGCCAACGGCAAGCCCATCATCGTGCCGACGCAGGACATGGTGCTGGGGCTTTACTACATGACGCGCGAGCGGCCGCTGGCCCGGGGCGAGGGCAAGTCCTTCGCCAGCCCCGAGGAAGTGCGCATCGCCTACGACCACGGCGAAGTGGACCTGCATGCGCGGATCAAGGTGCGGATGGCGCCGGTCAAGTCCGACCAGTCGCTCAACGTCTCCGCGGATGAGGGCGACGCGCCGATGGTATCGGGAGACGGCGCCGGCAATGGTGCGGGCAGGGCGGCGGTGGAGCGGATCGAGACCACGGTGGGCCGCGTGCTGCTGTACGAGATCGTGCCGCCCGGCATCCCCTTTGCCGAAGTCAACCGCACGATGAAGAAGAAGGAACTCGGCAACCTGATCGATTTGGCCTATCGCAAGGCGGGCAACAAGGCGACCGTGATCTTCGCCGACCGGCTCAAGGACATGGGCTTCGAGTTCGCCACCCGCGCGGGGATTTCGATCGCGATCAAGGACATGACCATTCCGCCGCAAAAAGCCAGTCTGCTGGCCGAGGCGCAAAAGCAGGTCGCCGAAATCCAAAAGCAGTACAACAACGGCGTTATCACCGACGGCGAACGCTACAACAAGGTGGTGGATATCTGGGCCGAGGTCCAGGACAACATCGGCGGCGCGGTGCTGTCGGGACTCAAGAGCGAGGTGTTCGGCCGGAACCCCAAGGGCGAGGAAGTGCGCGGCGATTCGTTCAATCCGATCTTCATCATGGCCGATTCCGGCGCGCGCGGTTCCGAACAGCAGATCCGCCAGCTCGCCGGACTGCGCGGCCTGATGGCCAAGCCGTCGGGCGAGATCATCGAAACCCCAATCACGGCCAACTTCCGCGAGGGTTTGACCGTGCTGCAGTACTTCATCTCGACCCACGGCGCGCGCAAAGGGCTGGCCGATACCGCGCTTAAGACCGCCAACTCCGGCTACCTGACCCGCCGCCTGGTCGACGTGGCGCAGGACTCGATTATCACCGAATACGACTGCGGCACGCTGGACGGAATCGAGATGACGCCGCTGGTCGAGGGCGGCGAGATCATCGAGGGGCTGGGCGACCGCGTGCTGGGACGCGTGGCGCTGGAGGACATCAGGGACCCGTTCACCAACGAGGTTCTGGTCCAGGCCAACGAGATGATCGACGAGGACAAGGTCACGCTGATCGAGGACTCGGGCCTGGAGCGCGTCAGCATCCGCTCGGTGCTGACCTGTCAGTCGCGCCAGGGCGTGTGCGTGCAATGCTACGGACGCGACCTCGGGCGCGGGCATCTGGTCAACCTGGGCGAGGCGATCGGAATTATCGCCGCGCAGTCGATTGGCGAGCCGGGCACGCAGCTCACGATGCGGACGTTCCATATCGGCGGTACGGCCAGCCGGCGCGCCGAGCAGACCACGCTGGAGGCGCGCAACGAAGGCGTCATCCGGCTGCATGGCGTCAACACGGTCAAGAGCCGCGACGGCAATTTGGTGGTGATGTCGCGCCACGGCGAAATCGCGATTGCCGAGCCGGTGGGCGACGGCACCACCGGACGCGAGCGCGAACGCGAGCGCTATCCCTTGGTGTACGGCGCCAAGCTGCTCAAGGGCGAGGGCGAGCACGTCAAGCCGGGCACGCTGATCGCCGAATGGGACCCGTATACGACCCCGATCATTACCGAGGTCGGCGGAATCGTGAAGTTCGGCGATATCCTGGAGGGGCGCACGATGGAAGAACGGGTGGACGAGCGCACCGGCGCCCGCTCCAACGTAATCGTGGAGTTCAAGGAACTCGACGTCCGTCCGCGTATCTCGATCAAGGACGCGAGCGGCAGGACCGCGAAGCTGCCGGGCAGCGAATCGTATGCCCGCTACTTCCTGCCGGTTGGCGCCTATATCAACGTGGCCGAAGGCACGGAGGTCTCGCCGGGCGACATTCTGGCCAAAATCCCGCGCGAGACCACCAAGACCAAGGATATCACCGGCGGTCTGCCGCGGGTGGCCGAGTTGTTCGAGGCGCGCAAGCCCAAGGAATTTGCCGTCATTTCCGAAATCGACGGGCAGGTCTCCTTCGGCAAGGACACCAAGGGCAAGCGCAAGGTGGTGGTGACGCCGGAAGTCGGCGAGCCGCGCGAGTATCTGATTCCCAAAGGCAAGCATATCGGGGTGCATGAGGGCGATATCATCAAGGCCGGCGAGCCGCTGATGGAAGGGTCGTCCAATCCCCATGACATCCTGACCATTTTGGGCGAAAAGGCGCTGGCCAAGTATTTGGTGGACGAAATCCAGGAGATTTACCGGCTCCAGGGGGTGCGCATCAACGACAAGCATATTGAGGTGATCGTGCGCCAGATGCTGCGGCGGGTGCGAATCAAGGAGGTCGGCGACACCGACTTCCTGGTCGGCGACCAGGTCGAGAAATGGCGCTTCGAGGAGGAAAACGCCCGGGTGCTGGACAAGGGCGGCGAGCCGGCGATTGCGGAGCCGCTGCTGCTGGGTATCACCAAGGCGTCGCTGTCCACCGAGAGCTTCATCTCGGCGGCGTCCTTCCAGGAGACCACCAAGGTGCTGACCGAGGCCGCGATTAACGGCAAAGTGGACCGGCTGGTCGGGCTCAAGGAGAATGTCATCATGGGACGGCTGATTCCGGCGGGGACCGGGATGCCGGCCTATGGACGGGTAAGCATCAGGGTTGAGGGCGGCACGGTGGAAGAGGAGGAGATGGAAAAGGAGTCGTTGGAGCCCGAAATGGCTGAAGGCCATTGACACAACCGCGTTTGATCCTTAGATAGTATGAGTTACGCCCAAGGGCGCAAGCCGCCCTTGGGCGGTCCGTTAGGCCTCCGCCCAACAGGTTGGAGGCCATGTTTTCGTGGAGTATAATTCTGACCCGCACGCCAGGGTCTTTTTTTCCTGCAGTGTTTGGGACCGGCAAGCGGCGCAAATGCGCAAGAGAGTGAGCTTTTAAGAGTGCCGACTATCAACCAGTTGATCCGCGGAGCCCGGGTGAAAAAGCGCTACAAGACCAGCGCGCCCGCGCTTCAGGGCTCGCCGCAAAAACGCGGCGTTTGCACCCGGGTGTACACGTCCACCCCGAAAAAGCCCAACTCCGCCTTGCGCAAGGTCGCGCGCGTGCGGCTATCCAACGGCTACGAAGTCACCACCTATATCCCGGGCGTGGGGCATAACCTGCAGGAGCATTCGGTGGTGCTGATACGGGGCGGCCGGGTTAAGGACCTGCCGGGCGTCCGCTATCACGTAGTGCGGGGCACGCTGGATTCGATCGGAGTCCAGGAACGCCGCCAGGGCCGATCCAAGTACGGGTCCAAGAAACCGAAATAAGTAAACATGCCACGCAAAGGCCAGGTAAAGCTGCGCGAGATTTCGCCGGATCCGAAGTTCCACGACCGCACTGTCGCCAAGTTCATCAACACGGTGATGGAGCGCGGCAAGAAATCGACCGCCGAACAGATCTTTTACGGCGCATTGGAGCTCGTCGCCAACCGCACCAAAGAGGAAGGCTTGGCGGTGTTCAAGCACGCACTGGAAAACGTGCGGCCCGCGGTCGAGGTGCGCTCGCGCCGCGTGGGCGGCGCCAACTACCAGGTGCCGGTCGAAGTGCGGCCGGTGCGGCGCACCTCGCTGGCGATGCGCTGGCTGGTGCAGGCGGCGCGCGGACGCGGCGAGAAGTCGATGGAGGAGCGGCTGGCGGCGGAGATCGTCGAGGCCCACGGCAACCGTGGCGGCGCGGTCAAGAAACGCGAAGATACCCATCGTATGGCCGAAGCCAACAAGGCTTTTGCCCATTATCGCTGGTAAACATTCAGAGTATTTTTCTTAATGGCTCGTGAAACACCCATAGAACGAGTGCGCAATATCGGTATTATGGCGCACATTGACGCCGGTAAGACCACTACTACCGAGCGCGTGCTGTACTATACTGGTATCAGCTATCGCATGGGCGAGGTGCATGAAGGCACCGCGACCATGGACTGGATGGTTCAGGAGCAGGAGCGCGGGATCACGATTACCTCCGCCGCCACCACCTGTTTCTGGCGCGACCATCGGATAAACATCATCGATACTCCCGGCCATGTCGATTTCACCATCGAGGTGGAACGCAGCCTGCGCGTGCTCGACGGCGCGGTGGCGGTGTTCTGCGCCGTGGGCGGCGTGGAGCCGCAGTCGGAAACCGTATGGCGCCAGGCCGACAAGTATCGCGTGCCACGCGTGGCGTTCATCAACAAGATGGACCGCGTCGGCGCCGACTTCCAGCGCGTCACCGACGAGATTCGTGACAAGCTCAAGGCCACTCCGGCCCTGCTCCAGCTGCCGATCGGAAGCGAGGACAAGTTCACCGGCGTGGTCGACTTGCTGGAGCAGCGCGCGCTGATCTGGGAGAAAGATACGCTGGGCGCCGATTTCCAAATCGAGCCGATTCCCGCGGATTTGCGCGAGCAGGCGGCGCAGCGGCGCGAGAAGCTGATCGAAACCCTGGCCGACCACGACGAGCATCTGATGGAGCTTTACCTGGACGGCAAGGAGATCGACGCGGCGACCCTGCGCCGGGTGCTGCGCGCCGCCACCCTCGGTCTGAAGGTGGTGCCGGTGCTGATGGGGTCGGCATTCCGCAACAAGGGCGTGCAGCCGATGCTCGACGCGGTGGTCGATTACCTGCCGTCGCCGGCCGACGTGCCGCCGGTGGTGGGCAAGGCCGGCGACAAGATGGAAGAGCGCTGGCCGCGCGACGACGCGCCGTTTGCCGCGCTGGCGTTCAAGATCATGACCGACCCGTACCTCGGCACGCTCACCTTCCTGCGCGTGTACTCGGGGCGGCTGGAGAGCGGCTCCTCGGTGCTGAATTCGACCAAGCAAAAGCGCGAGCGCATCGGCCGTATACTCAAGATGCATGCCAACAAGCGCGAGGAGATCTCCGAAGTGCTGGCCGGCGATATCGCGGCGGTGGGCCTGCGCGATACCACCACCGGCGACACCCTGTGCGACCCCGCCCATCCGATCGTGCTGGAAGCGATCGAGTTTCCCGAGCCGGTCATCCGCATCGCGATCGAGCCCAAGACCAAGGCCGACCAGGACAAGCTGGGTGAATCGCTTAACAAGCTGGCCAAGGAGGATCCGTCCTTCCGCGTCAGCACCGATCCGGAAACCGGCCAGACCCTGATTGCGGGGATGGGCGAGCTGCATCTGGAGATCATCGTCGACCGCTTGCTGCGCGAATTCAAAGTCGACGCCTCGGTGGGCAAGCCGCAGGTGGCCTATCGCGAGACGATTCGGCGCGCGGTCGAAGCGGAAGGACGTTTCGTGCGCCAGACCGGCGGCCATGGCCAGTTCGGCGTGGTCGACCTGCGCATCGAGCCGTTGGGCAAGGGCTCGGGCTTCGAATTCGTCGACGCGACCAAGGGCGGATCGATTCCGCGCAACTTCATCCCGTCGGTCGAGGCCGGGGTCAGGGAGTCGATGGAAAACGGGGTGCTGGCCGGATATCCGATGGTGGATATCAAGGCGATCCTGCTCGACGGCCAGTACCATGAAGTGGACTCCTCTGAAATCGCGTTCAAGATCGCCGGGTCGATGGCGTTTCGGGAGGCGGCGGAGAAGGCCAGTCCGATTCTGCTGGAGCCGGTGATGGAGGTCGAAGTGGTCACGCCGCAGGAGTTCATGGGCGAGGTGATCGGCGACCTCAACGCGCGGCGCGGCAAGATCCTGAGCATGGAGAATCGCGGCGGCGCACAGGTAATCGAGTCGCGGGTGCCGCTGGCCACGATGTTCGGCTACGCGACGCGGCTGCGCTCGATCACGCAGGGGCGCGCGACCTATACCATGCAGTTTGCCGCCTATGAGCCGGTGCCGCAGCAGATTTACGAGGAGCTGATGGCGCGCAGCGGAGCCGATGAAGGGGCGCGGGCGCGTCTTTGATCGAACAAACGGATGCGCGTGCGCAGCGCGCGGCGAGTCTTAAAGAGGTCGATTAACGGGAGAGAAAATCATGGGCAAGGCTAAATTTGAACGCAACAAGCCGCACGCCAACGTCGGTACCATCGGTCATATCGACCACGGCAAGACCACATTGACGGCGGCGATTACCAAGGTTCTGGCGGCCCGCAAGCTTGCCCAGTTCATTGCCTTCGATCAGATCGACAAGGCCCCCGAGGAACGCGAACGCGGCATCACCATCGCCATCGCGCACGTCGAGTACGAAACCGCCAACCGGCATTACGCCCACGTCGATTGCCCGGGCCACGCCGACTACATCAAGAACATGATCACCGGCGCCGCCCAGATGGACGGCGCGATCCTGGTGGTGGGCGCCAACGACGGTCCGATGCCGCAGACGCGCGAGCATATCCTGCTCGCCCGCCAGGTCGGCGTCCCCGCCATCGTGGTGTTCATGAACAAGGTCGATATGGTCGATGACCCCGAACTGCTCGACCTGGTGGAGCTGGAAGTCCGCGACCTGCT
>JAJPJA010000122.1 GCA_021324455.1 Pseudomonadota bacterium | reverse complement strand
GCGGTATGCCCTTCCTGCCACAGAAATTCGCTGGTGCGCAGGAACATCCGGGTGCGCATCTCCCAGCGCACCACGTTGCATCATTGGTTGACCATCAGAGGCAGATCGCGATGGGAATGGATCCACTGCGCGAACATGTAATTGATGATGGTCTCCGAGGTGGGACGCACGATCAGCGGCTCCTCCAGCTCCTTGCCGCCGCCGTGCGTGACCACGGCCAGTTCCGGCGAGAAGCCCTCGACGTGCTCGGCTTCCTTGGCGATGAAACTTTGCGGGATGAACAGGGGGAAGTAGGCGTTGCGCGCGCCGGTGCGCTTGATGCGCCGGTCCAGCTCGTCGCGCAGCGCCTCCCAGATCGCGAAGCCGTCGGGGCGGAACACGATACATCCGCGCACCGGCGAGTAGTCGGCCAGTTCGGCGCGCAGGATGACGTCGTTGTACCAGGCGGCGAAATCCTGCGAGCGGGGCGTGACTTTCTTTTCCTGCTTGTCTGCCATCGCGCTTTCAGATTAGGCGCGCCGCGCGTGCGATTCCATAAGGGCCCGCGGCGCGCCCAAAGACCGGCGCATCGGTTGCGCATCAGGTGTTATCGCGGACAATATGGTACAAATTGCCGACGGCAGGAATTACCGATGAAAATCGCCGCTGCGATACTTCTGCTGGCGCTGGGCCTGGCGGTGCCGGCTATGGCCCAGACCGCGCCCGACACCGGCCGCATTGCGTCTATCGAGGTGAGCGGCAGCGGCGAGGTGCGCGCCAATCCGGATCGCGCCGCGATGGATATCGCGGTGGAAACCCATGCCGCCGGTGCGGCGCAGGCGGCGGCCGAAAACGCCAAACTGTCGCAGAAGATCGCGCAGGCGCTCGAGGCCAGACTCGGCGGCAGCGGCAAGATCCAGACCGGCTCCTACAACCTGATGCCCGAGTACCGGCAGAATCCCGGCGAGACCACCTCCAGGGTGGTCGGCTACGTTGCCACCAATACGGTCACGGTGGAGACCACCGCGCTGGACCGCGTCGGACCGCTGATCGACGCGGCGATCGGCGCCGGGGCCAATCGGGTCGATTCGGTCGCGTTCAGCCTGCGCGACCAGAGCGGGCCGCGCAACGAGGCGATCGCGAAAGCGGCGGCCGACGCGTCCAGCCAGGCGCGCGCTTTGGCGGCCGCATTGGGGGTGAAGCTCAAGCGCGTGCTGCACGCGTCCACGGTTGCAGAGCCGCGTCCGGTGCGCTTCATGGGGATGGCGGCGGCGCGGATGGCGGTGGAGAATGCGGCGCCGACGCCGATATCGCCGGGTCAGATCACGGTGCCGGCCACGGTGAATTTGACCTACGAGGTCGAATGACCAAAGCGGCGCCTGCCGCGGACGCCGCTGGCGCGATTATACCTACTTCAGCAGATCGCTCATCGCCTGCTGGACGGTATAGCTATCCACGTACTCGCGCACGCGATTAATTCTGTCGTGCTTCAGTTCGAACACGAAGCAATAGTAGTTGTCGTAGTATCTGCCGTTGGAGACCCGGCCGTAATTATGCATTTCGGCGATTACAGTATCGCCGTCGACATGGCTATAGCGCACCTCGGTATTAAGACCATCGGGAAAAATGCCGGAGCTGCCGCCGGCGAACCAGTCGCGGATGCCCTGCTTGCCCTGTTTGATTCCGGCGATGCCGGGCAGACTGCCGCATACCCACCATTGGACCTCGTCGGTAAAGTTGCGCAAGGCGCTTTCAAGATCGCCCTTGACCAGGAGCATCTGCCAGGTCGAGCGAATCATTTCCTTCTTTTCATCCGCGTTCACAATTGTGGTTCCTTTCGCGCGGTGCGCGGGTGGGGCGGCCGCGCCGGAGTAAATCCACCTCAGCCCAATGCACCGTCGGCCGCGAGTTCGGCAATACGCTCTTCGCTGTAACCCAATATGCCGCTCAGGATGTATTGAGCGTCGCCGCCGAGGGTGGGCGCCGCCCTTTGCACTGACCCGCGCGCCCGCGACAGCCGAATCGAGGAGGACTCGGCGAAGATTGTGCCGTGCAGCGGATGCTCCAGAGCCACGAAGTGCCGCCGATGCGCCAGTTGAGGATCGCGGCTCAGGTCCGAACTGGTCTGTACCACGCTGGCCGGCACCCCGGCGGATTGGAGTAGAGCTTCGGCGCGATGCGGCTCCATGGTGCAGGTCCATGCGTTGACGATGCAATCCAGTTCTTCGGCATGGGCGAGCCGGTTGGCGGGCGAATCGAAGCGCGGATCGTCCTGCGCGGCGCGCTCCATCGTTTGGCACAGAGCTTTCCACTGGTTATCGTTTTCGCAGACAATCGCAATCCATCGATCCTCGCCGCGGCATCGATATACGCCGTGAGGCGCAAAGTTCAGATCGCGATTACCCATTGCCGGCATGGCGTGTCCATTGACGTTCAGGTCAAGATAGGCGGGAGCGAGGAAATGGATCGCGGCCTCGACCTGCGAGAAATCGATATACTGTCCTTCGCCGGTGCGCCGCCGATAGTCAATCGCGGCCAGCAGCGCCGTGGCGGTCATCCGCGGCACCACGTAATCGGTATAGGAATGGAACGGCCCCGAGGGATCGCGATCGGGCCATCCCGTCACCTGGTGGAACCCGGCCATCGCCGCTCCCATGTAACCCCATCCGGCATAATCCGCCATCGGTCCGTTCTGGCCCATCAGGCTGCTGCCGAGCATGATCAGGCCGGGGACCATCGGACGCAGCGATTCGTAGTCCAGTTCCCATTTGCGCATGGTGCCGGGAGAGAACGACTCCACCACCACGCCCGCCCAGCGGACCAGGTCGAGCGCGATAGTTCGCGCCGCCGGACGTGCCAAATCGAGCACGATACTGTACTTGCCGGCGTCGCAGTTGCTCCACATCGCCGAGTTCTCCGGACCCGGCCGATCGTTGAGGAATGGCGGTTGGGTGCGCGCGGCGTCGTAGCGGTTATGGGGCTCGATGCGCACCACGTGGGCGCCGAAATCGGCCAGATAACGGGTGGCCGCCGGCGCCGCCATCGCCCAGGCAAAATCGCAGATCCGCACGCCGGATAAGGGTTTCATGTCCGACCTCAGATAATCCCCAAATCCTGCAGCTCCCGCATTCGGGTTGCGCTCAGCCCCAACTCGTCCAGGTAAATCTCGCGGTTGTGCTCGCCGATCAGCGGCGGGCGGCGCCGATAGACGATTGGCGTGGAGCTGAAGGCGGCGAATGGTCCCGGGTAGGAAACCGCGCGGCCCAGTTCGGGATGCTCCAGGCTGCGCCAGTAGCCGCGTTCCTTCAATTGCGGGCTCGCCGCGACGTCGGAGAGTGTCTCCAGCGACCCGATCAGCACCCCGTTGCGCATTCCCAGCTCCATCAGCTCGGCCTTGGTGCGATTCGCGGTAAAGCTGCGAATCGCCGCGATTATCCGCTCGCGCTCCTGCTGCGGCCATTCGGGCTGTCCGAGCATCGGCTCCAGCGCTTTAAGCTCCGGGCTGGCTTCGGGCAATTGGCTCTGCCGATGCAGGAATTTCTGCAGGCTGACCATGAACGGGCCGGCGTTGGCGCCGAAGGCCACCGCCATCGTGACGTGTCCGTCTTTGGCCGGCCAGATGATCTGGTTTTCCAGGATTCCCAAACGCAGTCCGCCGCGATGGCGCCGGAAAGCGGTGGCGTTGAAATGCGCGGCCAAAGCGCCCGCCTGGGTTGCAATCGTCACCGATTCCTGCGCCGAAACGTCGACCTGCTGGCCGTGTCCGGTGCGCACCCGATCGAACAGCGCGATCATGGCGCCGAATGCGCCGTCCGCCGCCGCGTGCAGGTAGGCCTGCGGGACCGATACTCGCAGCGGCGGACGATCGTCGTCGCCGGTCAGAGCCAGCGGTCCTCCGGCGGCCATCGCGACCAGGTCGCTGGAGGCCCAATTGGCCTTGGGACCGCTCTGCCCGAAGGGAGTTATCGACACATAGATCAGAGCGGGATTGCGCCGCGCGGCCTCGGCGTATCCCAGGCCGAGGCTTTCCATCAGGCCCGCAGGCGCCGATTCGACAAGAAAATCCGCGCTCGTCAGCAGTTGAAAAAGGATTGCGCGGCCCTCGGCGGCGCCGAGGTCGAGCGTCACGCCGCGCTTGTTGCGGTTGTAAGCCCACCAGTACAGGGAAGCGTTGGGGTCGGGACGATTGTCGTAAAACGGCGCCAGCCGCCGCACCGGAGAGCCGCCCGGCGGTTCGACCACCACAACGTCGGCGCCCAGGTCCGCCATCATTTGACCGCACAGCAGACCGCGCTCGTCGCACAGGTCCAGTACGCGATAGCCGGTCAGCGGCGGTTTGCCCTGTATCGAGTCGGCAGCCATAGCCGCCGGATAATAGCGCCGCCGGGGCGAATCGGGAAACGCGGCTGGCGGAAAGCGTGCGGCGAGAATCTTTTTTGGCAGCCGGCTAGAGGTTGAACAGTTCGGCGGCCCTCCGGCCGAGGATCCATTCCTGGTCCTGGGCCGACAGCCCGGCGATATGTTTGTGCGGTTCCCGGACCGGGTCGCGATGGGCGTCGATGTGCGGATAGTCAGTCGCCCACATCAGGCACCCGCCATCCTGCTCTGAGCCGGCGTGAAAGCGGGGAGGAAAGCCCCGCCTCACCGGTTCATTCTCAAGCGGCGCCCGGCTTTCGGCATCCCGCTACGGCGCGCCCTGTTTTTCCGTCAGCCGCCTGGCGATCTGCTCGATTACTTCGTCGGCCTTGGCGAAGGTTTCTTCTTTGGTCTGCGGAAAGATCGGATGCGGCACGAAGACGATGTCGTAAGCGGGAAAGCCCAGGTTGGTATACTGAATCCGGCCGGCCTCGCGGAATTCCGTAGTGGCGACGTTCGCCGTCGGCACTCCCTGCTCTTCAAAATACGCGGTGTCGTGCGAACTGCACGACATGCAGGAGCCTCAACTGCTCAGCCCTTCGACGATCGCATCGCAGCCGTCGATGAGCTCCTTTCGCACTTCGTCTTTGGCCGGACGGGCGGGACTGGGCTTGGCGCGCCGGATTACCTCCGCGACGCCGTACCTGGTTTTGAGCAGCTCCTCGACGCGATCCAGGAACACGCCGCCGTTGGGAAAGCCGATGTCGAGCAGGCCGATGGTTTTGCCCTTGAGCGACTCCAGCCGCCTGGCCATCGGCTTGGCCGGCTGGCTGCTGTCAAATCCAGTCGGGTCCAGAATTTCGTCAGCCATTACATCCCTCCTTTATTCGGGATCATGGAAGCAGTGGGAAATCTAATGCGCGTTGGCTTTGCTAATCAAGCCGAATCAGCTTGCTGACCGGTGCGCTGCCGGCCAGTTCCTCGGACACCCAGCCCGGAATTACGACCGATAGCCGCCCGGCGGTGCCGCCCGCCACCACGATAATAATGGTGTCGGGCGAGCGGAATTTGCGCACGGCGCCGTCGGCGGTGGTCCATTTGGCGGCGCGTCCGCGCGGCGGCGCGGCGGCGGGATCCTCGGGACGCCGCAGCACGTTCTCATACAGAAATTTGCGCACGTCGCGTTTGGACCATCCGTCGCGCGCGATGGTGTGGGCATGCTCGGGGCTCAGCACCAGCACCGTATCCGACATCAGCGGATATTCGCGATAGTTGTTGATGCCGCCGCCCATGGTGCCGCCGATGGTCGAAACCAGGCGCTGCGCGGTGTTGCTGGCGAAGTCGGCAACCTGAAAAAACCCGGTGCCGCCGAAAAACGTGATGACCGAGTCTTCCTGCTTGAACCCGCGCTCGACGTGCAGCGGCTCCCACGGCGATACCTCCTCGTTCTCCGCCACCAAAAAACTGTACTGTCCCGGATGTCCCATGGTCGCCTTGGTCACTCCATGGGGCCGCGCGCCGCCGATATTCATCGTCACCAGGCGCATCGCGCGGCCGATCGTGGCGTTGGCGCGGAAGCCGTGCCCCAAAGCGTTGTGCCCGCAGTTAAGCCCGATCTTCTGCCGCACGGGGCCGTTGATGATTGCCAGCGGCGCCCCCGACATCAGCGTGATGCTGAGGCCATGCGCGCACAGCGCGGGGTCGCATAGCCCCTCGACCCCGGCGAGCACCACCGGGAAGTACTCGGGCTTGCATCCGGCCATCACCGCGTTGATCGCCACCTTCTCGACCGTGGCTTTGCCCAGTTGCGGACCGAGTACGCCGATCAGTTCGTCGCGCCGCCGCCACGGCGCACCCGCGAGCATCCGCTCGACCCGATCGCGCGTCGGCGGCACGACCGGCAGGCCGTCGGTCACTCCGCGTTCGTACATCATTTCGATCGGATCGTCCTGGATAGAGCCGGTGGTCGCCGTCGCCATAGCAATTACCCCTTGCGCGGTCCGGACCCGGGAGCGCCGCGCGTTGCACGCATCGGACTTTCAAATCAGATAGATCGGCCCCGCCGCGCCGTCAATCGCGCCGACGACGCGCAAGGATCCCTCTTGCTCCCCCCTCTCCCACACAAAAATGCGGGAGAGGGGGGAGAATTGGCGCTGCTTGCCAGTTTCTGCGCTGGTCGGCGCCTGCGCTCCGCTCGCTGCTTCGGTTTTCTCTCCCATGGGTCAGCATCCATGGGAGAGCGAGCGGGCCGAAGCGATCAGCGCATTATCTGGTTGAGTCCGCTGGGCAGGGCGTAAATCGAAATGTCGCGCATCTGCGCGGGCACGTCGTCATCGATCTTCGTATAGCCTTGCGGATAGGCATAGCTGACGTGCGAGTTCTGCAGGTCGTAAATCCAGACCGGTTCGTCGCCGGCGGGAATCGTGACGCGATCTTCCTTGAATCCGCGCACCGGATCCTGGGTGCGGTTGCTGATCTGGATCTTCCACAGCTTGCCGGATCGGTCGTAGTACTCGTTCTGCAGCACGGCGTAGAGTTCCTTGTCGATGTAGAAAACGTCGTGCGAATAGCAGTAGCCGTTGACCATCGAGGGACGCGGGACCTCGTCAATCACCCACACGTCGCGCAGTTCCCACTTGCCGGTGACCGCCTTGTGAAACGGCGCGGAATGCCCGGTATAGAAATTTTTCGGATCGCCGCGCAGGGCGCCGTCCTCATGCACCAGCGCGAGAATTTTCTTCTCTCCGATCAAATCCGCGTTGAACTGGGTCGGGATGCGGTTCATGCCGTCCTTGGAGTCGTCGTTGGCCCAATCGGTGCCGGCAATCGGCGCGCAGCGCGCCGAAGCGGAAAGCCGCAAGGAGCGCCGCAGCGAGGGTAAAAACACGTAAAGCTCCTGCCCGCGCGACGGATCGTCGGGCAGCAGGATCAGCGCGGTCTGATACTTGGACTGCTCCGGCAGCAGTTGCTGCACCCATTCGCTGTAGAAGTAGCCATGACCGGCGGGGTTGGTCCGCGGGTAACCGGGGTCGCTGTTGTGCGCCAGATTGAAGTATACAATCTGGCTCTGCGCGGGCGAGATATTCATGTAACGGTCGATCTGATACCCGGGCCAGGTGTTCCACAGCACCGCCGGCGCGTACTGATAATACGCATTGTAGAGAATCTTCTCCGCTTTGTTCGGATCCTGCGGATTTGGAAACGGCTGCCCGGCCATGTAACCCTCAACCGTATATGCACCCTCGCCCACCGGCACCAGCCTGGTTTGATTGTATTTCTCCGTATCCTGGCGGTATTCGAGCGGCGGCGGCAGCGGACGCGTCGGTCCGGTCTCGATGTAGAAGTCCGGCTCCGCACGCCACATATACTTGCCGCTGAAGAACGCTCTCATCGCCAGCGAAAGGAACTTCTGATACTGCTGCCAGTTTTGGGCGGTGATGCGCGTACCGTCGGGGATGGTTTCGCTGCTCCCGGCGGGCGCCAGCGTGTCATACGCCGCGCGGTTGAAGGTTTCGGTAGCGACCTGCTGCGCACTCGCCGCCGCGGGCGCAAGAACCACGGCTGCCATCAATACAGCCAGACCTGCCCCAAACGCTGAAAATACTGCTCTCCTCATAGAGCCTCCTCAAATCTGAGCTGATCGTTCGAATCTAGAAGAAAAGAACAATTGAGTCTAACCAGTACACCATGTCCTGCCTGCAACCAAATCCGGACGCGGCCTTTAGCTGTGGCAGCGCATCCAATGACACTAAAGCAACCCGACCCGCGCGCAGTTTGTGCTTGAACTCGTTCGATTGGCGATGCAGGATCCATCCATCCCCACAGACGGTGCGGATGGACCAGAGCGGCGCGAATGATGCGCGCCCGTCCCCGGGAGTTCTGGAGCGACCGCATAAATACGAAAGGCGACAGCGATGGAACTGAATCCTTATCTGACTTTCAACGGCAGTTGCGAAGCGGCATTCAGGTTCTATGAAAAAAGTTTGGGCGCCAAAATCGAGATGATGCTTACCCACGGCGATTCGCCGATCGCCGACCAGGTGCCGGCCCACTGGCGCGGCAAAATCATGCACGCGCGGATTACAATCGGCGGCCAGACCCTGATGGGTTCCGATGCGCCGCCGGATCGCTATCAGAAGCCGCAGGGTTTTTCCGTCGCGCTGGGCGTAACGGACCCGGCCGAAGCCGAACGGATGTTCAAGGCGCTGGCCGAAGGCGGAACCGTGAGCCTGGCGCTGCAGCAGACCTTCTGGGCCGTCCGCTTCGGCACGCTGACGGATCGGTTCGGTATTCCGTGGATGATCAACTGCGAGCAGCCCGCCTGACCGCGCGGTCTCCGGATGAGGGGCCGCAAGCTCATTCCCCTCATCCGGACTGGAAATCTCCGCCGCGGTTCACAGGCCGATTCCTAGGTTCCGGTTCCGCTCAGGCTGACGGTTTGCGGCGTGTTGGAGGCGTTGTCGTTGATCCTGAGCGTGCCGGTCACTGCTCCTTTCGAGGACGGGAGGAATTTCACCGATATCGTGCAGCTTGCGCCCGGCGCGATTGAGGCGCCGCAGTTGTTGCTTTGAGTGAACCCGGAGCTTACCGCCACGCTGGACACGCTCAGGGGCGCGCTCCCGGTGTCAGTCAGCTTGACGCTTTTGGCCGAACTGCTGGTCCCCACACGCTGCTTGCCGAAACTCAGGCTGGTCGGCTTGACCGCGCCCAGCGCCGCGCCCGGAGTCGGACTCGGCGTCGGTTTGGGCGTAGCCGTCGCGGTGCCGCTCGGCGTATGCGTTGGAGTGCCGCTGGGCGTGTGGGTTGGAGTGCCGCTGGGCGTGTGGGTTGGAGTGCCGCTGGGCGTGTGCGTTGGAGT
>JAJPJA010000001.1 GCA_021324455.1 Pseudomonadota bacterium | reverse complement strand
GCGCGATGAGCACCTGCTTGAAGAGGTGTTTCGCCTCGCATGCAAGTATGCGGGTCAGTCTCCCTCACAGAGTCTCTACCTCAGCCAGCTGAAACGCTCAATGAATGTAGCCGGACGACTGGTTTGATCGGATTCTGACACTTTTGTCGGTCTGGTTTGATCTGTGGATAAGGTGTCGGTCAGGCATCGGTTAGCAGCAGTTTAAAGGCTCTTTGAGCGGGCTGCAAACGGGCAATTCAGGTAGTCACGACTACCTGGTCAAGGATGCAGCGAGCCGGCTTGAAGAAGTTGGCTGCTGCTTGAATCTGGCCGAGCTGATCAGAGGTCGGAGCCGGGCCTGCACCGATGTGGATAAGGACGCGGAAAGCTGCCCATCCATTAGCGCCGTATGCTGAGCCGCCCCAGGTTGACTCGCCCTCTTGCAGCGTCGCCGTCCAGCCGAGATTCGCAAGAGCCGTCTTCAACGCTGAGGGCGTGCCCATCTGCGAATGCAACTGAGTCGATTGCTTGATCAGGCTGCGCCGCGCGCTGCCCGGGCTGAGCAACAGCCACAACGGGCTAAGAACGTCGAACTGCCATGCCAGAAAGATCAGCGCCGAGTCCGGGACCGAGTCCAGGCGGTTAACTAGGATCTGGGTCAGATCGAGGGAATCCCACCGGTTGACGCAGGCCAGAACGGCCTGGCTGCGCAAATCAGTGGCAAGCGACGGTTGAAGCTGCAGACTGCCCACCTATGAGCTCTCCGATGCGGTCGCGAAGGTCAGGTTGATCGCGGTGCAGTTCGCCCACTGGCCTGCGGTTAATGCTGTATAAACTGGGCTCGTCACCTGCACCCGGTAGACGCCAGCAACGCTGCCTAATGAAGCGACAATCTCCTCAGGTACAATGTCCCGCTGGATCCTCGACGCCAGCGCCACTGCAAACGCCGCCGCGGCGGCATTGACCGCAGCCTGAGTGCTGGTCGGGTCGGCGTTTGCGTAAAGGGTCACCGTTGCGGTGATAGCATAATCGACCTCAGTCACCGGCTGCACATTTACCGTGTCGGTCAGCGGGCGCACGGTATCCGCGGAGAGGACTCCTGCCACCTTGGAGAGCAAGGCGCTCCCGGCGATTCCTTCGCTGTTCGGCGATGTGTGCGGCTGGTCGATAGGCCCAGTGAGCAAGTACACAGTCACAGTCCCCGGTGTCGTCGACACTACCTGTACATCGATGATTCCCGCGTCCGCGCCGAGCGCAAAGAAGCGATATGCCCCAGTGGGACCAGCAACACTGAAGCGATTGGGTGCCGCCTGGATCCGTGCACGAAAGTGGTCGTCGGTTTCCTCGGTGGCGCCGCCGGAGCTGGTGTCAGTATTCGCGACACCCCGAATCACAGAGCTTGGCGTGATGAGCACATTTATCTGGCCCGCGACATAGCCGTTACCCTGTGGGCCGGTGGCGAGGCACACCGCCGTGACGCTGCCGTTGATCGCTCCGACCGGTATAGTCAGGTCCTCGCTCGTAGCAAACTGAAAAAGCCCATCGGCGCTCTGCACCACAGTGCCCGCAGGTATGAGGAATGTACTTGGCTGCTGGTAGATGGTGAACTCGATCGTGGTGACCGCGCCGACTGCCGGCAGCCGTGCTACGCCGACGAGCTGGCCCAGGTAATCAAGCATCGGAAAGGCCGCATACGCCAGCAGGTTCTGCTCGCCGGCGAACTGGATCGCGTTGCGCAGCAGTGCCTCGCGATAAGCGATCAGGTTAATGAGCAGGCGCTCGACCTGGGCGGGCTGCAGTGTCTTGCCCGACACGGTCTGGAACAGATTGATGATATCAGCGACGATCTTATTCGGATCGAGGCCGTCAGCGTCCGGCACAAAGACCGGGGCAGGGAGATTCGGCGGCAGGGCGCCCATTAGTTTCCTCCAATAGCAAAAGACAGGATTTGAAGTTCACCGCCGGTGCTGGGCCTCCAGGATACCGTGAGCTGTAGATGCGATCCGGACTGATCAGTGGCATCGATTGGCGCCACACTCAGCGATTCGAACACCGCGCGCCTTTCCCATGTCTGGATCGCTACGGCCGCCTCGCGCGCCAAGTTGGCGGTTGCGATATCAATCGGCGCGTCGATCCACCTGAACAGGTCCGCGCCAAAGGTCGGACGGAATGGATCGCTGCCTTTGGGCGTAGTGAGCAGGATCAACAAGCATTGCTGGATATCGTCGAGCGCCTGCACCAGGTGCCCAAGGCCCGCGCCCGCAGCATCGGCCGTGACGTCGAGCTCCATCGACCAGTCCGCCCAATCCGGCTGCGGCTGAAAGAGCATCGGCTGATCCAAGGCAAACATCGCCGGTGTCGGGGGCGACTGCGGTGAGAACGTACTCATTGCGCGGTGCTCCTCATCCAGGGTGGAAGAAGGTCACCAGGCGCCAGCGCCTGCAGTTCTGTCCGCGTTTGCTGGGGAATCAGCAGCCTGGTGCCGGCATTGATTACCGGCGCGATAGGTACGCCCGGATTGGCATCGACGATCGGTTCCAGCTGCGTCGGGTCGCCGTAATATTTCCATGCAATCAGATCCCAGCGGTCGCCCTCCACCGTGGTATGCGACAGCCACTTCGTAGCTGTTGCGGGAGGAGCCTGCGGAGTGCGTTTCCACGGCGGCGGGTTTGGGGCGGTTTCCGCCGTCAGCACCGGAATCAGAATCTGGACGCCCACCTCCAGCACAGGCGCGATTGCGACGCTCGGATTCGCCTCGATAATTGGCTGCACACGCGCTGCGTCGCCATAGTAGGCCCACGCCAGAGTGTCCCATCTATCGCTGGTGACTGTGCGATGGACAATGAACGGCCTGCTGTCCTGGTTGGGAACGAAGACTGCCAGTTCCGTCAGCGGATCTGGCCGCGGCGGGAGCACCAGATTGGGCCGCACGATCTCGATTGATATGCGGCTGAGCCGCGCGGTAACCACGGCTCCTTCGCGCACTAGCTCGCCTGAAGATCGCGTCACCCGTGCATTGACAGTTGCACCCTCGCGAACGATCTCGCCCGAAGATCGCGTGACTCGGGCATTGACCGCGGCGCCCTCGCGAACGATCTCGCCCGAAGACCTGGTAACCCGAGCATTGGTCGCGGCCTCCAGTGCGGCTATGAGCGCGGCCGCAAAGCGCCGATGCTTCCTATTTCGCGCTGGACTTCGCCGCGGCGAGGACAATCGGCGCGCTCGGCGCGCCGGGATCAATATCGCCGCGATAGCGGCTGCCAAGCCGGAATCGGCGCGCTTGTGATGCCTGGGCTTGTCGGGCGCCGGCCCCGCCGCCCTGGTCTGAGCTCGCGGCCGTGGCCGCACAGGGGTGCCACTGACCACAGCGGCGAAAGCGACCTGCGTGCCGAAGCAGTCCACGCATGTGTTGGTGCTGGTGGTCAGCGTCCGGGCGGAAGTAATGGCGGTATTTTGTGCCGCGAAGTACGATGCCGGGTTGGGGTTCGACACCAGGAAGGAGTCATCGCCGAAGTACCCGTCCGCAACACCCGTCGGCACTTTCGCAGACCCGGCCTGCTGGGCGTTCCAGAGACAGGCCACCAGTTCATGCGCGGCATTTGGAATCAAGGTGGGGCCGATCTCACTGCTCGCCGTGAGCGAAGCACCTCCGTTAATCGCATACACGTCAACATCAAGGCTCGAGCCGTCCATGTGCCGGACTGCGATCAGGGTGATGTTGATAGCCGAGCTGCTGGTTAGGTTAACGGTATAGCTCGCGGGCTCGCTGGATGCGGTCCGCTTGGCCAGTTTGAGTGTGCCCCCGGTAGCGGTCTGAACCGCTACCTGGGTCCATCCGGCCGGCAGCGAGATATTATCGGATGTGTCCCCACTCCAGATTGACATCAGCAACTGATCGCCGTTGGCGACATTGGTGGGCACATTAACCGAAAGGCTTGACACCGAACTACCCGTGTTGTTCGCACCGAACCCGACCATCATCATGCGATCAGCGCTGGCGCTGGTGACCTTGAGCGCTATTTGCTGCCCGAGCCACTGCGCTGTGCTGCTTGAGCCGATGCTCGGTGTGGGTGCGGCCGTTCCCTTCGCTACCGGGTAGGCCACCACCGCGAAAGAATGAATCGTGTTCAGGCTGAGCAGAGGATAGCCGGTCACCGGCAGTGTCAAAGTGGCCGCAGCCATCTGGTTGGCGATGCCCACCACCAGCTCGTAGGGATCCGATCCCGCGTTAGGGGTAAACGCGGGCAGGCTGAAAGAGGTACTCGACGCCCCAGTGCCGTCGGCAAACGTATCTACAGCAACAGCAACCGAGGCCCCGTTAGTGTCGAAAAACGTGATGATGCAGCCGCCGATATTGCCGGCGCTGATGGTCCAGGTGTAGCTCGCGGGCTCGCTTGACGCCGTGCGCGCATAGGTGATCAGCCGGCCTTGACCGCTGATCAATTGCGCGTCGATCTGTGTCCAGCCAGCCGGTGGGGTGACAGTGCCGTTAATTCCACTGCTGGTGACGATCACGGCCAGCATGAGATCGCCGTTCTGGGCCGAGGACGGGACAGCGATCACAACTGACCCGCCGCCCATGGCGGTGAAGGCGCCTTTGCGTGCAGCTATGGCCATCAGCTGGTCGAGCGCGGCGTAGCGGCCATGGCTCCGCTCCGCCCGCGGTTGCTATGCTGCGGTCTGGACGATTCCGGTCCAGTTCTTGGTGTGATTGGCTTCGGTGCCATCCAAGGCCTGCCCGGTGCAGTTCACCACGATCACGGTGAACTTTTGCGGAAAGCCATAACCACCGCCGAGCAGCGCCGCCACGCTCGGAAGCGACCAATCGACCGTCGATGCCGCGGGTTGCCCATTGCAGTAGATCTTGTCGACGAAGATCAGGTTGGTACCTGGGACCTTGTCGCCGGGTTTGAGGCTGCCCAACATATCGATCTGGTTGATCGTGATCGCTCCGCTCGCGCCGGCCGCCGGGGATGGATAGATTGCGCCATCGGCAGAGGGCGCCAGCAGCACGTACATGTTGCCTTTGGCCGCCGCAGCTCCCATCTTGATCGCCAAGGTCAGCATATAATCAAGGTACAAATTGCCGGTGTTGTCGATCGCTGCGCTCTCCTGCGCGGCGAAGTTCGCCAGGGCGGCGAGCAGCAGCGTAAAGGCGGTGGCGGACCCCTGGTAGCTCTCTTTTATCGTTGCCATCGAATCTCCCTTTTTAAGCGGCCAGCTTCACTCCGAACCTGGCCGCATCGAATCCGCTCTTGGTCCACGCCGCCGAGGTGGCGGGATCCGTCTCGGAAATATCCATGTTGCGGGCGTAGCTGGTATCCAGCTGCACTTGAGCGCCGTCATGCTCAAATGCGCCCGACTCGATCACATTCTGAATCGCCCGCGCGCCGGCGTCATCTTTGCGCGCCACCGCTGAGACCTGGACAAAGAAGATGGTCCCTACATTTTCGGGACTGGGCGTGTGATCGTAGCTGTCCTTGGCGCCGAGGGTCGCGGTTGATACGTAGCTGGCGTCGCCATCCGGATCGGACTCGTCGACGCGGCTGAAATGCGCGCTGCCCGAATCCGGAGTCCATCCCGTGTCTACATCCGCCGACGGAAAACAGGTATCGACTTTCACGTCGCCCAGAAAATCATTGTTGGCTGTACCACTGTTGTCGCACAGGTAGAGGTCGGACACCCAGTAGGTGGGCGAGGTTCCGGTGGCCGTGTTTCCCAGCCGCAAGGAATTGACGTAACTGTGCGCGCCAGCCACCGCTGTGGCCACTCCGCTTGCTGGGCCGATCACCGATGTGCGGTTGACGCGCACTTCATAAGCCCCGGCTGATGGGTCGAAAGTGAGCTTGGCCTCCACGTAGGCCCTGGCGCCCTGCGCCAGGGCCGAGCTGGAGACCGCCAGCAGAGTCCCGGTGATATCGCCCAGGTAGAGCGCCAGCCGCAGGGCGGGCGTGAGGGCCAGCGTAATTTGCACCTTGTTGGTGTCGTCATCAATGAACTGCCAGATGGGTGTGTCGCCGCCGCTGTTGGGCGCCCCCACTTTGATCGCCATCCCAAGAATCAAGGTTGGGTAGTTTGCTGGCAGCGTTTTATTCAGGTAATTGAGCGCTGAGTCGACCTTAAGCGCAGCAGGCATGTCGCTGCCGGCCCCGCCTAGATCGACGCCCGGCGTACCAACCGCGCTGTTCCACTTACCGTTGACGCCGTTGGCCAGTGTGACCCAGTCGCCAAAGCCCTCCGCAAACAATCCCGCCATCCGCCTCTACCTCATGCCGCCGTAACTTTGCTGCTGCCTGATACGATTGTTCCGGTCCCGGCCGGACAGTTGACCTGGTCGCCCACGCGCGCCACCGCGGGGCCCGCCGCGGCGAGCTGCACCGTTGTACCGTCGACCTTGACGTTGCCGCTGGAATCGACCGAGATCTCGGCGCCGGAGCATTTGATATCGATGCTCGCGCCGTCGGGGAGTTGCACGTTCAGCGTGTGTGCGTTGCGGTCGTACTCGAAGCTGGCGCCATCCTTGAAATCGAGATAACGCTTGTCCCTGCTGGTGCGCGGCGGTGTATCGGCGCTGGACCAGGCTGCGCCCACGATCCATCCCTCCTCAAACCTCTCGTCCATTACGCAGAACACGGCCTCGCCCACATCGGGCAGGCAATAGTCCTTGTTGTTTTGGGTGACGCTGGAGATCGGAAACAGCCAGTAGCTGACCATCTGATCGCAATCTGGGAATTTGACGCGCACCCGCGGAACGGTTTCGTCCACGTCAGTTACTATTCCCCGCCCCATCAGCGCCCGCTTAAGCAACTTTCCGTGCCTCGATTCCGGTGGTTTCATACCCGCCAGCGCGCGCAATCCGATGCGTGGCGCTCTTGATCAGATAGCTGCCGTCGAAGTTTCCGAAGCCCAACACCGCGACACTGTTACCCGCCATCAGCCGCACGTCGCCGATCGTGCTGAACGTCGCCTCGACCTGCGACATGTTGGCCGCATGCAGCGCCGCGGCGGCGCGGATCCGCGCCGCCGCGGCGCTTTCCACCCGCTCCACGATTTTGAGCGTGTCGCCCGTTGCAATGGTGTCGTCATCGGCGGTGCCCAGGATCAGATTCTTGCTGGTCGGGTCCTGATAGGAGACCACGCAATGCTTATAGGTGTGATGGGTTTTGTCCTTGAAGCGGTAGCCGCCGCGCTGCAGCACCGGGATAGCGCCCAGAGCTGGACTGCGCGAGATCGTCAAAACAGGAGACTGCGATTCCAGCGCGCTGCGCGCATAGAAGACCAGCTGCGTGCCGACGACGGCGAACTCGAAGCCGTGGTCATTCGCCAGGCGCTGCAGGAAGGCGAGGTCGGTCTCATGGGCCTGGGTGACCCGATTGTAGCTGATATCCACCGAGTCCAGTTCCGGGGCCGCGGAGACGGTGAAACCGTACTTGCCCGCGATCTGAGTCGCGATCTGTGTCAACGTTTGTCCTTCCCACGGCACCGCGTATCTGGTGCGCACGGCATCGGTGATATAAGCCGCGATGCACCGCAGATGCATCACATCGGGCGCGCCCGACGCCTCGAGCTCGTCGACCTGGAAATCACCGCAACTCACCAACTCCTCGCCCGCATAACCGATCTGGAGGTTCACCAGATCGCCCTTGCTGGGATACCAAGGGCCCTGCCAGTTCCGATTGCGATCTTCGAGCTCAACCTGCAGCTCGTTAGCATGGCCCGACAGATGAGACACAAATTCGACTGAAAGCACCTGGCTGGAAATGTCGCCGGTGATATTGCTGCCGAGATAAAGCAGCGACCATTGCGGCTTGCGGACCATCTGCGAGAGCAACACCGCCATCAGGCCGCCCTCACAATGGTCGAGGGATCGACGGTGGTGAAATCGATCCCGCCAGGATTCCCCGCCGGCGGCGGCAGCGCGAGCTGAATCGCGCCCGCCAGCGCTTCGGGCAGCGGCGAAAGACCGAGCGGCACGAAGTCGGGAATCGGCGGACCGAAGGGATCGATCTCAACGCCCCGCACCCATTCGCGCAGCTTGAGTTTCACCTGGATCGCGATTGGCGTGCCGTCGGCCGCGAGCTGCTTATGCACCTCGCTGATTTCCGTGATCACGAACCACCCGCGCAGCGTGCCATTGCCCATCGCGAGTGGATTGGCAGTGGCCGCTTCTGCCAGCAGTACCAGGTTATCCAACGCCAGCTGCGGCACGGTCCATGCGCTCTGCAGCCCGATCTCGATCGAGATCTCTTCCAGGTCGGGCGAGAGCCACTGCAGCCGCGGCACGTCCTGCATAACTTCGTGCTTTGCGTAGCTGTACTTGCGCGTGGACTCGAACATCTCCCAGGAATCCAGCACCTCAAACACGATTGGACCCAGCACCGCGAACATGGATCAGCTCCCGGAGTAGGAGGTGCGGTCGCGGCGCGCGCGCACTCGCTCAAGAGCGCGTTCGATCTCGCGCACATGCGAATGGACCACATCCATGATACGTTTTGCGATCAGATCGGCATCTTCGGCGCGCGCGCCTTCAATCTTCACGGTAAGCGGAGAATTTATCGTCACCTGCATCGGCGCCGCTGGCGCCGGCGCAAGGGCCGTCCGCTGCAGGCTTGCAGCAGGCGATTGATCTTCGCGAGCGCTTTGAACATGCACGGCCAGGGCTGGCGAGGTCTCAATCGCGGGCAAGGGAATCACCGGCAGTGACGCCCGTGATG
>JAJPJA010000019.1 GCA_021324455.1 Pseudomonadota bacterium | reverse complement strand
GCGTTCGCCGTCAAGGTGCCGATGTGGCCGGTGCACACCTGGCTGCCCGACGCGCATACCGAAGCTCCCACCGCGGGCTCCGTGATCCTGGCCGGCGTGATGCTGAAGATGGGCACCTACGGCTTCCTGCGCTTTGCGATTCCGCTGTTCCCCGACGTCGCCGCCGCCGCCGCGCCGATCTTCATGGCCCTGGCCGTGATCGGAATCGTATTCGGCGCGCTGGTGGCGCTGGTCCAGCCCGACCTCAAACGGCTGGTGGCGTACTCCTCCGTCAGCCATCTGGGTTTCGTGGTGTTGGGGATGTTCGCGCTCAACCCCCAGGGTATCGACGGCGCCGTCTATCAGATGCTGAACCATGGCATCTCCACCGGCGGTTTGTTTTTGCTGGTCGGGATGATGTACCTGCGCCGCCACACGCGTGAAATCGCGGAGTTCGGCGGCCTGTGGCACAGCATCCCGGTTTACGCCGGTATCTTCATGGTCGTGATGCTGTCGTCGGCGGGATTGCCGGGGCTCAACGGCTTCGTCGGCGAGTTCCTCATTCTGCTCGGCGCCTACCTGCATACGTGGCAGGCGGCGGTGGTCGCCGTCAGCGGCCTGATTCTGGGCGCGCTGTACCTGTTTTATGCCTACGAGCGGGTGATGTTCGGCCCGATCACCAAAGAGGTCAACAAAACGCTGCCCGACCTGTCGGGGCGCGAAATCGCCGCGATGGTGCCGCTGCTGGCGCTGATGTTCTTCATGGGCTTCTTTCCCCGTCCGCTGCTTAATCGGATCGAGCCCTCGGTCAACGCCCTTTTGCAGCGCACCCATTCGCACGTGGCGCGGCTTGATTCGCGTCCCCCAACCCCGGCGCTCCTCGCCGCAAACAAAACCGCTGATCCACGATGACTACCGCTGCTAGCCTGGCCGCGATCAACTTCAACTGGCTGCCGCTGCTGCCGCTGGTGGTTATCACCATCGGCGCCGCGATCGTGCTGCTGGCCGGCGTCCGTGTGAACGACCGCGACAGCGAAGGCCTCGGATGGCTGTCGCTGGTCGCGATCGCGATCGCCTTCGCCGCCTCCTTCATGCTGCTGGATTCGCAGCAGGTAACCTTTGCCGGCGCGCTGGTGGCCGATAACTTCACCGCGTTCTTCTATACCGTCATTCTGGCGGCGGCGGCCGTGATCGTCCTGATGTCGCTTGATTACGTGGCCGAGGAAGGTCTGCCCGGCGCCGAGTATTACGCGCTGCTGCTGTTCGCCACCGCCGGGATGATGCTGATGGCGGCGGCGGGCGACCTGATAATCGTATTTTTGGGCCTCGAGACGATGTCGATCTCGGTGTACATCCTCGCCGGTCTGGCCCGATCCGACGTGCGCTCCAATGAAGCCGCGATCAAGTACTTCCTGCTGGGCGCGTTCTCCACCGGCTTTTTGCTCTACGGTATCGCGCTGGTTTACGGCGCCACCGGCACTATCAGGCTTGACGCGCTCAGCACCATAATCGCGGGCGGCAGCGTCAGTCCGATGCTCCTGCTCGGGGTTGGCCTGCTGCTGATCGGATTCGGCTTCAAGGTGGCGGCGGTCCCCTTCCACATGTGGACGCCCGACGTTTACGAGGGCGCGCCCACGTCGGTGACCGCGTTCATGGCCGTTGGGGTCAAACTGGCCGCGTTCGCCGCCTTCCTGCGCGTCTTCATGGTGCATCTGGCCGGCGTGCGGACCGACTGGTCGATGGTGCTGTGGGTGCTGGCGGTGCTGACGATGACCACCGGCAACATCGTGGCCCTGATGCAGAGCAACCTCAAACGGATGCTGGCGTACTCGGCCATCGCGCACGCCGGTTACATCCTGGTGGCGATGACGGCGGGCAGCGCGGCCGCCGGCGCCGCCATCCTCTACTACCTGCTGGGCTACGCGTTCACCAACCTCGGAGCGTTCGCGATCATAATCGCGATGGCCCGGCGCGGCCATCCGCACGAGACCATCGCGGACCTGCGCGGCTTGGGCACCCGCGAACCGGCGCTGGCCGGTGCGATGGCGATCATGCTGTTCTCGCTGACCGGAGTTCCGCCGCTGGCCGGCTTCGTCGGCAAGTTTTCCATCTTCTCGGCCGCGCTTAATTCCGGCTACGTATGGCTGGTGGTGATCGCGGTGCTGAACAGCGTGACCTCGGCCTACTACTATCTGCGCCCGATCGTGGCGATGTACGCCGACCAGGGCGGCGCCGAGGTCGCGCGGATGCGCTCGCGCCCGGCCCTGATCGCCGCAATCGCAATCGCGGTAATCGCCACCGTCTTCATCGGCATCTACCCGCAACCCTACATGGCCGCCTCCAGCAGCGCCTTCACCTCCGCCTTCGGCAAACCCCCGCTGGCCACGACCGCCTCGCTGCGCCCCTAGCTCGATCATAAGACCAGCCCCGGTCTCACGGCTCCCGAAAAGAGCTGGTGCGCAGCCCAACGCGGAAGTAGGAAGTAGTAGGACAGGCGTCCCGCCTGTCAGTCGTGGGCGTCAGTCCCGCCCGCCACCGAGTGTCATTCCGGCCGGCAGCCAAGCTGAGAGCGCCAGCGAGGGAAGCAAAGCAATTGACGCGAAGCGATTATTTCTGCTGCGCGGTCGGCAAATCGCTTCGCGTTGATTTCCTTCGGCAGCCTCGGTACCGGCTCTTCCCTGCGCTTGGGATCAGCGCCGAGGAGCAGCAGATTTCGCAGCTTTGCGATATTTGGCTTTTCTGTTATCTAATTCCAGCGATAAAGCACAAGCGAATTTGCGCTTCGATATTGCCAGACTGAACTGAGCAGGAGCCGCCTCCACGCCTTTACACTGCCGCACGGCGTTACGGCGTGAGCAAGAGAAGCCTGGCGATACTCTGATTGAAGCCTCAAAACAGCCGCAAGGAAGCGTCGTTTGAGCAGCATGAACGCGAAGAAATACAGCTAAGCGGAATTTCCGACCCATTAAGCGGCAAACTTTAGCGACCAGATGCTTGCAGGAGGTACGATGCGCGGCAGGAAATCTCGGAGGCATACCATGATCGGATTGATCCTGTTGATGCTATTGGGTCTACAGGCCTGCGGAAATGGGGGTGGCAATGCCCAAGGGTGCTTTGGCGCCCGCCTTGACAACAGATGCGCACCAACACCGACACCCGCTCCGGGTGGACACTTTGGAATGCCCTGAATTGTCCAAGCCAAGATTCAGTCCGACAATGGAGAAGTCCTTGGAACCTTGGCAAAACGACAGCCCGCAGCCGCGCTTTTCTTGCGTCCCGTCGTTGCCAGCGAAAGACCAGCTTGAAACCAGCACCGTGCCAGCGGTAAATCAGTTGTAACCGGCTGCAGGTTACCAGCGTATCTTTCATTTTCGGCAGTTTCGCAGCAAAGAACCAGGCAGACCACGACCGGCCCAGACCGGTCCATGCCCGCATGCTGCTGCGATAAACCGGACAAGCTGCACAGATTCCGGGCGCTCACCACACGGATCGACGGCTTGCAGCGTGCGTTCGGCGAAGACGCGGATCGCTGAAAGACGTGTTGGCAAAAAACGACTGCGGCCCGCGGTGAAGCGAGAGATGGTGGTGGAGGTAATTTCCACGCACGGTCTGTCGCAGCGTCGCGCCTGCGGGCTGATCGGAATCACGCGACGCGCCTTCAGGCGCGCGCCGGGACCGGATCGCAACCTTAAGCTGCGTGAGCGGCTGAAACAGTTAGCTGAGGAGCGGCGGCGCTGGGGATGTCCGATGCTCTACCGAATCATCCGGCGGGAAGGCTGGCGGGTAAACCACAAACGTAGAGAGCGCATGTATCGAGAGGAAGGGCTGTCACTGCGCCGGCAGACTCAGTGCCGGCCGGCGCGGTGCAACGCGCGTCGGTCTCGAATCCAAAACCCGACAGTTTTTCGTCCGCCCTCAGAGGGTGAAGGGCGGCCGGAAAAACTGTGATAAGAAAACCCGCAACCGGCGGAACAGAAAAATGAATCAAAACCCGGCTGTGATGGGACAGATAACCTGTCCTACGGGGGAGGGGTCAGAGAATAGTGGGCCTTGTTGGGATTTCGTGAGTGATACTGGGATATTTTCCGGGTTTGGGGGGCAATTTTCAGCGCGGCAACGCTGAGCATTTTGGGACACTTTAAGTGTCCCACGCTGAGCAGTCAGCCCTGACGCTGAGCATTTTGGGACACTTAAACTGTCCGACGCTGAGCATTTCGGCCCCAACGCTGGGCATTAGCCAAACTTCAAATTGCGCGGAGGTCGATCGCGACCGCGCGGCCAACCATGAAATTATCAGGTGCGCCCTTAATCATTTCCGCAACGCGCTCCCCGCGGCGAAGCGCGAGCCCTGGTGTATGGACGAGATAGATACCGTCGTGCAGCGAGGTCTGCCGGCGGTCAACCAAGATGAGGTCCCCGCGCCGGATAGGTGCCAGGTCTACGTCCGCCTCGACCGCGAGTAAGCTGTCATAGGTCGGGTCCTTGAGTTTCAGTCTGCTGGTCAGAAGCTCTCGGCTGTAAGGTACGAACCCCCGAATTTGGGGAATCAGGAGTGAGGTACCCATTTCATAGAGGGCGACTGTCACGATGTCGGCCCAACTTGCGCCCGAAGCCAGTTCCCGAGGCCGCATTTCACCAATACCGGCCACCAGCCACTCCAAACTCACGTTTCCCGCGCGAGCAAGTTTGACCAGAACATCCATGCCTGGCTTGCTGCCACGAGCATATTGCTGAAGCGTGCCTTCCGGTACGCCGGCAGCAGTTGCTAGCCTTCGGCGCGTCCCGAACTCCCGCACCAATTCTTTAAGTCTCGCGGCGAAATTCTCCTGAGAATCTTTTTTCATCGCAGGTAATTACCGCTTGCACAATCAGGTAAAATTATGATACTGATGAACGTCACGATGTAGCCTGATTTTTAGGTGAGCAGATTACCTGATGCGTGGCAAGCATTTACAAAGGCCGGATTGGACACCAATCGACGTGATTTCCTCTCTCTGGCGCTCTGGACTATCGCTCCGGCGCGTTGCCTTAAACGCGGGCTACGATCCGTCCTACCTGAGCAAAGCCCTTCGCATTCCGCACCATCCCCACGCGGAATCGATCATCGCCGGGGCGTTAGGTCTTGAGCCGGAACAAATCTGGCCCGCGCGCTGGGCACGGCGGAACGCAAGGCGTGCTCGTAAGGGGGCGGCCAGTGCGTAGCTCAATTTACCGTAAAGTGCCACCGAAGTTGCGCCGGCAAATCGAAGCGGACTGGTTCATGGGCGGGCTGGGACTGGCCGAGATTCAGAGAAAGCTGTCAGCGCGCGGAATAGAAATTCCACGTTCAACGATTCATCGCCATCTCAAGATGCTCGGCCGTCGCGGACATGACCAGGTGCTTCGTATGGCGGAGGCAATGGGAGCTGAGTTTGCTCGCGCCCTGGCGCCGCTAGTGAAGGCGCTCAATTTGCCGCCGGGCAAGGACAGTTGAAGGCGAATGGACTTGGTGCGCGCGTGCGACCTTGTGGAAGCCGGCTATAAGCGATGGCTGGGCGATGTCAACCGCGCTCTCAAGAAGAAAGGTCTTGAACCGGTAGTGCTGCCCGGGAAAGGCGGCGCAAACGGTTACCCGCTAAAGGACGTGCTTCGCGTGGTGCCCGGCGATGTGGCGAAGCGGCTGCTGGCTGCACGCGAAGCGAAGAATCGCCCCGACTCTCTGCAACGGGCTTCCCTACGCGCCGACGGGAAAGCGCCGATGCCGGCCGGGGCGATCCGTTTAGACCAGACGGCGAACGCTCGCGCCCTGGCTATCGATGAAATCCTGCGTGTCTTCGAGTCCTTCAAAGGGGAAAAGAACCTGCATCAAGCAGCCGTTGAATTTCAGCGTGAGTATCGCGCCGGCCGAATCCAGGTGAGCGATGAGACGCGCAGCAAGGTTGGTGTGCGGATTTCGCGTCTTTTGAAGTGGCGAGCCGCACGGCGAAAAGGCGGCCTTGGCGCGCTCGCCGGCAGACGACGCAAGCGCGGCGGCCTGGTTGATAGAGACTTTCGATTACGCGATTTCGTGACAGCATTCATCGAGGATCAGCCCCAACTCTCCGCTTCTCAGATCTGGAAAGTCGCACAAAGCAGCCTTGCTCTCCCGCGCGCGCAAAAGAAATCCGTGTCCCGGTTCATCGTGCGCTACAAAAAAGAGAACTGTGCGGCGCTTGCGGCGACGGCGAGCCCGCGCCAGTGGAACAGTCAATACCGCTTCGCGTTCGGGAGCGCGGCGGCCGGGATCGTGCGCTTCGGGCAGCGCGTTGAGGTTGACGCCACGAAAGCCGATGCCATGTGCGTCGATGGCAGGCACGCCGTCATCGGCATGATTGACGTCGCAAGCCGCACGACTCGATGGCGTGTCAGCAAGACCGTCAAAAGCAGTGCTCAGGCCCTCTTGTTGCGTGACTGGATAATCGAGTTCGGGCCGATGGAGGAACTGCACGGCGACAACGGAAAAGAATCCGTCAGCGTGTATTTTCAGCGCGTGCTCGCCGACCTTGAGATTGCCTGGAATCCGAGCACGCGTTATTCACCTTGGCAGAAGCCCTTTATCGAACGTGCGATCGGCACGATGAGCCACGGTCTGCTTCCGCTTCTTCCCGGTTACACCGGGCACACCGTCGCTGAGGCGCAAAAGATTCGCGATCGCATGTCGATGGCGCAACGGCGCGGCAAAACGGATGCCGAGATTTATCAGGTTCAGCTTACCGGTGCTCAGCTTCAGGCTGAATTGGACCATTGGGCACGCGACATTTATGGCAATGAGCCTCACGGTGGTCTCCACGGCCGCACGCCAAATGACGCGCTGGCGGAACTGCTGGCCAGTCGGCGGCGAGGCCCGTTGAAAGATGTCCGCGTGCTCGATCTGCTGCTGGCGGAAGCGCCGGGTGGAAAGGACGGACTTCGGTCCGTTGGAAAAAAGGGTCTATCAGTGGATGGCGCCCATTTTATCGCGGCGGAACTGGTGGGCTGGGAAGGAAAACAGGTCGTAGTCAGATATGACCCGACTGATATGGGCACACTGGTCGTCTATTCGCCCGCCGGTGAGTTCATTTGTGTAGCCAAAAATCCGGAGTGGGAAGGCTATAAGCGCGATGAGCTGGAGCTTATGGCGCGCCAGCTCCAAAACCAATTCCGCACTGAGCGCGCCGCGGAGACCAGACGCATCATCAAAAAGATCAATCCGCGCACGGCGCTGCGAGCGTACCTGGATGCGCATCCGGAGACCGCGCTTCCCAACCCGCAAGCCGAAGAGTGGCGCACGCAGGCCCTGGACGCCGCGAAAGAAGCGCTGGCTGCACGCCAGCCGGCGCCAATGACCCCTACTTACGATCGTGAGGCTATCGCCGAAATGGAGCGGCGCGAGACGGAAGCGGCCGAGCGCGAAGCCGCGCGCCGTGATTCGGATGTCTCGGATGAGGAGCTGGAGTGCCTGTTCTTTCTGACCGAAAACGGTGGCAACGGCCAGTTCGCACTGGACGAGAATAACGACCTCGCCGAATGGCGCGCGTCCGCAGAGCTGCAACCGCTGTTTATCTCATCAGCCAAATTGCGCAAAAAATATGGACCACGGATTGACGCAGCAGAAGAAGTGCGCCTTGCGCGATCAGCACTGCTAAAGCTCAGGAGGATCTGGGGCCGTGCGGCATAAAATCATCCCCACACGAAATGTTCGATCGCTTCAAGGAGCGGCGGACAGGCTATTGGGTCGGTCCACGGGCGAACCGGGTATTGGGGTTGTGTTCGGAGCAACGGGCAGGGGGAAGACGACGGCCGCGGCGTGGCTGGCGGGGCAAACCAACGCGGTATTCGTCAGAGCGTGCCGTACCTGGTCCCCGAGCTGGATGCTCGGGAGCATGATGACTGAGCTGGGGGCTGAACCGCTTGGACGCCTTGGCCACATGGTCGATTTCATCGTCAGGGAGCTGGCCGCGCAACAGCGCCCTTTGATCGTCGATGAAGTGGATTACGTGGCCGAAAATTCGCGTCTGCTGGATACGCTGCGCGACCTTCACGACATGAGCGCGGCGCCGCTGATTCTTCTGGGCACAGAGGATTTCAAAAGGCGTGTGATGCACCGGCCGCAGTTGGCCGGCCGCGTTCATCAATGGCTTGAGTTTCAACCCGCGGACTTTGCCGATGCGCGGCTGTTTGCTGACGGCATATGCAAAGTGATTGTTGAGAACGATTTGCTTGCGGAATTGCATCGCTGGTCCGGCGGTTCACTGCGGGCGCTGACGCTTGGACTGGCACGGGTTGAGGAATGGGGGAGGCGCCGCGGAATAAACCGGATATCGGCGGCTCAGTGGAACGGCAACGGCTTTAGCGATGCTGCTGGCGAGGTGCGGAAGGCCGCGGCTGCGTAAAGCATGGAAAGCCATGATCCAAATCCGACCGGGAACAGCACGCGCGCGGTTATGGAGTGCGATGAAGCAGTTGCGCCGCTTTCGCCAGCGGGAGTTGGTAGCGCTCTCCCGTACTGCTCCGGGAAAGGCGGATCGCCTAATCAGCGATTTGCTGTTGCGCGGAGCCATGCGCGTCGCCGTGGCGAAGACCGGACGCCGGGGCGAAGGCGCGGTTTACGAGTTGCTGTCGGACAACGTCGTGGTGATTTCGACCAGGGCGCGGGATAGGGCGTGGCTCGCCATGAGGATTTTGAAGAGCTTCACGATTGCCGAAATCACGGCCACGTCGGAAGGCAGCCAAAACGACATGCAGCGGTTTATGCATTTTCTCGCCGTCCATGGATACGTTCGCGAGATTTGCCCACGGCGATCCGGAAAGTTAGCGGGCGGTGCGACTTACATACTAGCCAGAAACACGGGGCCGTTTTCTCCGCAGTTGCGCAGGGACGGCAGTCTTTTTGACCCAAACTTGGAGGTAGTTCGCGATGGCGACCCGAGGGGCCATCGGCCCGGACAGCGCGGAGCAGCGGCGCCGGCGTGCGGAGCTGGCCGCAATCCATTGTGCGAAGAAGCAACTGCGCCTTGACGATGAAGTCTATCGAGCCGTGATGCAGCGAGTAACGGGACACAGATCGGCAGCCGATCTCAGCGCTGAAGAAAGGGGCAAGCTGTTGAACGAGTTCCGCCGTCTCGGATTTCAGGGAACATCCGAGATGGTCGCTCAGCCCAAACGCGGCATGCATACGGCGCAAGGGCGACTGATTTGGACGCTGTGGAACGAACTGGATCGTGTGGGCGCGCTTGACCAGATAGACAGGTCAAAGCCGTTCGCCGCGTCTTATCTGGCGCTGGGCGCATTCATCAAGAGAGTGGCCAAAGTCGATGCGCCGAACTGGCTCACGCCGGAGGCGGCCAACAAGGTGATCGAGGGATTAAAGGCGTGGCTCGCGCGAGAGAAGGCGGCACGAGCGAAGAAGGCATAAACGGTTTTAGCGCGCCCTGCGCGCTGGAAGGACATAGGTGAACGAAATGAAGATAGATGAGTTGAGGTCAAAGACGGAGGAGTTGAGAGAGAGCATTCGCGAGCGATGCGTTAATCTTGCTCATTTCCAAAATGCGCGCGAGGAAATAGAGCAGGTCATTGAGCCGCTCAGGCGCAGCGGTTCGTGGCGCACCGCGTCAGATGTCAGCAAAGAGGGAAACCAACACTTCGCGGCGCTCCGTTACGAATTGTGCAGCTTGCGCAAGCTGGTAAGCCAAAGCGTCCAGGAGATCGTATCGCTCAGCGACAAGGTGATGGATTTAATCGAAGCGGACGGGCATACGTCGGCGCAGCCTGTGGAACGCGCGAATAATGCCCTCCGGCAAGTGACTGATGAGATTCTGGACCTTGGAGGACACTTCGAAATAGCCCCACCAGCGGAAATGGTCTATCGCCTTTTGGCGGCGGGAATGATTTTGTCTGCCGCGGTGGGGGACAGTATCCCGGAACAGAAGACGAAGAAGAGACCCGCGAAGACCGACCAAAACATCCGCGAGGGCGAGCCCGAGCTGAGGGTGGTAAAGGCGGCTGCGAAGGCCTAGGAGCCTCCAGGAGCGCTCCGAAGACCCGGGGCTGGTCGGGGATATGGGGACAGTTCCAAAGTCGGGCGTTAAAGGGTAGTTAAACGCCGCCAAATCGATTCTGATAGTCGTGCGGCGGCCTGTTTTGGGCGGAGATGGGTGGCGAGGGCGATTTACAGTTGGTGCGGTCTCTGCAAGCGGACTTATCCGGCGGATCGCGAGGTGTGCGCGAAATGCCCGGAGACAGGGCTTTGGTTGGTCACTACCTATTCGAGAGCCGGATGGTTACGGTGGTGGCCGCCATCGGAACGCCACGTAGCCGCAAGGCGTTTTAAGCTGATTCGCCAGGTCGAGAAGGCGGAGCGGGAAAAGGAGAGGAAGGTGAGTCAGATTATCGATCAGACCATCGTCGAGTCGGATAAAACACTGAGCGATCCGACTTTGACGCCGCAAGGGCGCGCGCTGGCGCTCATTCGCAAAAAAGCCCGATTGAAGTTTCCGACCGCGGAAGCCGAAAACGGATTCGCGCAGTTGGCCAAACGCTTTACCGACCAGGTCGCCGAAGCATGCTCGAAATTTGAGTACTTCGCCATACCGAAGCTGATGGGGCAGTTCGAGCGCGCCGCGCAAGACCTGACCATGCCGCCGCCACAGGAATCGCCGGCTGACATCGTAAGGAGATGGATTCCCGAATTGCGGCGAGCGATCGGCCAATCCGATCCGCACGTCATTGATGCGCTTGTCGATGCGGTAAGCAAAGGCAAAAGGATCGTCGCAATCGATGAGCGTGGCGTTCGCTTCCAGGACGGCACTGTTTCAAATTTCGAAGAGATGCGGGAATCCGGGCAACCGGGCTGGCTCAAGAGCGCTAAGCAGCGACGGCAGGAAGTTCCCGGCCGATATTGATATTTCACAAGTTCCTTTGGCGGAACATAAAAAAGGTGAAGAGGTAGCTGAGAATGAGGTCAACCAAGGAAGAGGCGCTGCGACAAATCGCTCGGCAGTTCGGGCTTTCGCCAAGGGAATTGCGATCGCGGCATTCGGCGAGAATGCAGCGGGCGGGTGCGCGGCAAGAAACCTTTAGCGGTCCGGCTGGACGCCTTTTGTCGGACCTTTCGGCGCACGCGGAGAAGTCCGCCAGGAAATCCATTTTGGACAAGCTCAATGAAGAAATACAGGAAGCGGCAGAGGAACTGGGAGTCGAGCCGGAAGTGTTGATGGAACTGATCCGGCAGAAACTCACAGAGAATGACGAGCAGCCGGACGCTGATGAGGAAGAAGAATCTCGGATGGAGCGGCGCAGGCGCGAGATGCAGGAAAGTCGCGCCGGCGCTGCTCGCGCCAGTGTCTCGCCCGAAGCCGTGGTTGCCCAAGCTTTTCATTTGGATACGAGCAAGCTTCGACTTGCGGCGATGGGGCGGAAAGAGAGGAATTAAACCGTTCATATTTGGAACGGTTTTCTCGGCCATTCAAAATTAGGAGGCGAACGGCATTGGCCGATGCGAAGCCGAATCTGCATCGGCACGTCACGAGCGGAAGCACGAAAGCGACTTGCGGATAGTTGGGTTAGGGCAGGAGGAGAAAGATGCAGAAAATCAATGTCTCTGTCGGCACGATGGAGACCACGCGAACCGGCGCCGCGGCGGCACGCCTTGCTAACGGGGGCGTTCTGGTATCAGGCGGCAAGAACGCAAGCGGGGGCACTTTTGCCAGCGCAGAGCTTTACAGTGCGGTTAATGGCTCCGGCGGTTCGCGGGGCTTTGCTGCTACCGGCAATCTGGTCACTGGCCGGAGCGGGCATACTGCCACGCCTCTCCCGAACGGCCTGGTTCTGATTGTAGGGGGCCTGGACAGCAGCGGGAACTATCTCAGTTCTGCCGAAATTTACGATCCGGCCACCGGTCAGTTCACCACTGCGTCCGTGGGGCTGGATGCGGGACGCGCCGGTCATACGGCTACGCTCCCTTCGGATGGCAGCGTTCTGATCGCCGGAGGAACGGGTTCCGACGGCGCCTTGAACACCGCGGAATTGTACGTGCCCTACACGTCATAGGTCGGAGAACCTGTGGAGCCCGTAAACGGTGAGAGCGGCGAGAGGGCCGCTGATACTATTGCCGAGACTCGTGGCTGCGGTCCATCAGTGCGCGTTTGAGATGGGCGTACCGGCCGGCGAGCTGGTAGAGGCTCTACGCCGCGCTTTTTTGATGGGAAATCCTGATGGCGAATAATCTCCTCGATTTCGCGATCCGCATCTTCGCCACGGACGAAGCAAGCCGGAAGGTGACAAACTGAGAAATGAATCTCGGGAATATATTCGAGCTGGCGATCGTTCTGCGAGCGATAGATCGAGCGACGGCTCCTGTGCGCGGGGTGATAGGCGAGATCAACCAGGCTGGAGAGGCGGCGCAAGAGGCGAGTAAGAATTTCGAGGGCTTCTTCGTAGCGGGCGAAGCACTAAAGTCGTTCGGCGAGAGCGGCTTGGAGGGTATCAAGTCCCTCATCGAGCCAACCATGGAACTCGATGCGGCACAGCGCCACCTCGCGACGATACTGCCGGCCGGCGCCAAGGGAATGCGGCAACTGAAGGAGGTCACCGAGGCGGCCGAAAAGGCGTCCGTCGCGATGAACGTCAGCACGGAACAGGGCATTCAGAACGTCTATCTCGGATTGGGCGCCGGACTGAAGCTCAAGGATGCGATCACAAACATGAACGTGTCCATGGCCATTGCTAAACAGACCGGAGGTGACTTGAGCGAGACCGGCCGCGTGCTGGCGCACGTCGTCACAAATTTCGGTGATAAGTCTGCCAGCGCGAGTGCCCAGATTCGAAAGTTCGGAGACATGATGAACTACGTTGTGCGCCAGGGCGACGTAAAAGACATCAATGAGTTTACCTCCGGCCTAACCATGGCAATGGGAGCGGCCAAGGCTGCAAATGTAGATTTTCCGACGCTCGCAGCCGTACTGGTGGGGTTCCAGAAAGCGAATATAACGGGAAGCGAGGCGGGCAGCGGCGTCATCGAAATGGTTCAGGCGATGGCCAAGGGCTTCGGCAAGCTGGGAGTGCCCCTCGCGTCTTTCAAGAATGGCTCGCTTGACGTAATCGGGTCGCTGCAAAACCTGAAACGATGGTTGGGTGAAGGTACAATCTCGGTTCGGCAGTTTCAGGAGATAAGTAAATCATTGGGTGCGCGCGGCACGCGGCTGTTGACGCTTAAGCCCGAAGAACTCCAGCAACTGCACGATATGACCAACGGCGCACAGGCCGCCGGATCGGTAAACCAAGGGCTTTCTATTACAATGGCTGGCCTGGGCGAGCAACTCGGGCGCGTAGTGCAGGCGTGGACGCAACTCAAGGAGGCTATCGGCGGACCAATTCTCAGTCCCTTGACGCAAATGGCCGGCTATCTGGTCGAGGCGGTCAAATGGATGACCGAATTGGCCAAGGCTCATTCACAGATCGCGAAGTTTGCGGTTACCTTCGTTGCAATCGGCTCTGCCCTGGCGTTCCTTGTCGGTACCGCCCTAGTCGCGGTCGCGGCGTTCGCATTCATACCCGCGGCAGTTGTGGCTGCGCTCCCCTACATAGCATTGGTGGGCGCGGGAATAGCTGGCGTCGGAGCCCTCATCCTGGCGTTCCACCGACAGGTTGTAAGCGCGTTGTCAGCGGTGGGAGCGTTTATCAAAGGTTAGAATATCGGCGAGACGCTGTTGCTTGCTTTAACCGGACCGCTGGGCCTCGCGGTGGTGCAATTTATACGCTTCGGACCGCAGGTGATTGCCGCAATCAAAACCTGGACGGCGGGAATTTTCAGCGCCGGCGCCAACATTGTGAGAACGCTGGCGGAAGGGATGATATCGGCGCTGCACTATCCGATCGACGCCATCAAATCCATGGCGGAGAAGGTGCGTGCCTATCTGCCCTTCTCCCCAGCGAAAGAGGGGCCGCTCGCGGAACTGCACCGCGTCCGTATTGTGGAGACAATTGCGCAGCAGATCCGGCCCGGTCCGATCGCTGCGGCGATGCGCACGGCGGCGGCCGCGGCGGTGGTCTCCGTGCCGGTGATGGTCAGCGCAGCCCCGATGGTTCACGCCGCCATGCCACTGGCACGAGCATCCATGCCCGTGCTGGAGGCATCGACGCGGATAAGGCCGGTAGTAGTCCCTCTGATCGGAGATGGCCTGATAAGAGCGCGGCCATGGACGGATGATGAACGCGGGAACGCTTGGAGGCCGCCGGCGACGCTGGCTGGCCGCACTGGAAATATCTTGCACATCACGGTCAACGCGCCGGTGACGATCAATGCCAATGGCGGGAAGGTCGATTACCAGCGCGATTTCGAACGGCAACTGGAACAGCATCGCACAAAGATTCTGGCTCTGATTGAAAGCGCGCTCCACGACCGAGAGCGGACGAAGTTCTGAAAAAGCGGGGAAAAGCTCATGAAGGCGCAGCGCATAGAGAACGAGCTTCGGATCATCGGGGCCGAAGTGGTCAAAAATAAAATGATGATCGATGGAGTGATGATGCTGAATCGCGGGCTGCTCAGGTACATCGCGAAGCGCACCGAAGACCCCTTCGCGGCGTACGAGGAGATAGCGCTATACTGTGAGGAGGTGCTCAATACGGCGTCTGAAGCGGCAGGTGGACCTGATGCCGCCCAAGTCGAGAATGCGCGGAAGGCCATTAGAGGTTTGATTCGGGAACTGGTAAAGCCGGTCTGAGGAAAAATAGTGCGACTCGATACCACGATCACCCGCTATCATTGGTCCGGCTCGGAGCCTGTGGGAACGCTGGTTTGGGATTCTGAAACCGGCGAGCTGGGGGGCACTTTTGCAGACAAGGTTCGTGAAGCCGCGAGCGAAGCCAAACGGGCTGGCGTCGTTTATATGATAGGACCGGTTCCGTCGGTCTGGGACGTTCAGGTCAAAGACCCTCTGCATAGGCCGCGAGAGTTCGCCGCCCTGCTACAGTCAATGGGGGTTTTTGTGCCTGCGGAGCTTCAGCCTGTCTTGCCAAAGATGCCGCGCGGTCTCCGGAAGTACAATCCGAATGTGGTGTATTGATGGCGTCATTCGCAGAGTTGCGCGAGGTGGTGGGCGAGGCAATGGCGGTGCGACTCTCGGTGGTGTTTGGGGGTACGCGCATCTATGTGCCGGCGAGACCTGTGCCGGGTGGATGGCTGGCCGAGGCCATCGGTATCGAGGCCGTAAACGCGCTTTGCAGGGCGTTTAACGGCGAGCAGATCGAAATTCCGCTTGGCCCTGGAAAACGTGCGCGCCAGCGAGAGAAGGTCGTAGCCCTTCGATCACGCGGCATGGGCACGCGAGCGATCGCGCTGGCACTGGATATTACCGAGCGGCAGGTACGTAACATTTTGGGGTCTTCACCGAAGGTCCTCGGCGCGCTTTTTGTTCCACTCCTCTTGTTCCCGTCATTTCTGCCGGCCGGTGTGGGTGGGGCAGTTATAAATCGCGTGGGAGCATCGGGTGCCTGCGTCTCTGTGAGCACTTCATCGGCGTCGGAGATCCTCAACGGCGCATCCAGCAGACACGATTGCTGTGTCAAATGCTCGGTTCCGGTCAATATTGAGTTCGCCGCCCCGAGCGCATCTGACACAGCACCGGCGAGCGAGCCAACATCGAGTGCCGGCTACCCGCTGGCAGCGGCTTCTGAGTTCTGCAGATCGATTTCCAGCTCGCCGAATGGCGCGGTCCGGTCGCGCATGGACGCAATTTCGACCAGCGGGTCCGGTTCGTGCTGCACGCTTGAGGAGCAATAGCCACAGCGGGGCCATTGTCCGCGTGTGGGAGAAGGAAGCGAGGCGATGGGTCCGGCCGGTTGTACTTGTCCCCTTGAACCGCCTTCAACAGACGATTAAAGCAGGGATGATATGTCCTCGCACGAGAAACACCTAGGCCCTGAAGCGCGGGCGCGGGCGGCATCCCCCAATGGGCCGCCGATCTGGTCGGACCTCGGCGTGGTCTCAGCAAAGAAAGCAAAGAAGCTGACGCCCCAGCAGGTTGAACTGGCACGTAAGCACGGTATCAGGATCAACCCTGACCGCCTGCCCGAGAAGTCCCCTGCCTTATAAAGAATCGGTTTCGTCAGACTGGCCAGTCTTCAAGCTTGCGTACTTCATCAGCGTGGATCAGACCGCAACCTGCTCGGGATAAGCACCGCTAATTTACCGCCTGTGGGTTGCCGCGGGGTTTGAGGCGCGAAATGCTCAGCGTAGGACAGTTTCGGTGTCCCACAATGCTCAGCGTCGGACAGTGTAAGTGTCCCGCCACACCGGCGAACACTAACTTACGAGTGGGCTACCAAAAGGGGTAAGGCCAAGGCCTCCAAGGCTTGCTAGTTGCTGTTCAGCGATAATTGCTTGAGTTTATTGGAGAATCTGTGGTGGACGCACCTGGACTTGAACCAGGGACCTCTTGCATGTGAGGCAAGCGCTCTAACCGAGCTGAGCTATGCGTCCACCGGAGTAAGGAATTATGGACCCGCCGCTGCGGCCTCGCAAGAGCCTTGACCCTTCTACCTGCGCGGCGAAAGCCGCTGCGCGCGGGGCGCAACGTCGAGCTGGCGGGGGCCCGCGGCTCGCTTCCCTCCGCGCAATCACCACACCGGACGGGAACGTTCAGGCGGCCCCTTCGGGTGGGGCGGCGGGGACGCCGGCTTCGATGTTCAGCGGCAGCTCGAATTCGATCGTCCCGGGCATCTCGCACACCTCGTCGCTGCAGGCCTGGAAGCGCAGCGTTCCTTTTATCCGATAAAATCCCGGTTCCATTCCCGGTCCGAAGACTGACGACAGCGACTTTGCCTCCGGCGGCGGACTCCATTTCACACCGACCGTGCCGGTCGCGCGCACTTCACCTTCATAAACCGGCAGCGTCTGGCCCATCGCGGGTAGCAGGAGCGGCCGGGCGGGCGGCAGTTCCAGCGACTGGGCGGCGACAATCGGACTTTGGAAAGTCAGTTCAAGCGGCTGATAATTGTCCGGCAGCGGCGCGCCGTACACATGCCATCCGGGCTTCAGGCGCAGCGCCAGCGATACAGCTATCTCCTGGCCGAAGAAGCATCGATCGGTGGACAGGCTGATAACGGCGTCAAGCGGGCCGGCATCCACTTGCACCGAGTTTCCCCGCCCGTCGTCGCCGAAATTCCTGAAGATCACCTGCGATGCCGATGGCCGATGCTGATAGTCGGGCAGGAACCGCTTGTCGCGCACGACGCGATCGGGTCCGACCAGGAAATCACCGGGAAAGGGAATCCCGTACAGAAACTTGTGCTCCGGCGGCACGTTGGTGTTGAGAATCCCGAAGGCCCGGATAACTTTGCTGCCAGCGTCGGACAGCAGCGGATAGGTGATGTTGTAGGCGCGGCCGAACGCTTTCAGAACGTCCTGACTGTCGCAGGTAATCGAAACCGCGTTGATTCCGTGCGCTTTGAGATTTTCCAGCGAATGTTGCAGCTCGACGAGCTGGTTGCGGCAGTATGGTCACCATCCGGCGCTGCGGGTAAAAACCAGCAGCGCTCCGTTGGGTCCCATCAGTTCGGCCAGCGGCCGGCTTACGCCGTTGTGGTCGGGCAGAGTGAAATCCGGGGCTTTTGCGCCGATTTCAAGGCCCGAGCGCATGCCGTCGTTCTGCGCCTGGACAAAAGCCCGCCAATCCTCCGGCTTGAGCTTTCCGCTGGCCATCTTTTCCATCGTGTTGAGCAGAATATCGGCTTTGGTCTTAGCGTCCATAAACGCACCGCCTGGAAAGTCCGGTTTCAGGAGCACGCCGGCCGAAGCCTGTACCGCGGTCCCGCACTGAAACCTGAGCTCCTCTTTACATCAAACATATAAGCCCGGCGCAGCGGGAACCAACCGCGCCGGCGACGATTCGGACGTATCGATCGGTCCAGCTTTTGCCGCGCGCTTGAACTTGCGCCTCGATCTTGCGACAACAGCATTCCGCCCCGGCCGCCTCACAGACGCCGTTTCGGCCGGGGATTGTACGATCAGGATCGATCAGGAGGGGCTTGCAATGAAAGCTGCTGTTTATCACGGTCCGAATCAGCCGCTCAGCATCGAGCAAGTCGATATCGACGAACCGCGCGACCGCGAGGTGCTGGTGCGCACGGCCGCTTCCGGCGTATGCCACAGCGATCTCCACTTCGTCGACGGGTTGTGGCAATGGCCGACTCCCGCGGTGCTCGGGCATGAGGCGGCCGGGGTGGTCGAGCGGGTCGGTCCCGGGGTGAGCCAGTTCAAGGCCGGCGACCACGTTATCTCGTGCCCCTCGGTGTTCTGCGGATACTGCGAGGAGTGCATGTCGGGGCATCCGAATCGATGCTCCAATCAGGAGTCCACCCGGCGCGCGCCGGGTCTTAAGCCGCGCCTGTCCATCGGCGGCAAGCCGGTGGCGCAGTTCGCCGACCTCTCGACCTACGCCGAGAAGATGCTGGTGCATGAAAACGCGCTGGTGAAGATTGCCGACGAGGTCCCGCTGGATCGCGCGGCGCTGATCGGATGCGGTGTGACCACCGGAGTGGGCGCCGTGCTCAATACGGCGAAGATCGAGCCGGGCACCACGGTGGCGGTGTTCGGATGCGGCGGCGTCGGCATCTCCGCGATCCAGGGCGCGCGCATCGCCGGCGCGCGGCAGATTATCGCGGTGGATCAGTTCGAGTCCAAGCTGGCGATGGCGAAACGGTTCGGCGCCACCGACGCGGTGGATGCCTCGCAGGGCGACGCGGTCGAGGCGATTCGCAAGCTGACCGGCGGGCGCGGAGTCGATTACTCCTTCGAAGCCGTCGGCGTAAAGAGGCTGGCCGAGCAATGTTTCGAATGCCTCAAGCCGGGCGGCACCGCGACCGTTATCGGAATGATTCCGCTGGGGCAGAAGATCGAAATCGACGGCGCCGCGATGCTCACCGAGCGCAGAATCCAGGGCTCGCTGATGGGGTCGAACCGCTTCCGCATCGATATGCCGCGTTACCTGGATTATTACCGCCAGGGCAGATTGGATCTGGACGGCATGATCAGCCGCCGCGGCAAACTGGAGGACGTCAACGAGGCGTTCCGCGCGATGAAGGCGGGCGAGGTCGCGCGCACGGTGTTGATGTTCGAATAGGAAGAAACGGCGCGGGCTTGCGGCTGTTTTTCAGGCCTGCTCGGCCAGCGCCATGGGCGGCCGCTGCGCCCTCAGGCGCCGCGGTTCGGGTTTGCGGTAGCGCATGATCAGTTCGGCGTGCGCGATGTAGGCGGTTTGTTCGTGCACGAAGCCCATGCGCTCCAGCACCGACGCGAGGTCGGCGCGCGTGTAGTGCGTGATGTGTTCGTCGCGATACGCCCACGGCATCAGCATCCCGTACAGCGGCTCGATCATACGCCATTGCCAGGTCGAATAGTCGGGAGTTCCGATAATCAGCATGCCGCCGGGCCGCAGCACCCGCCACATTTCGTCGAACAGCACCTGCTCGCGCGGGATATGCTCGATCACCTGCGAGCTGATCAGACAGTCAAAGGTTTCGTCCTTGAACGGCAGCGCGAAGGCGGAGGCGCGCACCGCGGGAATCTTCAGCCGCTGAAGGTAGCGGGCCTTGGCGAAGTTGTAGTCCATCGCGATGGCGTTGTTGAGGCTCTGGATGATGAGGCTGGAGCCGCATCCCGCATCCAGCGTCAGGCCCATGCCCCGCGCCCACGAGGTGACGATATGATGGCGCGCGCGCTGCCAGTAGCGCTGCGGCGGAATCAGGCTGTAGAAGGCGCGCGCGTCGTAATCGGCGGACTCCAGAGAGTTGCGCAGCTTCCACAGCTTGAATGACGACCGCGCGAGGTCCAGTCCGAAGCGCATCAGGCGGGCGTGGGACACTCCGCGATGCCGCGGGAAATAGGTAAACGGCACTTCCGTGATGTTGAACCCCGCCGCGTACGCCTTGACCAGGATCTCCTCCAGCACCTCGAAGTTGCGTCCGCTGATATCCAGGTTCTGCAGCACCTCGCGCCGGTATAGACGATATCCGCTGGAAAGGTCGCGCACCGGCACCGAGAGCATCCGCCGCAGCACGACGTTGAGGGAACGGCTCAGGGCGCGGCGTCCCAGCGTGGTGTAGGCGACGCCGCCGCGAACGTAGCGCGACGCGATCACGATGTCGGCCAGATGGCGCGCGCGCCACATCTTGGCCACGAACGCCGGCTCGTGGGAGAGGTCGGCGTCCAGCGTCAGCACGTATTCGCCCTGCGCATGGCGAAAGCCGGTCAGCAGCGCTCCGGCATAGCCGGGGAAATCCTCGTCGAGCACGCGCGCGCCCTGGGCGGCGGCGATTTCGCGGGTGTTGTCGCGCGAGCCGCCGTCAACCACCAAAAACTCGTGGCGGAGCTTGTGGCGTTCCAGGATGGCGCGCAAACGGCCGAGCAGTTCGCCCAAATTGCCGCCTTCGTTGATAACCGGGAGAACGACGCTGATATCCATCATCGCATGCGGCGCCGCCTCAATACGGTTTCGCAAACCGAGCCACGATTATCCCCGCCTGCAGCCGGCGTCGCGATACGATAGCAGATCGCGGACCGGGTTTGCGCCCTCTAGTCCCCCGGCCCGATCATCTTTTCCGGCCGCACCGCCTGGTCGAATTCCTCGCCGCTGAGCAGCCCCATCTCGATACATACCTGGCGCAGGGTCTTGCCCTCGGCGTGCGCCTTCTTGGCCACCTTGGCGGCGTTGTCGTAGCCGATTCTGGGGCTGAGCGCCGTCACCAGCATCAGCGAATTGTTCAAATGATGACGGATCTGGTCGTGGTTGGGCCGCAGTCCGTCCACGCAGTAAAGCTTGAAGCTGTGGCAGCAGTCGGTGAGCAGGCGCATCGAATGCAGCAAATTGTGGATCATCACCGGCTTGAACACGTTGAGTTCGAAATTGCCCTGGCTGCCGGCGACGCCCACCGCCGTGTCGTTGCCGATCACCTGCACGCACACCATGGTCATCGCCTCGCTCTGGGTGGGATTGACCTTGCCCGGCATGATCGACGAGCCGGGCTCGTTCTCCGGCAGGATCAGTTCGGCCAGGCCGGCGCGCGGACCCGAGCCGAGCCAGCGGATGTCGTTGGCGATCTTCATCAGCGAGCAGGCCAGTGTGCGCAGCGCTCCGCTGGCGGCGACAATCGCGTCATGGCCGGCCAGCGCCGCGAACTTGTTGGGCGCGGAGACGAACGGCAATCCCGTCAGACGCGCGATTTCCGCCGCCACCCGATCGGCGAATTCCTTGTGCGCGTTGAGGCCGGTGCCGACCGCCGTTGCGCCCAGCGCCAATTCATAAAGGTTGGGCAGCGACGCCTTGATGCGCTCGATGTCCTGGTCGATCTGGGCGACGTAGCCGGAGAACTCCTGCCCCAGGGTCAGCGGTACCGCGTCCATCAGGTGTGTGCGCCCGATCTTGATAATGTCCTTGAACTCCCCGGATTTGGCCGCCAGCGCGTCGCGCAGCTCCTTGAGGGCGGGGAGCAGGCGATGATGTATCACCTCGACCGCCGCTATATGCATCGCGCCCGGAAACGTATCGTTGGAGGACTGCGACATGTTGACGTCGTCGTTGGGATGGATCGGCTTCTTGCTGCCCATCACGCCGCCGGCCAGTTCGATGGCGCGGTTCGAGATCACCTCGTTGGCGTTCATGTTGGTTTGCGTGCCGCTGCCGGTCTGCCAGATGTGCAGGGGGAAATGCTCGTCGAGCTTGCCTTCGATCACTTCGTCGGCGGCCTGGATAATCAGCCTGGCCTTTTCCGCCGAAAGCATCCCGAGGTCCTGGTTGACCTTGGCGGCGGCCTTCTTGAGGATGCCGAAGGCGCGGATCAGCTCGCGCGGCATGAGGTCGTTGCCGATATTGAAATGCAGCAGCGAGCGCTCGGTCTGCGCGCCCCAATAGCGGTCGGCGGCGACCTCGATCGCGCCCATGCTGTCGGTTTCGGTGCGGGTAGTTTTACTGTGCGATGATTTCGCGGTTGCCATGTGTCGTTCCTAAAGCTGGATCGCGAACCGCCGAAGCGGTACCTGTCCCGATAAATTGGGTTGAATTTCCTATAGCGTGCGGTCGGCGCCGATTCCAGTGCCGGTGCATCCCAAGGCGCGTTCGTCAGCGGCAACCCGCATCCTTCTCGGGTCTGCTTGACGTGGAGCGGCGGTTCCCTCTATAGGCAATTTCTCGGAGGCCGCTCCCAATGCTGAAAGTGATTCTCCAGCTCTACCCGATGATGCCGGCAAAGGACGAAGCGGAGCGCGCGGCCAAACGCCCGATTGCGCGCAACAGCGAGCTCTACCAGGAAGTCCTCACCGGATGGAGCGAGATCGTCAAGGCGGCCGACGAGATGGGGATGTGGGGCGCCGCCACCATCGAGCATCATTTCCATTCCGAAGGCTACGAAGTCGGTCCCAATCCCGGCGTGCTCAACGGCTACTGGGCGGCGATTACCAAAAACATCCGCATCGGCCAGATGGGCTACGTGATGAGCGCCAACAATCCCATCCGCGTGGCCGAGGAGACCGCCATCCTGGACCATCTGACGCGCGGCCGCTTCTTTGTCGGCTTCGCGCGCGGCTACCAGTCGCGATGGGTCAACGTGCTGGGGCAGCATCTGGGCAGCCGCGCCACGCGCTCGCCCTCGACCGCGACCAGAGCGGACATCGCGGTTACCGACGCCGCCAGGCGCAGCACTCAAATCGAGGAGGACCAGGCCAACCGCGGCGTCTTCGAGCAGCAGGTGGAACTGGTGATTCGCGCCTGGACGCAGGAAAGTATCGAAACCACCGACGGTCCCTGGCAGGTGCCCTATCCGCACGACAAGGGCATCGACGACTGGCCGCTGGCGCTGGAGGGCGTGACCGAGCGGCTGGGCGCGCATGGCGAGGTTGACGCCAACCGCGTTGTGCGCCGGATCAGCGTCGTGCCCGCGCCCTACACCAAACCGCATCCGCCGGTCTTCGTGATGAGCCTGGGCAGTCCGGAATCGATCGCGTATTGCGGCAGCAAGGGCTTTGTTCCGGTCTACGTCGCGGGCTTGCGCACGGCGGTGCGCGGCGGCCAGGCGTTCGACAACGCGGCCAAAGCGGCGGGACGTTCCTATCAATGGGGCCAGCACCAGGGCGTGCTGCGCTACACGCGCTTTGGCAAGACGATGGCCGACGCGCGCCGCGCCGTGCTGCAGTACGACGCCGAGATCACGAAGAACTTCTATGCGCCGTTCTGGCCGCCTTCATTGCCGCGCGCGGCCGACCCGGTGGATAACGTGCTGGGCGCGCGCACCTACTTCATCGGGTCGGTGGACGAGGTTAAGGCGCAATTCGTCGAGCAATGGAAGATCCTGCCCGCCGAGTACGTGGTGCTGATCTGGCATTACGCGCAGCAGCCCAAGCAGGCCACGATCGACGACATGGAGCTGTTCATGAAGCACGTCAAGCCGGCGCTGGACGAGATGACGCGCTACAACGAATAAGCGGCCAACCTGGCGCGTTTGGCCGATCAGGCCAGCGCGGCGGCGTGATGCATTGCGGCGATGGTTTTCGCGTCGATGATCTCGCCCTGGCGGATCATCCGCAGGACCCGATCGAAGTCGATCCATTCCACGCGGATCACTTCGTCGGGCTCATGGCTGGTCGCGCGATGGGTCAACTCGCGGGCCAGATACAATTCGATTCGCTCGTCGCAAATGCTGGGGATCGTGACGATCGCCCCCAGATGGTCCCATCGCCGCGCGCTGACGCCGGCTTCTTCGAGCAGTTCGCGCTGCGCGCATTGAAGCCCGCTCTCGCCCGCGCCGCGGCATCCCGCGGGAATCTCCCAGATTGCGGCGCCGACCGCGTGCCGATACTGATGCAGCATCACGACCCGTCCTTGCCGGTCGATCGCAACCACGGCGGCGGCGCCCGGATGGCGGATGATCGGCAGTTCGACGGTCAGCCCGTTGGGGAGGGTGGTGGTTTCGACGCCGAGGTCAACGACCCCGGCGCGAAAGATCGGTCGGCGCGATGATTCATCCATTTAGTCAGAATTGTGGCGGCGCGGCGAAGGCGCCGCAACCATCCGGCGCGGCATGCCGTCTTTTGCCGCAATCGCTACCGCGACAGGAACAGCGGGCAGGGAGCGTGGCGCAGCAGTTGTTTGGTGGTCGATCCGAGCAGCGTCTCGACCACCCGGCTGTGGCCGTAGGCGCCGATGAACAGGGCATCGGGCGAATGCTGACGGACGAAGTTCAGGATCTCCTGCGGCGCCTGGCCGTTGAGATAGCGGTATTCGATCTGCAGGTCATAGGATTGAAAATACGCGCGCGCCTGCGCCAGCCGCGACTCGGCCAGGCGCGCGTCCCGCGCCACGCTCACCACGGTCAGCGCCGCGCCCATGGTACTGGCCAGTTCCGCCGCCGCATGCATCGCTTTGCACGCCCGCTCGCTGCCGTCAAAGGCCAGAACAAAGCGGCGCAATTCGCGGGCTGATGCCGGACAGATAAGCATCGTTCCCGAGGCCTTGCGCGCGACCGCCGCGGCGATCCCGCCCGGATTGAGCGCGCTGTCGGTCTGATTGGGCCGCCGATGCCCCAGGACCAGGAGGTCGGCGCTTTTGGCGCGTTCGCAGATCTGGCTGGCCACCACGCCGAAATCGAGCGCGGTCTGGCATGCAACGCCTTCGCGCGCCGCGGCCGCGGCGAAATCGCGCAGCACTTTGTGTCCGCGTTCGGTCAGCGTCTCGCGAATGCGGGGGGTGTTGAGGTAGCTTTCAACGTCGGCCGGTGCTGCGATATCATTAAGCAGCGGCCCTTCAAGCGATAGGATGTCAACCACGTGCAGCCCCAGGACGCTGGCCTGGAGTCTGCGCGCAAGATAAAAGGCGAGAGTCTGGGCGCAACGGGAATGCTCAGAGCTGTCGATAGCGACCGCGATGCTCTTAAACACGGGGCACGGTCTCCGCTAAGTGCCGATTACCACGCGCGGCGGCGGGTACTCAAGAGGGCAAATTGACGCAGGGCAAAACGACGCGGACGGTGCAGCTGGTGACGGAGCTGGAAGAACTGGCCCAGCGCTGCGGAATCGAAGTCAGGCATGAGAAGCTGCTGCGCGAGGTCGGCTACCGCGCGCGCAGCGGTTCGTGTAAGGTCAGGGAGAAAAACCTCGTTATCCTCGACCGCACGCTTGCGCCCGCCGAGCAGGTCGAAATTCTGGCCGAGGCGCTGCGCGGCCGGGACTTCGAAAATCTGTACCTGTCTCCGGCCGCGCGCCGCTTGCTGCAGGACGACCGGGGTTAAAAATCGTTGGCCGCAGGAATCAGCCGTCCTATGCCGCAGCCGGGGGAGAGCACGGAGCACACCACGATTCCGGCCCGCCCGCGCGTCAGCGCGGACCAGCGGCTGGACATGTTCCATTCGCGCCTCAAGGAGCGCGGGTTGAAATCCACCGGCCAGCGCGACGATATCGCCCGCGTCTTTTTCGCCCTGGGACGGCACGTCAGCGCCGAAGAACTCTACGCCGAAGTCAAGAAAGTCAATCCGCACGTCGGCTACGCCACCATCTACCGTACCCTGAAGCTGCTCAAGGAATGCGAACTGGTGTCGGAACGCCATTTCGACGACGGCCAGGGCCGCTACGAGATCATCGACGAACAGCGGCATCACGATCACTTCATCTGCGAGCGCTGCGGCCGCATCATCGAATTTCAGAACGAGCGGCTGGAGCGGATTCAGCAGACCGTCGCCCGGGAACTGGGCGTGTCGCTGACGCGGCACAAGCTGGAGCTATACGGCCGCTGCCCCGAATGCCGCAAGCATTCGGCGGACTGAAACAATCTCCGTCTTGCGGCACAGTTGTCAGCGCGTTGGCGCCGCCTTTGGGGCTGTGCGCAATCGCTCGGGCCTCCACCGCCGGAGGTGCGAAAATGTTGCGGACGAGCGTTTCAACCGGGTTCAGGTTTGGGTAAGATGCAAGCCTGAGCGGATAAATCGGTTTGCGAACATCAGAGTGAGTTTTATATAAAGTGTCGCTCGAATCCGAAGAGATTGCGCGGTGGCAATGAGAAGATTTTTTGCGGTTCTGGTTGTCCTGGTCTTCGGTTTGACTCTGATCGGGTCCGCGCGCGCGGGAATTTCCCGGGCGCCCGGCGCAAACCTCATAACGATGAATTTTCAGGACGTCGATATTTCCGTCCTGGCCAAATTCATCAGCGAGATCACGGGCAAGAATTTCGTTATCGACGAGGGCGTGCGCGGCAAGGTTACCATCATCTCGCCCACCCGGGTCACGCCCGAGCAGGCCTATTCGATTTTCAAATCCGTGCTGCAGATCAAGGGCTTTACCACTGAGGAATCGGGCCCGGTGATCCGAATCATCCCGTCGCGCGACGCGCGCGCCGCCGCCGCTCTGACCAACTCCAATATCCCGGCCGAACTGCCCAACACCGACGAATATGTTACCCGCCTGATCAAGCTGGTCAACGCCGACGCTTCGGCTTTGGTGAGCATGGTGCAGCCGCTGATCTCGCGCGACGGCCTGGTCGCCGCGTTTCCCGAAACCAACACCCTGATCATCACCGATGACGCGTGGAACGTGGGCCGGCTGCTGAAAATTATCGGGGCGATTGACTCCGAGAAAATCCAGGAATCAGTCGAAGTGGTGCCGCTCAGGCTGGCCTACGCCGATGATCTGGCGCCCAAAATCGAACAGATCATGGGCTCGCCGAGTTCCGCCACCAGCCATGCCCCGAATCCCGGATACGTCCGCCCGATGCAGATGTACGGCGGCGAAGGCGGCGGCTTGAGTTCGCCCTCGCGCCCGGTAAAGATCATCCCCGACGAGCGCACCAATTCGCTGGTCGTGATGGCCGATCCGCTGCAGATGCGGATGATCAAGTCGCTCATCGCGCAGCTCGATATTCATAGCCCCACGGCCAGCTCCCACGTGCATGTCTATTACCTGAAGTACGCCCAGGCGCTCGAAATGGTTGCGGTGCTCGGATCGCTGCTGGGCAGCGGCAGCGGACCCGGCCAGTTATCGCCGCAGACCGGGAAAGGATCGCTGGGACGCAGCAGCGGGCTGGGCTTCGGCGGCCTGGGCACCGGCGGTGTGGGAAATGCCGCCTATGGCGGTTACGGCGGCGGCCTGGGAGCGGGGTCCGGCGGATTGGGCAACGGTTTCGGCGGCGGACTCAGCGGCAATTCAAATCGGGCCAGCGGCTCGCTCGGCGCGGGGGGCGGCGGCAGCACCTCGCTCACCGCGAGCGGAGGCCCCGGAACCGAATTCGAGCAACCGGTTCACGTCGCGGCGGACCCCGCGACCAATTCGCTGGTGGTGAGCGCTTCGCCCCAGGACTACAGCACGCTGGAGAAAATCATCTCGCAGCTCGACGTACCGCGCCGTCAGGTTTATGTCCAGGCGGTGCTGGTTGAGGTCAGCGCGGAGCGGATGCGCGAACTGGGGATCAGCTACCAGGGCTCGACCAACCTGGGCGGCAATACGCTGGGGGTGGGACATTTCGACTACGGCAACCTGACCAACGCATTGACCAATCCGCTGGGTGTGACCGGGCTTACCTTTGGCCTCGCCTCCGGCAGTATGTGCACGGTCAACACCGCGCTCAACGCCGCGGCGGCCGCCACCACCGGCACCGGCACCACCTCCACCTCGGTGACCGTCCCGTGCGATATCGCACTGATAACCGCCATCGAGACCGATACGCGTTCCAATATATTATCGGCGCCGACGCTGCTGACGGCGGATAACGAGGAAGCCACTATCGTAGTCGGTCAGAACCTGCCGTTCATCTCCTCGGCCACCGCCACGGCCGCAATCACCGGACAAATCTTCCAGTCCGTCGATCGGCAGAACGTCGGTATAACGCTGGACGTGGTGCCGCAGATCACCGAGGGCGGATACATCAAGCTCGACGTGTACGAGGAAGTTTCGGCGGTAATCGCCTCGACTCTGAACAACCCGCTGGGCCCGACCACGACCATCCGATCCGCTTCCACCACTGTGCTGGTGCAGAACCATCGCACGACCGTGATCGGCGGGCTGCTGTCGGATGAGGTCGATATCACCAAACAGGGCGTGCCTTACCTGTCGAATATCCCGGTACTGGGCAATTTCTTCACCAACCGTCAGCGCAACGGTCAGAAGACCGACCTGCTGGTTTTCCTGACGCCGCACGTGATTCTCAATCGCGAGGACATGCGCGAGCTGTCGCTGGATGAACGTCAGCGGTTTTTGCAGACGCTGGGGCGCAAGGAGATCCACGACATGCCGCTGGCGCAGGTACGGGAAATCTTCAAACCCAGTTTCAGTACGTCGGTGCCTCCGGGCGCCGAATTCGGAACGCCCAATCCGCAGCCCGACGGCGGCTACCAGCCGTCAACCGGCCAACTGAGCGCGCATTAGTTCGATGGGGCGGGGGCTGCGGTACGCCAACCAGTTCATTGGCCGCGGCGGCGGACCGGAATTCGGCTCTAAGCTTTCCTGACAAAATTCAGCGCGGCGGAATTCATGCAGTAGCGCAGGCCGGTGGGCTGCGTGCCGTCGTCGAAGACGTGCCCCAGATGCGCGTCGCATTCCGCGCACAGCACTTCCGTACGCGTCATGAACCACGAACGATCGGTGCGCGTCTCGACGTTTTCTTTGGCGATCGGCTCATAGAAGCTGGGCCATCCGGTGCCCGATTCGAACTTGGTATCCGAGCTGAACAGCGCGTTGCCGCAGCATACGCAGCGGTAGATGCCCTGCTGATGATTCTCGGCGTACCGGTTGGTGAACGGCCGCTCAGTGCCTTTGCGCCGCGTCACCTGGAATTGCTCGGGGCTGAGCTCCTTCTTCCATTCCGCCTCGGGCTTCACGACCTTGTTGACGGTTTCCGGCCCGATCCGTTCGCCTGAATCGGTAAACTTGATGATGGTCACGGTCTGTTCACCTCGATTGGAATTGCCGGCCGAATCTTCCTGCGCCGGACCCGCGCTGACCCGTCCCGACCAGACAAGAAGCGGGGCGGCGATGGCGGCGCGGAGAACGGCGCGGCGCCGCACCGCGCCGCTGCGCACTGAGAGCTTCATAGTCGCGTTCCTTTTACCGCGCCGCCCATGCTGTGGTTGCCGCCGGCGACGCTGTGCCGATTATACTCGCACCGGGCTGGCACGCATCAACACCGCCGGCGTGATAAATTCAGCCCAAAGGGAGCGTCGAGCGATGAAAAGGGACGCCAGGGGCCTTGAGGTGACGGGCGCCGCGGACGCCGAGATTGCCGCGATCGATCATTTCACCGAGCAGTTGCTGGGTCTGGGCGCCGAGACCGACGCGATCATGGGCGCCGCGTCGGCCTCCCCGGACTGCCCCATGATTCAAGCCTACGCCGCGTGCACCTTCGTTTATACGCAATCGAGCGCGCAGGCCGCCCGCGCGCTTGGACTGCTGCAGCGCGCGCGCCGCCGCTTCAGGGAACTGACCGGGCGCGAGCGCATCTTTGTCGAGGCGGTCGAAGCCGGATGCCGCGGCGACTTCGAGCGCGCCATCACCGCTTACGAAAGTATCGCTCAGGAATGGCCGCGGGACGTGGTCGCGGCCAAGCTGGCCGAATTTCATTTCTTCCAGACCGGCGAATCGGCCCGGCAACTGGCATTTATGCGCAGCGTGGCGCCGGCCAACCGCGATCACAGCCATCTGCTGTCCATGTACGCCTTTGCGCTGGAACTTTGCGCAAAGCGCGACGAGGCGGAGGAGGCCGCGCGCGCCGCGATGCGAATCAATCCGCTCACGATGTGGGCGCAGCATTGCCTGGCTCACGTTTTCGCCGGCCAGTCCCGCATCGCGCAAGGCATTGCCGAGCTCCAAAGCTACGCCGAGGGATGGCGCGGGTTCGGCCGCTACATCCAGTCGCATAACTGGTTTCATCTGGCGACCCTGTATCTTGCGCAGTTGGATTTCGATCGGGCGCGCGAGGCTTTCAACTCCAGGGTCTGGGGCTTCCTTCCCGATACCGCCGGCGAATTGACCGACGCCGTGTTGCTGCTGTGGTACCTGGAACTGGCGGGAATGGAGCTCGACGCCGAATGGCGCGGTATTGCTCCGCACGCACGCCCCTACGCGCACGATCGCGTCTTCCCGTTCATTAACGCGGTCGCGATATACGCATTGGCCCGGGCCGGTGAGCAGGCGGAAGTCGATCGCGCGGCGGCCGAACTCGAACGCTTCGCCGGCCGCCAGAGCGGCCGCGCCGCCCGGGTATGGCGCGATGTGGGCCTGCCGCTGGTGCGCGGGAGCGCGGCCTTTGCCCGGCGCGATTACCCGCTGGCCGCAGCCTTGCTCGGCCCGATTCTGAACGACGCCGCCTGCGCCGGCGGCAGCGACGAGCAGCGCGGCGTTTTTATCCAGTCCAATCTGGTCAGCTTGATCAGATCGCAACAGAAGTCTCAGGCCCGGCGCGCACTGGATCAATACATCGGCGGGCGCGCAGTCACACCGTTGGAGCGGCTGTGGCGCGATCAGATCTGAAAGCCCGGCGCGGCTCTTGAACCGGCGGCGAATGATCGGGCTGAGGGATCAGACGGTGCGCGGGGCGGCGTCCTTGGCCGACGCACGCGCGCGCCATCGATGGCACATTCCCGATCGCTACAATCCAGCGGCCGATTGCCTGGACCGCCACGCCGGGCGCGCCGGCAAGCCGGCATTGATTTATCAGGACGAACGCGGACGCCTGCACCATCACAGCTTCGGCTCGATGATCGAGCATTCCCGCCGCTTCGCCAACGCGCTGGCGGCGCTCGGCATCCGCCGCGGCGACGTGGTCGCGATTGCTGCCGCCCAGCGCCCCGAAACCGCCGTCGCACACATGGCCGCGTATCGCCTGGGCGCGGTCGCCCTCCCCCTGTCGCGCCTGTTCGGCGCCGAAGCGATGCGCTACCGGCTCGCCCATAGCGGAGCGCGCGCGCTGATTGCGGACGGTGAAACGGTTGCGAGGCTTGACAGCATCGGCAGGGAGTTGCCCGATCTGCAGTCCACAATTGCGATCGGGGGCGATCGGATAGGCTTGTCTTTTGACAGCCTGATCGAGGCCGCGGCGCCCGCCCATGACGCCGCTCCCAGCACGCCGGACGATCCGCTGCTGCTGATGTACACCTCGGGCACCACGGGAAGCCCCAAAGGCGTGCTTCAGGCCTGCCGCAACATCCTGGGCCGCAACGGTTTTGATTACGCCTTGAACTTCATCCGTCCGGGTGACGTCTACTTCAGCCCCGCCGACTGGGCCTGGTCCGCCGGTCTGACCGGTTTGGTGTGCCCGTGGGCCCATGGAATTCCGGTGGTTGCCCGCGCCGCAGGCAAATTCGATCCCGACGCGGTGCTCAGCCTGATGGAGCGATGCCGGGTGACGGTCGCGATGTTTCCGCCGGCGGCGCTGGAGCTGATGCGTCAGGTGGAACGCCCGCGCGAAAAATACCGCCTCGCCCTGCGATGCGTTTTCGTCACCGCCGGCTCTCCCGGCGCGGCGCTTGCCGATTGGCTCCAACAGGAACTGCGCGTCCAGTTCAATGTCGGTTACGGTCAGACCGAAGCCAACACGGTGATCGGCACCTGCACGGCGCTGGAACAGCCGCGGAGCGGAGCGCTGGGCAAACCGTATCCCGGCCATGACGCCGCGATTGTGGACGAAAGCGGCGCGCCGGTGAAAAGCGGCGAAACCGGAATTATCGCGCTTGCGCGCGATGACCCGGTGGTGATGAAGGATTACTGGAAGGAGCCGGGCGCAATGGCGGCCCGGTTGGCGGGAAAGTGGATGCTCACCGGCGACCTCGGTGCGATGGACGATTGCGGCAACGTCTTCTTTGTCGGCCGCGCCGACGACATGATAAAAAGCTCCGGATACCGGATCGGTCCCGATGAAGTTGAAGCCGCGCTGATGGAACATCCCGCCGTGGCGTCGTGCGCGGTCATCGGTGCGCCCGACGCGCGGCGCGGACAGACGGTCAAGGCGCTGATCAAATTGCGCCCCGGCCATGCGCCGTCAGCCGCAATAATCGCGCAGCTCCAGCAGCAGGTGCGCGCGCGGGTCGGCGGTCACGCCTATCCGCGCCAGGTGGAATTCGTCGACGACTTTCCCCTGACCGTCACCGGCAAGATCAGACGCGGCGAGCTGCGGCGGCGCGAAGAGCTCAAAGGCGCTGCGCAATGATGCGGCGTGCTTGCCCGACTCGCGCGCGATTGGTAGTCCTGTCCTCACCTCGTTCCGCCATGAACCCCTCCAGCTCGAAAACGCCTGCGCGATGGCACGCGGCAAGCCGGTAATCGCGGTCAGCGGACTGCGCGTGGTCCGCGACGCCGCCATTCTCAATCAAATCGATTGGCAGGTCGACAAGGGCCAGCATTGGGTGGTCCTGGGTCGCAATGGATCCGGCAAGACCTCGCTGCTGCGCGCGCTCACCGGTTATCTGCCGCCGACCGAAGGCAGCATCGCGGTGCTGGGCGAAACCTACGGCCGCTCGGACTGGCGCGAACTGCGCAAACGCATCGGCATCGTCAGTTCCAGCATCCACCAGATGATGGCCGACAACGAGAAGGCGCTTAACACGGTGCTCAGCGGACGCTACGCGCAGATCGGGTTATGGGGCGAGGTTCCGTCCGCGCAGCGGCGCGAGGCCGCTCGCATCCTCAAACGCGTCGAATGCGACTACCTGCGCGAGCGGCCGTGGGCGCATCTGTCGCAGGGCGAGCGGCAGCGGGTTCTGATCGGACGCGCGCTGATGGCGCGCCCGCGCCTGCTGATCCTCGATGAGCCGTGCGCCGGACTCGACCCCGCCGCGCGCGAGCATTTCCTGCAATTTCTGGAACGGCTGGCGCGCGGCCCCGCGGCTCCCGCGCTGGTGCTGGTCACCCATCATACGGAAGAAATCACGGCCAGCTTCTCGCACGTGCTGGTGCTCAAAGACGGACGCGTCGCCGCCAGCGGTCCCAAAGCACAAATTCTCAACTCCAGGCTGCTGTCCGACGCTTTCGGCGTGCCGGTCAGAATCCGCCGCGTCCAGGGGCGTTATCTGCTGAGCGTCCGTCCCAGGCCGGCGGTGGTGCTTTAGAGGCTCTCACGCACAAAGGAGCGCGGCCAATGACCCGAAGCCTGCCTGACGCTACGCCATGATCACTTTGTGCGACGGTCTGCGGTATGGCGCCGTCGCGTTGCGGGTATCCACCACCAGCCGGGCGTGCTCCAGAATCATCGCGTAGTCGATATTGGAATGGTCGGTCACCACGATCACCGCGTCGCTGGCCGACACCGCCTCGGGAGTCAAACGCACCGATAACAGCGGCTTTTCCAGATGGCGGGTTTCAAGCCGCGGCACATACGGATCGTAGTAGCTGACCCGCGCCAGGCGCTCGTGCAGAAGCTGGATAATGCGGATAGCGGGCGATTCGCGCACGTCCTCCACGTTCTTCTTGTACGCCGCGCCGATCAGCAGCACTTCCGCGCCGTTGAGCGCCTTGCCCATCAGGTTCAGGCCCTCGGTAAGCCGGTCGACCACATGCAGCGGCATCGCGGAGTTGATCTCTCCCGCCAGCTCGATGAAGCGCGTATTGAAATCATACTGCTTGGCTTTCCAGGTCAGATAGAAGGGATCGACCGGGATGCAATGGCCGCCCAACCCGGGACCGGGAAAGAACGGGGTAAAGCCGAACGGCTTGGTCGCGGAGGCCTGGATTACTTCCCAAACGTCGATGCCCATGCGCTCGAACAGCAGCTTGAGCTCGTTGATCATCGCGATGTTGACGCAGCGATAGATGTTTTCGAGCAGCTTGGCGGATTCCGCCGCGCGCGCCGAGGAGACCGGAACCACCCGCTCCACCAGCGCCGCGTAAGCGGCGGCCGCAACGCGTCCGCAGTTCGATGTGATGCCGCCGACGACCTTGGGGATGGTGCGGGTGGAAAAATCGGCGTTGGCGGGATCCTCGCGCTCGGGCGAGAACGCCAGAAAGTAATCTTGTCCGACTTTAAGACCCGACGCCTCGAACATCGGCAGCAGGACTTCGTCCGTGGTGCCTGGATATGTGGTGCTTTCCAGCACCACCAGTTGTCCGCGATGGAGATGCTCGGCGACGGCGCGGGCGGTATTGATCACGTAAGTCAAATCGGGGGTGCGGCCTTCTCCCAGCGGAGTGGGCACGCAGATGACAGCGGCGTCGCATTCGCGCAGGGCGCGAAAATCCGGCGTGGGCTGCAGCCGTCCGCTTGCGACCAGGCGCGCGATTCGTTGGGCGGGAATATGACCGATATAACTCCGTCCGGCGCGCAACTGATCCACCTTGGCGCGGTCCACGTCAAAGCCATAAGTCTCGAAGCCGGTTTCGGCAAAGCAGCAGGTCAGCGGCAGCCCGGCGTAACCCAGGCCCAGAACACCGACCCGCGCGCTGCGATCGTTGAATTTCGCGATTGCGGACTCCCACAATGCCGCCATTGGAACCGATACCTCCTCGACAAACCGATCCGGCCGCTCAAAAGAGGCCGCGCCGGAAGGTAAAATTTACCATTTAAGCGGTGATGGAGACCATACTGCGCGAAGCCGAGAGCCTGCGCTATCTTAAGCCCGAATCGCCCGGATTTCGCCGGCCGAATCTCGCCCTCCGCAAAAATCAGGCAGATTAGCAATCCGCAACGGCTATGTAAGCGGTCGAAAATCAGCCGGCGCGGCGGCGCAACAGTGAAACGACGATATAGGGCCGCCTACTCCAATCCATAAAGCCGCGCCGCGTTTCCTCCCACGATCCTGCGCCGCTCATCCTCCGGCACCCCCGCCATCGTCTCATCGATATACTTGAGCGAGTTGGGCCAGGTGGTGTCCGTATGCGGGTAATCCGAGGACCACATCAGGTTGTCGACGCCGATAAGATCGCGCAGGCGGATTCCGGCCCTGTCCTCGATAAACGTGGCATAGACCTGGCGATGGAAGTATTCGCTGGGCGGCATCGGCAGCTGCAGCCGCGACCAGAAGCGATGGCGCTGATAGATGCGGTCGGCGCGCTCCAGAAAATACGGAATCCAGCCGATGTTGCCCTCGACCGACACGATCTTCAGTTTAGGGAACAGCTCGCCGATACCGCCGAACAGCAGACGCGCCAGCGCTTCCATATTGCCCATCGAATTGATCAGGATCTGCCCCGGCAGCAGGCCGCGCACGTTGCGCTCGTTATGGAAAACCTGGCCGCGCGTATCGCCAACCGCCAGATGCAGATGCACCGGCAGCGCCAAATCCTGAGCCGCCGCCCACAACGGATCGAATACTTCGCTGCTGAGCGGTCCGGCTTTGGGAAAACTCGATACCAGCAGCCCGCGCATCCCTAATTTGGCCACGCGCTGCGCCTCGCGCACGCCTTCTTCGACATTGTCGGTCGGCACCAGGCCAATCCCGATCAGGCGGCGCGGATCGGTCTGACAGAACTCCGCGAGAAAGTCGTTGTAGGCGCGCATGCAGGCCAACTGGAGCTCGAAATCCTGCACCATAAAGGCCCAGAAGGCGTTGGGAAACAGCACCGCGCCGTCGATACCGTCAGCATCCATGTCCTTGAGCCGCTCGCTCGGATCGAAAGCGCCCGCGCGGATGGTCTGATAGGTTTCGCCCTCGAGCTTGTAGTCTTCAAATTTCTTGCCCGCGGCCGCGTTCATTCCCATCTTCATCACCACCTGCCCCTCCAGCATCCAGACGTCGCCGCCGTCGACATTGACGACCCGGGGCGCCCGGTCGCGCAGCTTTGACGGGACGCGTTTTTCCCACGTGTCCTTGGGTTCCTGCACATGATCGTCAGCCGAGATAATCCTGTACGCGCTCATGGCGATCCTCCTTCAGGCGCCGCCGGCGGCGGGGTGCGCAGTTGTGGTAGTATCAATCCTGGGCTGGGGCGGCAACCGCGGGACGGCGCCGCGCGAGCCAATCAGGCCGCGTCGCGCAGAATCGGGGCCATCTGCGGGAGCGCGGCGAGGCTCGTCATCAGGCCGCGGCCCTGCTCCGCGGTCAGCGGCTGATTGGGCGGCAGCAGATTGTTCCATCCGGAAATGCCGGTGATCGCGCTCATCGCATACTTGACCGCGGCCGGAAGCGGAAATCTGTCCAGCGCGGCGCCAACCTCGTCCAGTTCCTTTTGCGACGCCTCGGCCCGATCATCGGCTCGCGCCAGCCACGCCGCATAAACCTTGCGCGCCAGCGGCGCGGTGATATTAACGTTGGCGGAAATACATCCCGCTCCGCCCGCTCTCAGGTTGGCCAGCAGAAATCGTTCGCTGCCGGAGAATACTCCAAACCCCGGATGATCGCGCAGCAGCGCCTG
>JAJPJA010000050.1 GCA_021324455.1 Pseudomonadota bacterium | reverse complement strand
TTACGACGAGACTGCCGAAAAGAGCGGCTACCAGGCTGGTCCCGAGTACCGCGGCTATTTGCTGCGGGTGCGCGTCGATGAGACCGAGGAAAAGGCGCTGCGCAACGCGCGTCAGTTCATGTGGATGCAGGGTGAGTTCACCGGCCTGACCCATCCGGTGTGGGCCGCGCCCTCGGGCTATCTCGGCGAATGGGCGCGCCGCCCGATGGCGGAATTGCGTGCCGGCTACCGCACCAAGGCCAAGCACGAGCGCGTAACCCTCGAGGACCAGCTCAAGAACCTCACCCTGATCGCGGGTACTCCCAAGCAGGTGATCGAGAAGCTGCGCATTTATCTGGAGGAGACCCGGCCCTCGATCGTCGCGCTGTGGGGCAACGACGGCCAAATCAGCCATGAGGACTCGATGAGCTATATCAAGCTGATGGGCCAGGAAGTGCTGCCGGCGCTGCGCGAAATGGGCAAGGAGATGGGACTCAACAGCCCGTTCGAATTGAATACTCCGGTAAGCCGCCAGTACGCCAACGTCAAGCCCGAGATTCCGGCCAACGAGGCGCGCTGGGCGTCCTGATTGGTACGAAACGGACTGAATCGAAGCCGCCTGAGCCCGCTCCACGATGGGAGCGGGCTCTTTTTTTGGTACGCCGTAAGCCCTGGGCGCCAGCGCTTCAGATCAAAAATGCCACAGCGCGGAGGCAATCCAATCACCCAGCGGATTGCCGACGATCCGGGAGCGGCTGCGGCGGTGCCGCCAACGCGAGCGGTGAACGCGCCGCCGTGTCGTCGCCGGTTCTGACACCGGCAGCAGTGAGGACCCCGCTGCCGCGTACCGCTCGGGCCTGGAGCTGAACTTCGGCGTCTCATAGCCGTCCGCACGCTCGACCTGAACCCGGCCCACACCGGCGCGGGTAAGCCCGATACGCTGCGCGGCGCCGTGCGACAAATCGATATTGCGTCCTCTCACGTAGGGGCCGCGATCGTTGATGCGAACCACCACGCTGCGGCCGTTGGTCACGTTGGTCACCCTGACCCGCGATCCGATCGGCAATGAGCGCGACGCCGCTGTCATTTTTTCCGGATCGAAGATCTCGCCATTGGCCGTGCGCCGCCCGCTGGCTTCCTCTCCATACCACGACGCGGTAACCATGCGGCCCGTGCCGGCACCCGAAGGCAGCGGCGCCGGCGGCACGGTCGGCCCCCTCAGACTGGAGCATCCGGCAACCAACAGCGCGCAGCCGCCCAAACACATCAGCGTCCGGAGGGCATGCGATGCGCGGCCGATGTGAACCGGCGCGCGCCTGATCGAAGCCGCCTTCATGCAGCAAAACCGCCTGTGCAAATGTATGTCTGCCGCTAATCCAAGAGCAAGAAAACAAACGATGCGCGCCAGAATTGCGCATCGCGCGCCAAACCGCTCAATCTTCAGGGCCGCGGCGCGCCGCAACCGCCAGTTCGCACCATACGCGGACCCCGGGAAGGTCGAGCGCGTTTTTATGCGCCCGCGCCAGATGGCTCAGCGCGGCCAGATTCGGATCGACCAGATTCACCAGCTCGGGTTGCGCCGCAACCGCGCGCACGAACGCGGCTTTGTCGATCACTTCCACGCGCCAGTTCTCGCGAAAGCTCACGCCGTCGACGCGCGGCGCCGTTTCAGATGCGCCCGCCTGGTTCCCGGCATGCGCGCCGCCCTCGGCGCCGCTCTCCGCGGTTTGCGCCGGATCCATCCGCGCGGCGCGCCACGCCGTCAGCTTGGCGTTGATTATGCGGCGCGCTTCACGGTAGGGCGCCAGCGCTTCGTTCTCCTGCCTGCAGATGGCCGCGTGCGCCTTGAAAGCCGCCTGCTTGGCGGGCGCGAACCAGTCGACAACCCGCCGTTGCTGAGCGTCGATTTCCAGGCGCCAGCGCCCGGCGAGCTCCGCCGCGGCGGCGTCAATCAGTTCGAAGGCCGCGACTTTGGCCGCGAAATTGCGCGCCGCCACTACCAGTCCCTTCGACGTTTGTGCGGGACGCGGGACCCGCGGCGCGGCGGCGCGTCTGGAGGCGTGAGGTTTCGCCGCAAGGACCCTGGATTGCGTTCGTGACCCCTTCAACTTGTTCTGGTCCTCTATGGTTGTGCGGCGGGCCGCTCAGACCGCGGACTTCCGTCCCGCAAATGTCCTCAATGCGGCCGGGCGAGCTGGCCCCATTACGAGCCGGCAGACGCCTGAGGCTCCCGAATGGTTTTTGCGCTCGGCGCGCCTGGAGCGGCGATTCGCTGCCTGCTGCGCGCCATGGCCTCAGCGGGGCGGGGGCGCCCCTTCCGGCTCAACCGCAACCGCTCCGTCCCCCGCGCCCGCCGTGCCCTCGTTTCCAGGGTCGGCGGCGGTGTCTTCACTCTGTTGCTCCACTGCCTTCCGCCATTTCCTACCGCCCATTCCAGTCTGTATAGGGTTTCGGATGCGTCCCCCGTAAGTGCAGATATGTTAAATCGGCCAGCGGCCTCCTGTCAAATCTGATTGATTATTTTTATTGCCAGAAGTAAGCTTAAAAAATCAACAATCTGTATGGGCTTAAAAAGCCCCGGAAAATAACGGCTGTCTACGCCCTCAAACCCGGTTCATTATCCCCTTGTTGCTGAAGAGAACACCGCATCCTCTGTCAAATTTGAGAGGAGTTGTCTTGACCTGCGGCTGACTTGGTGCTTAAAGTGAAAAAACTTACGTCCATGGCTTTACGGATGCCGCGCGAACTGCTGATGACTCCGGTGCCCGCTGACAGGCGGCGCGCAGCCGGCCATACCGCCCATAAGCGCAAGCCCGCGGCGGCGGCGCCCGAGCTGACCAATATCGTGAAGATCGCCATCCGCATCATCGCCGGACCGGATTCCGGAGAGGTGGCTCGCGCCGCGCGGGTCGTCGGGGTCAGCGAGCCCACCATGTATCGATGGCGCCGGCGCGGCAATTTGCTGGAAGCGCGCGGTTCCGAACTGCTGCGCGTCCATGAACTGACTGGTCTGCCTATGGAATTGCTGCTGAAGGGTTGAGCTTTGGAAGACCGATCAAGGACAGATTGGGATCGAATGCCGGCCGCGGCGCTTACAAATCGTCAATCATCCCTTCCCGGTGGTCTGGCATGGTGTTGGTCCGCGCCGCCGGCAGGATGCCGATATGGTCTGCTGCGGATTTTTTCCACCGGCTGCTCAAACGTTCCACCAGGCGCCGCGCCCGAACTTCGGCCGTCTTACGCCGAACCGTCCGCGGACCGGTTTTGGGGGGAGTGAAGATGGACACCGACATCATCACCGTCAAAGAAGCCGCCGCGCGTCTGCATGTTGCGGTCAACACCATCTACAACTGGATCACCGACGGGCGGCTGACCTATGAGGACGGACTGTTCCGAGTGCGGCGGCGCACACTTTTCCATTGGCCGACCTTGAAAGCGCGGGCGCTCAGCGGGAGTCTGGATCCCAATCACGGCCAGCAGCGATAGCGCGCGTTTCAAGGCCAAGGGGGGAGCCGATGGCCGGGGTGCATGCCCAGAACGGGCGCCTGTTGGTCACCTTTCAACTGTCCCACAACGGGACCAAAGTGAGATGCCGCGAATTTCTCGGTCTGGCCGACAATCGTGACAACCGGCGTCTGGCGGCGCGTATTGCGGCCCAGGTCGAACGCGACCTTGCCACTGGCAGTTTCGACTACTCCGCTCGCTTCCCCGCCAGCCGCACCCCTCAGCGTCTGGGTCTGCCGGCGGGATTGCGCGGCGCCATCCCAAGCGTCGCCGAGTACGCCCATCAATGGCTGCAGGGTCATCGTGCCCACCTGACCGCCGGCACCTTTTACGATTACGGGCTGCTGATCAAAAAGCAGGTCGCGGGCACGCCGCTGGGCGCAATGAGTCTGGATCGGGTTACACGGCGCGACCTCGATCGATGGATCCTTGAGCTGCAGGAATCCGGCGCCGGTCCGCGCCGCGTCAATATGGCGCTGGCGCGTTTGCGCACGATCTTCCGCCTGGCGGAAGAAGAAGGATTGGTGGCGGATAATCCCGCGCGTCTGGTGCGCAGCCTGCGCGAGCCGCGCGCCGCCGTCGATCCGTTCAGCGCCCGTGAAATCGAGTTGCTGCTCGGGGCCGCGGCGCCCGGAACCGAACGCGCGTTTCTGGCCACCCTGCTGTTCGCCGGTCTGCGGCCGAGCGAGGCCCTTGGACTGCAATGGCGCGACATCGACCTGCGCCGCAGCATCATCAGCGTCAGACGCGGACGCACCCGATGGGGCGATGGAATGACTAAAACCGAAGCCTCCGAGCGCGAAGTCGACATCTCGGCGGCGTTGTTTGCCGAGCTGTCCGCCTTGTCCGCCGCGCGGCGCGGCGACGAGTACGTGTTCACCGGACCCAGGGGCGCTCCGCTGGACTGGAACAATTTTCGCCATCGCACCTGGCGCCGTTTGATGGCTATCACCGGCGTACGCTTGCGGCCGCCGTATCAATGCCGTCACAGCTACGCCGCCAACTTGCTGGCGCAGGGCGCCAACCCCCATTACGTCGCGCATCAGATGGGCCATTCAACACTGGCGATGGTGATTCGCCACTATGCCCGCTGGGCGCGCAAACCAGCGCGTGAAGCGCACAGCGGTGCGGAAACAATTTCCCACCTGGCAAGCGTTTAATCCCGACCATCTGGTGTGGCACAGCGATGGCAGAATTGTGGCAGGATCCGGATTTCAAGAGCCGGGGTCGAACCGCGGCGTCAACATCCGGTTGCAATTCGCGCCTCGTAGTTTCGATGAGTCCACCGATAACCCCTCCCGCGCACCATTGCATAGCCGCACCAGATAACCCCAAAACCCCAAAACCAGCCAAAAAACCCCTCCGCCAGCTTCCCAAGCTGGACGTCGGGGGTTGGCAAATGTTTGCCAATATTTGTAAATAGATGTTTTTTTTGGCAGGGCGGCGGGTGTGGGGGCGAGTGTGTGGCTTCCTCGGCGATGTCGCTGTCCTGATGAGCTGCGGATTTTCGGCCACGTGTCCGGATGATCCGCAGCCCGGCGCGGGCTGGTGCGCCGCAAGTCTGGCTTGATCCCGGAGATCCGTCGATGCGAAGGCACGGGTGCGGCCCTTTGCTGCCGCAGCCGGGCCGGCCTGGGTCCGTGATCCGGCGGCGAGCTGGCTGGCGCGGATGATTTGACTTTGGCGGGGCGCGTGGCGTAAAGCCTCGCCAGTATAAGCTGGCGGCGACAGGCCCGATTGCGGAAGCGGCGGAGTCTCCTGTTCAGATGCCGGCAGGCCGCGACGGTTTTGCGGGAGGCTTATGATGAGCGCTGTGTTAGAGGGTCTGGCGCCTTATTTCTACCAGGTCGCGTATGTCATCCCCGATTTGGAAAAGGCCATGAAGTGGTACAAGCGAGTCTTTGGGGTGAAGCATTTTGGAATCCTGGAAGCCGAGATGGGCAGTACGCCTGAAGCGCCGTTTTTTTATCGCGGCCGGCCGGCGCGCGCATCCATTACGCTCGCCCTGGGCGATCTCAACGGAACCGAAATCGAACTGATCCAGCCGCGCAGCCCCGACAGCTTGTGGGCCGAGCATCTGAAAACCGCCGGACCGGGACTTCATCATATCTGCTTCATGGTTCCGGAGTTTGAACCGGCCGTGGCAGAATTCAGGAACAATGGCTATGAGCCGGCAATCCAGGGCAGCAATCGCAACGGCGAATTGCAGGTCGAATTCGCCTATTTCGACTGCCGCGCGCAGGGTGCGTCATACGTCGAGTTGATCTGGGCCAACGAGGTGGGACGGGCGTTCATGCGCGGGCTGCGCCTGGGCCAACCGGCCTGAGCTGTCCTGCCTGGCGCGGCGTCGGCGGATGGCGTGCGCCGCATCGGTTTTCAGCGCATCATAACCGAATTCTGGCTACGGAGGTGGATATGGCGGGTTCGCTTAAAGATCAGACCTGTATAGTGGGAATCGGCGAGAGCAAATACAGCCGCGGAACTCCCTTCAGCGACCTCGAACTGGGTCTGCAGGCGTCGATGAGCGCGATCGAGGACGCCGGGCTCAAGCCGCGCGATATCGATGCGATCGTAATACCCGGTGGCTTCGGCACGACCGCCGGAGATTACGCCGCGTGCTTCGGTATCGAAGACCTGCGCTTTACCGCTTCACTGGAAGAGATGGGCGGGGCGATGACCGTGTGCGCGGTTGAAACCGCCGCGATGGCGCTGGTTTCAGGCGTGGCCAATTACGTGCTGATCCCGTTTGTCGCGCGCTGGTACTCCGGAATGAAGGCGCGCGAAGGCACCTCGAACGAGGCCAGCCGCATCCCGGCGGCGATCGCCGTGCGCGACTTCTATATGCCCTACGGAATGGGCGCGCCGCCGCAGTATTACTCATGGATGTGCCAGCGCCATATGCTGGAGTTCGGCACCACGCATGAACATCTGGGCACCATCGCGGTGACCATGCGCCGGCACGCGCAGCTGCATCCCAATGCCGTGATGCGCGACCGTCCGATGTCGCTCGACGATTATATGAACTCGCGTTGGGTTACCTATCCATATCATCTGCTGGACTGCTGTCTTGAGACCGACGGCGCCGCGGCCGTGATCGTTACCACGCCCGAGCGCGCGCGCGACCTCAAAGCGCGTCCCGTGTATGTGGCCGGCATCGCCAGCGGGCATCCATATCCGGCACACGAAATCCCCAATCGCAGGGATATGTTCACGATCGGCCTGACCCATGCCGCGCCGCGCGCGTTCGCGATGGCCGGGGTGACACCGCAGGACCTCGACTTTGCGGAAATCTACGACTGCTTCACGTTCCAGACGCTGCAGCAGATCGAGGAAATGGGCCTGTGCAAGCGGGGCGAAGGCGGCCCGTTCGTGATGGGCGGGCGGATCGAGGTGGGCGGCGAGATGCCGATCAACACCCACGGTGGACTGCTGTCGCAGGCTCATGTATGCGCCATGAACCATATCGTCGAGGCGGTTTGCCAACTGCGCCACGACGCCGACCTGCGCCAGGTCAAGGACGCGCAACTGGGCGCGGTGTGCGCCTGGGGCGGCCACGGGCATGGTTCAATCGCGGTATTGAGGAGATAGACGATGGCCAGTGACGCGAGCGCTTACGGCAAGCCCTTGCCCCTGATGCGCGGATATACCAAAGAGTTCTACGATTTCTGCAAAAAGCGCGAACTGCGGTTCCAGCGCTGCAGCCAATGCGGCGCATGGCGGCATACTCCGCGCCCCATGTGTGGTGAGTGCCAATCCCTGCAGTGGAAATGGGAAAAGGTCGCCGGCAAAGGTAAGGTATACACCTGGACGGTCACATTTCAGCCGCTCTATCCGCAATTCAAAGCCGAGGTTCCGTATGCCGGAGTAATTGTGGAACTCGACGAAGGTCCTAGAATGGTAAGCTGGGTGACCGGAATCGATCCGATGCAGCTGAAGGCCGATATGCCGGTCGAGGTATGGTTTGACGACGTGACACCGGAGGTGACGATTCCGAAATTCAGGCCGGTGGCCTGCTGAAGACGCGGCCGGTGTTGCTTTTAACGGTAAGCTCGGCCGGCACGATGGGTCTGGTGGTATGCGATGTCCGATTTGCAAAAAACCGGCGGATAGCACGCCGGCCAACCGGTTCAGGCCCTTTTGTTCGGAGCGATGCCAGTTGGTCGACCTTGGCACCTGGGCGGGTGAGGGCTATCGCGTGCCCGGCGCCACGGTTCCCGACCGCGGGCATCCCGATGACCGCAGGAAGAAGCTGCTCAACTGAACAGCGGAGCCGACCGCCGGCAGCGGCCGCGGTGCGAATCTGTGTGGTGGAGATGGAGCGCAATGCCCGGCGATGATCGGCCGACCCGGGGCGACCCGATGGTACATGCCAGCGCGGTGGTCGGCGATGACGTCGAACTGGAGGACGGCGTCGAAGTTGGCCCGTTCTGTATGCTTCAGGGGCGCGTAAGAATCGGCGCTGGAACCCGCCTGCTGGGGCATGTAACCATCCTGGGCGATACCGAAATCGGCTGCGACAACGTGTTTCATCCGAATGTTGTCATCGGAGACGAGCCGCAGGACCTGAGCTATACCGGCGGCCCGCGCGCGGTGCGCATCGGCAACCGCAATATCTTCCGCGAGGGGGTTACCATCCATCGCGGCAGCGAAAAGGGTGAAGTAACCGTCGTCGGCGATGACAACTACTTCATGCAGAATTCGCACGCCGCGCACGACTGCCGCATCGGCAACTCGACCATCATCGCGGGCGGCGCGCTGCTGGCTGGATGGGTTGAGGTTGGCGACCGCGCGCTGGTGTCGGGCAATTGCGTGGTGCATCAGTTCGTCCGTATCGGACGGCTGTCGTTGATGCGCGGTTTGAGCCGCACCAGCCGCGACATCCCGCCGTTTTGTATTGCGGACGGAACGCATACGGTGCACGCGATCAATGTGCGCGGTCTACAGCGGGCGGGCTGGAGCGCGGCGCGGATTCGTGCCGTGCATCAGGCGTTCCGGACCCTGTTCATGACCCGGAGAAATCTTAAAGCAGCACTTGAAGAGTTGGCCGCGCGCGGCCCGCTTACCGCGGAAGTTTCGGAACTGGCTGACTTCATACGCGGCTCGCGCCGCGGCGTCGCTTTCGGACCCAAACGCGGCGCGGTTCCCGCCGACGCTTAACCGCGTATCCGCGTCACCCCAGCGACAGCCGCGCCAGCACTCCAAAATGATCCGACGCCCACAGCCATTTCTCGTCCGGCTCGGCTGATGGATGGTCCACAATCAGCCTGATGCTGTCAATCCGGTATTTCCGCTCGCGCGGAGGACGAAGGAAGATATAATCGATACGCTGGTTGGGCGACGCCTGGCGCCCCTCGATATCGAGGTCGCCGCGATCGTTGGTAAACCCGGGACCGTCGCCGGCGGCCGCGTGCAAATCGATCAACCCGCCGGCGGTCAGAGTTCTGATGGTTGCCGACTCCGGGAGATCGTTGAAGTCGCCGCCGGCCAGCACCAGGTTGTCCGGTCCGCTGGTGCGCTCTATCCATTGCAGCAGTTCGCGCGATTGGAGGACCCTGATGCCGACGCCGTCCTGCTCTTCATTGCGGTCGGTCAGATGGGTGCCGTAGGCGTCCACTTCCACGCCCCGATCGATGAGGTATCGCGCATGCATCGCAACCCGATCGTCGGGCAGCCGGTATTCCTGGTTACCGACGGAAGCCGTGATCCTGACCTGCGATGGATACTTGAAGACCTCGATCTCACCCGCGATTTCGTAGCGGCTCATCAGCGCGATGCCCTCTTCGAATTTCCATTCGTCCTCGCCCAGGCCGTCGGCGGCGGCGTAATGCAACTGATAGTGTTGGCCGCCGCATAATCGATTGACCAGAGCGCAGAGCTTGGCGCCCATATCGCCCGATTGCCGCGCACGTACGATCTCCTGCAACGCCACGATGCCCGGGCGGGTTTGCGCGATGGCCGCCGCGGCGATTTCCAGGCGGCGGTCGAGATGGCGGAAGGTGGGCAAATCGGAAAAAAGGTTGAGGGTCAGGAACGAGCAGCTGATCGGCGACTGGTCCATGATCGTTGTGTGCGCAATCGAGGCCGCCGCGTCAAGAATGAAGCGCCGCCCCGCTTCAAGCCGGAGCTTCCTTGCGACGCGTCCGGGGCTGGGGTAGAGATTAGAATCGATGCGAATAAAACCACGATTCCTGATCGGCGGTGGCCTGATCGTCGCGGCGATAGCCTACCTGATCGTAATCGGCATCCGCAGCACATCGGAGTACTACCTGACCGTCGACGAGGCTGCCGCGCGCCAGTCGGAACTGCTGGGGCAGCCGGTCAGAGTCGCCGGCCGGGTCAAGGCGGGAAGTATCGCCTGGGATCCGTCGTCTCTGTCATTGAGCTTCGCCATTGCGCCATTGCCGCCCGAAGACGGCGTCAAGGTGGAGCCCGTCAGTATGCGTCCGCAGCAGGAGATAAAGGTTTTGTGCAAAGGTCAGCCCAAGCCCGACATGTTCGCGGCCGGGCGCGACGTAATCGTCGAGGGCCGCTTCACCGGGCCCAACTTCGTCAGCGCCGACCAGGTCATGACCAGTTGCCCATCCAAGTACCGGGCCAAAAAGGCGGGCTGAAACTTCGATGACATTGATTGGACAACTGGCCCTGGCGCTGGCGCTGCTACTGGCGCTGTATTCGATCGGAGCCAATATCCTGGGTCTGCGCCGGCGCGGCGATGATCTGGTGGTCAGCGCCCGGCATGCGCTGTGGGCGATGACCGCGATGGTGGGGCTGGCGGCGGGCGCGCTGTGGAGCGGGCTGCTCCGGAGCGACTTCTCGCTGGAATATGTGGCCAGTTATTCCAGCACCACGCTTCCGACCGTGTACAAAATCACCGCGCTGTGGGGCGGACAACAGGGATCGCTGCTGTTCTGGACCCTGCTGCTTTCAATCTTTACCGCGATCGTTGCGTTCCAGACTCGCGCGCGCAATGCGGAGATCGCGCCCTACGTGCTGATCGTGATGGCCGCGGTCGCGGTGTTTTTCCTCGGCATGCTGAACCTGGTCACGCGCCCCTTTGACGCGATGATCCCGGCGCCGGCCCAGGGCACCGACCTCAACCCGCTGCTGCAGAATTACTGGATGGCCATACACCCGCCCTCGCTCTATACCGGCTACGTCAGCACCACGGTGCCGTTCGCCTTCGCGTGCGCGGCGCTGATGACCAGGCGGCTGGATGACGGATGGATCCGCAGCACGCGCCGATGGGCCCTGTTCTCATGGTTCTTTCTGACCTTGGGCAACATGTTCGGCGCGCGATGGGCCTACGAAGTGCTGGGATGGGGCGGCTACTGGGCATGGGATCCGGTGGAGAACGCCGCCTTTATGCCGTGGCTGGTGATGACCGCGTATCTGCATTCGGTCATGGTCCAGGAACGCAAGGACATGCTGAAGGTGTGGAACCTTGCGCTGATCGGGATGGCGTTCGCGCTTACCCTGTTCGGAACCTTCATCACCCGCAGCGGGGTTATTTCCTCGGTGCATTCGTTCACCCAATCGGGGCTCGGGCCGTATTTTCTGACTTTCCTCCTGATGGTTGTCATCGGATACAGCGGCTTGCTGCTGAGCCGCCTCAAAGACCTGCGCAGCCCGGCGGAGCTGGAATCCTATCTTTCTCGTGAAGCCGCCTTTCTGTTCAACAACCTGATTCTGGTCGGGATCGCGTTCGCGGTATTCTGGGGGACGATCTTTCCGGTGATTTCGGAAGCGGTGCGCGGGGTGAAAATCACCGTTGGTCCGCCCTTCTTCAACAAGGTCAACGGTCCGCTCGCGCTGGCGTTGATGTTCCTCATGGGCGTCGGTCCGCTGATCGCATGGCGCCGCGCAACGCGCAAAAACCTGGTGCAGAGTTTCGCCGCCCCGGCGGCGGCCGCAATCGTCGCCGGGCTGTTCGCGTTTTACGGCGGTGTGCGGCATTGGTACGTGCTGACCGGCTTTTCGCTGGCGGCTTTCGTGCTTGCCACGGTCGTGGTCGAGTTCGAGCGCGGGGTGGTGGCGCGCGGCCGGATGGTGCATGAAAGCCCGCCGCGCGCTTTGGTCAATCTGGTGGCGAAGAACAATCGCCGCTACGGCGGCTATATCGTTCATATCGGGCTCGTGTTTGCCTTCATCGCGATTATCGGTTCGTCGTTCTTCAAGACTGAGATCAAGCGCAGCGTGCGCGAGGGGCAGAGCTTCGAGGTCGGTCCGTATCGGCTGGTTTACCTCGGGCTGTCTTCCCTTGATACGCCCCATCTGGAAGACCTTGGCGCGCGTCTGAGCGTGATGCGCAACGGCAAGATGCTCGAAGTCCTTGAACCGGCCAAACTGCTCTACAAACGTCAGCAGCAGCCCGCCACCAGGGTTGCCATCCGCTCGACCCTGGGCTCCGACCTGTACGTGGTGCTGGCCGGCGTCGACGACCAGAGCGGGCTGGCCACCTTCGACGTGTTCCTCACGCCGCTGGTAAGTTGGCTATGGCTGGGCGGCCTGACCATGGCGCTGGGAACGGTGGTGACGATGTGGCCCAACGCGCGTGAGCGCGAAGCTATCGCCGCGGCGGCGCGCCGGCGAATGGGCGATTTGGAACGCGAATTGGCTATTGATGTCCGCGGTGCCTGATGTGCGCTACATCGTCTTCCTATCGCTGCTGATTATTGGCGCGGCGGCCGCTCCCCGCCTCGGTTGCGCGGCGGAGCCGGTTCGAACCACGGTGCAGGAAGTGGGCGAGGGACTGACCTGTCAATGCGGATGCGGTCTGACGGTGGCCAACTGCAACCATCCAAGCTGCGGCTTCGCAATTCCCACGCGCGGCGAGATCGCGTCGATGATCCGCAAAGGAATGACCCGCGTCCAGATTCTCGATGCGTTCCGGCATAAGTACGGCGAGAAGGTGCTGTCGGCGCCGACCGTGGAGGGATTCAACCTGCTGGCCTGGATAATACCCTACGCCGCGGTCGGCGCCGGGATCGTATTCATCGTCCTGGCTGTGGCGCGATGGCGCCGGCCGCAGGCGGAGGCCGGCTCCACATATCCGGCGGCGCCGGCCGGCGAGCAGTTCGACGCCGGCTTGCGCCAACGCCTGGAAAGCGATTTGAGGCGGCAGTTGTAGCCGTGATCTATCTCGCGCTGCTGCTGATTGTTCTGGGCGTGGCGCTGTTCGTCGCCGCGCCGCTGTTTGAAGCCGCGGGCGGCGCACGCACGGACCGCGCCGATTCCGAACGCATCCGGCTTGAGCATGAACGCGCGCTGGCCGTGCAGGCGCTGCGCGAGTTGGAATTCGACCGCGAGATGCGCAAGCTGTCGGACCAGGACTGGGCGGAATTGAAGAGCCGGCTCGAGGCGCGGGCTTTGCGCGCGATGGCGGCGTTGGAGAAGCTCGACCGTCAAGCGGCAGTCCGCGGCCGGCCGGCGCTCAGACGAGTGGCGCGAATCGCCGATGCGCCGGGCGCCCAGGCCTTCAGGTACTGTCCCGGATGCGGCGCGCCGGTGTGCGGCCCGGCGAAATTCTGCGGAGGATGCGGTGCTCCCCTCAGTGCGCCAAATGAGCACGACGCGCTGAGCCATGGCTGACGTTTTATTGCAGGCGCAGCGCGTGGCCAAATTCTTCGGCGACCGTCCCGTGCTGCATGCGCTGGACTTCAGCGCGCGCGGCGGCGAGGCGGCGGTTATCGTGGGGCGCAACGGTGTCGGCAAATCCACCCTTATCAGAGTGCTTTGCGGACTGGCGCGGCCCAGCGCCGGACGCCTGTTGTTGTTCGGCCGCGAACCCACAACTCTGGCGGCGCCCGAGTTCCGCCGTATCGGCGTGCTGCTCCATCAAACGCTGCTTTACCCCAACCTGTCGGCGCGCGAGAACCTGGAGTTCTACAGCCGGATTTTCGGTATTGTCGATTGCGCCGCGCATGCTCTGCGATGGCTGGAGCGAGTCGGCTTGAGCCGCGCCGCCGAGCAACCGGTGACCGCGTTGTCGCGCGGCATGGAACAGCGGCTCGCCATCGCGCGCGCGATGCTCGCCGACCCCGATTTGATCCTGCTCGATGAGCCCTTTGCGGCGCTCGACGCGGACGGCGCCGCGCTGGTCACCGCCCTGATCCGCGAAGCCCTGGCGCGCAGCGCCGCCGTGATCTTCACCGCGCATTCGCCGCTGGAGATTATGGGCGTCGATCTGGGGCTGTTCAAACTGGAAGGCGGCGCTCTGAGTCCCTTCAAAGAAGACGGGCGGCGCGGTCCGCTGCGATCACTGCTGCGGCGGCTTTAGCGATGCTGGAAGGCTTCGGTCCCATTGTGCGCAAGGACCTGCGCCTGGAGTTGCGCAGCGGCGAAAGCACGGTCGCGCTGCTGTCGCTCTCGACCCTGATCCTGGTCGTGATGGTGCTGGTGTTCGGTCCGGGCGGCGCGCGCCGGGCCGAAGTCGCGGCCGGCGCCCTGTGGCTTGCGCTGATCTTTGCCGGCACCATGGGCTCCACCCGGGCGCTGGTGGCCGAGCGCGAAACCGGCTGTATCCGGGCCTTGTTGCTGAGCCCGGTCGAGCCCGGCACCATTTACGCAGCCAAGTTGTCGGTGGCGATGATCTTCATGGCGGAGGCGGGCGCGGGGGTGCTGCTGATTTTGGTGCTGTTTTTCAATCTCGAATTCGGCCGGGCGCTGCTCAGTCTGATCCCTGTCTTCCTGCTTGGAATCCTGGGATTGGCGGCGTTATGCACTCTGTTGGCGACCGTTTCCGGGCGGGTGCGCGGGGGCGCGATGCTGCTGCCGGTACTGGTGGTGCCGTTGTTCATCCCGGCGCTGATCGCGGGCAGCAAGGCCAGCGCGGCGGTGCTGTCCGGACAGCCGCTCGGATCGGTAATCACCTGGATTAAACTGCTGTGCGCCTTTGACGTGCTGTTCGTGGCCGCCGGTTATCTGCTGTTCGAACACGTTATACTCGAGGATTAAGTATGAAAGGCGCCGTTTCGATTGCGCTGGCCGCGGCCAGTTGCCTGTCGATGATAGCCGCGCTGTTTATGGTCTTCGTCTATGCGCCGACGGAAGCCGAGCAGGGAATCGTACAGCGCATCTTCTATTTCCATCTGCCGTGCGCGTGGGTGGCATTCCTGTCATTCGGAATCGTTGCGGTCGCGGGCGCGCTTTACCTGTGGCTGGGGCATCGGATTTGGGACGATCTCAGCTACGCCGCGGCGGAGTTGGGGATGCTGTTCTGCACCCTGGTGCTGGTCACCGGTTCGATCTGGGCCAAGCCGATTTGGGGAACCTGGTGGACCTGGGATTCGCGGCTGACGACCACCTTTATCCTGTGGCTGCTGTACGGCGGATATCTGCTGCTGCGCGCGTTTGGCGAGGACAATCAGGAGATCGCCCGCTATGCGGCGGTGCTCGGAATTATCGGCGTGCTCGACGTGCCCGTGATCATCATCTCGGTGCGGTTGTGGCGCACGATTCATCCGGCGGTGCTGCTCACGCGTCAGGGCGAGCATGGTCTGCAGGATCCGCGGATGGTCGCCGCGCTGCTGGTGTCGCTGGGCGCTTTCACGCTGGTGTTCGTGTGGCTGTTATGGCTGCGGCTGTCGACCTTGCGGCTGCGGGCCCGGATCGGCGGCTTGCGCAAGGAATTGGCATTGCTCGAGGTGGCGGGCGCGGGAGCGCGCCGCTGATGGACCATCTGTCATACCTGTTCGCCGCCTACAGCATCATCTTCGTGCTGATCGGGCTGTACGTGGTTTTCGTCAGCCGCCGCCAAACCCGGCTCGAACGCGAAGTGACCCGCCTGGAGGGCGAGTTGCGCAGATTCGAACAAGCCCAAACACCGCCGGAACAGCATCGGTCGGGGATTTAGTGTTTGGCGTCACGCTGAATGCGGGCTCTTGCTTACCGGAACATCGTGCGCAGTTTATAAACAAGGAGCCGCAGCGGCGATGGTTTGGCCGCGGCCGGGATGCTGCCGTTATAGATGGAGTTTCAGGACTACTACAAAACCTTGGGCGTCGAGCGCACGGCCAGCGACAAGGAGATCAAATCCGCTTATCGCAAGCTGGCGCGCAAGTATCATCCCGACGTCAATCCCAACAACAAGGATGCGGAAAAGCGCTTCAAAGAGATCAACGAGGCCTACCAGGTCCTCGGCGACGCTGACAAGCGCAAAAAGTACGACCAACTGGGCGCCGATTGGCAGCGCGGCGAGGCGGAGGAGGAATTGCGCCGCCGCTATGCCGCGCAAGGCGGCGCCGCTGCCGGCGGTGGATTTACCGCGGGCGAGGGCGGCGACTTCAGCGATTTCTTCTCCAGCTTTTTCGGCGGCCTGGGCAGCAGACGCGGCCGCGGCGGCTTCGGCTTCGACGTGCACGATTTCGCGCGCCGCGAACAGAAAGCTCCTGATTTGAACGCCGACGTCCAGATTACTCTGGCTGAAGCCGCCCATGGGACCAAGCGGCGGCTGGAGCTGGCGGCCCAGGACGACTGTCCCGTATGCAGCGGTACCGGGATGGTGATGCAGGAGGAGCGCATGGGTCAGGCGCGGGTGGTGCGCTCCGCGCAGCCGTGCGCGCGATGCCACGGAACTGGAATCGTCGGCAACCGGCGGACGCTGGAAGTATCGATCCCGGCCGGTACGACCGACGGCACCCGGATGCGCCTGGCGGGGCAGGGCGGACGCGGTCCCCGGCCCGAACTCAACGGCGACCTGTTCCTCACCGTGCATATCCAGCCCGATCGCGTCTTCAAGCTGAGCGGACGCGATCTGCGCGTCGAACTGCCGGTATGGGATTACGAAGCGGCGCTGGGCGCGGAGGTGACGGTGCCCACGCTGAGCGGCAAGCTGTCGCTTAGAATTCCGCCCGGAAGCCAGAGCGGCAGGGTGATGCGTCTGCGCGGACGCGGCCTGCCGGGACGCGGCAAGGAGAGCGCGGGCGACCTGCTCTTCGAATTGAAGGTGCTGGCTCCGGAGAATCTCACCGAGGCCGAGCTGGGCCTGCTCCGCGAGCTGGCGGACAAGCAACGACAACGCAAGGTGCCGGACCCCCGGGCCGGATTGCTGAGATAACGGCAGTGGCGGCACAACGAAAATCGCTCAGGAAAAACTCGCGCCCGCAGCTGCGCTTCTACAGCAGGTCGGTCGTATGCGGTCTGTGCGGCGTCACCGATCATGAACTGACCTTGTGGGAGGCCGAGGACCTGGTCGCGCCCGCGCGCCTGCTGGAGCGCGGGCGGCGCCTGGAACCGCTGTATGATGACGCGGCGCTGCGTCGTATCCGGCTCATCCGGACGCTGGCGGAGGAGCTAGAAGTCAACCTTCCGGGAATCGGCGTAATTCTGCATCTGCTGGATCAGTTCGGTCGTTAGAGAGCGGCGGTTCATCGATAGCCGTAACGGTTCAATATCGCCGCGCAGCTGTCGCGCACCGACGCCGCCAGGGCGGGGTTGGCCGGAGGACTTGGACGCAGCGGCGGCGACTGGCGCAGGAAGCGTTTGATGCTTTCAGCGGCCGGACGCCCGCCGAGCTTCAGCCGGTGGTAAATTTCGCCGATCACCTCATGCGGTTGGGCAACCAGATCTTCGTACCTGATGGCGACCGCCGAATCATCGGGAATGGTTCGGATCTGATTGTGAAGCCGATTCTCAAGTTCGAGCCGGATATCTATCGCCAGCCTGTCCAGAGCTGACTCCCGGAGCGGATCGGCCAGCGCGTAGAGCTGCCACATTTTGCGCCACATGTCGGTGGTGGAGACAATAACGGCGGTGGGCTCGCGGGTAATCTGGATGAAGCTGGCGTTGGGGAAAAGCCTGTGCAGGGCGGCGATTCGAAATGAGTTCGACGGCGACTTCAGCAGCAGCCGGCGTTGTCCGCCCGCGATCGTAACGGCCTTGAGAAATCCGATCAGCCGCCCTTCCCAATCGATTCGCTCCTGATCGGAAAACTCCTGCGGATCCGACAATGACGCCAGTTGGCTGAGCGCGCGCGGAAAGACAAACGCCTCATACGGCGAACGGCAGCCCAGGCACAGCAGCGCGAATTCCTCCTCCTGCGGCGAGTCCGCCGCTACCGCGCGATCCCCGGATGGCCGCACTACCGACCGGCCCGAAGGCGGCGCCTTGGAAAGCAGGAAGGACTGGGGATTGAAGCATTGCCGGGTCGTGGGGCTCAAAAGATTCGGGTCCAACGCCATCAGTTCGTGAAGCAGCGTGGTCCCCGAGCGCCAATGGCCGACGATGAAGATGGGGTCGGGCAGCTGGACCGCGTCGAGTTGCGCGCCGTGCAGCCGCTCCTGCATCGCCTCCAACGCCGACGCCAGAGCGCCCGACAGCAGGCATCGCATCCGCAGCGCCCGGCTGACGCGGTCCGGATAGCGGGCGAACATCCGCCGCCATCCGCGCAGGCTGCAATTGAACAGAGGCCGGGCCCACGCAGCTTTTGCGCTACTCATTGTTGAGGGCCGGAATCCGCGCGCCAAACCTGCTCCGGATCGCGCGCGTTAGCGAGGCCGCTATCTCGGGATGCTGCCGAATTACGTCGCGGATGCCGTCGGGGTCCTCCGCGGTATTGAACAGCCGTTTGACGCCGAGCGGAAAATACCAGGTTAACTGATAGTCGCCGGAAAACGCGCTGATGCTCCCCATCTGCGGCGGACCGAATGTATAAGATCTCGCCAGGTAGGCGGCAAAGGCCGGCTGGCCGGATTTTGCCGCCGACAGCAGCGGATGCCCCGTCATCCACCGCGGCGGCTGCATCCCGATCGAGTCCAGTATGGTCGGTGCGATGTCCGCCAGTCCGGCGTCTTCATCATGCCGTACGCTGTTTTTCTGACCCGGCGTGGATATCAGCAGCGGTATGTGCACTTCGGGATAGAGCAGGAACGGCGATTCGTGTCCCCACCATTGATGAAACGCTTCGCCGTGGTCCGCGCTGACCACCACCAGCGTATGCGGGCGCCGCCCGCTGCGATCAAGCCAGTCCAGAAACGATCCGAAGGCGGCGTCCGATTGAGCGATCGACTCGTCATAGCGCGCGCGCAAATCGTCGAACACCGGCTGCAGCCGGTCGCGGTAATGCCCCAGGCGGCGGGCGGCGGCGAAATCGGCCTGCGTGAGGAAGCGATTGGCGTGGAGAAAACGGCCGCGGAAAGGCGGCCGCGTGACGTAGGGGAAATGCGGCGCAAACAGATGGATCCAGATGAACTCAGGACCGTTTACCGACGCCATCAGCCGCTCGCTCAAGTCGAATACCCGCGCCGGGTCGACGCTGGGATTCTGATTGAAGCTGGGGAAAAACCTCCCGCTCACGCGCAGCAGCGGAGCGATCCACGAGGTCGGCGAAGCGTCAGAGTCGAACAGCAAAGTATGCCCGAGTTGAAGCGGCCAGCCGGCCGGCCGCAGCCATGCATTGGCCGGCGGTTCGGGCAGATAGTCAAACGACCCGTCGATTCCCAGATGCAGCGGATGCGCGTAGTTGTTGGTCACCACCGCCATCGTCCGGTAACCGGCGTCCTTCAGCACCTGGGCCACGTTCTGAGCGCGTATGGCGCGCGGCACGATTCCGGTGAGTTGATACACCCGATGCGACAGCAGGTCCTTGCCGGTAATCAGCGTCACCACCGCGGGGGTGGTGAAGTCGCAGCTGGAATAGAAATGAGTGAAGACATGGCTGCTGCGCGCCAGCCGTTGGAAATTCGGTGTCGTTGGCAGATGGTAATGCAACAGCGACATATCCTGCGCCGACAGGGCGTCGAACGTGATCAAGACCACATCGGGCCTTTGTTGGGCCGCCGCAGCCGCGGGCGGGTCCGCCGGGATAGCGTCGAAACGCCGCCATTCCACCCGTCCCGGCATCAGGACCGCAGCCAGCACCGCATACGCGGGCAGGATAAACGCCGATGATGCGTTGTACTGCTGCAGGTGCAGGCGCGGACTCCCATTGCGTACGCGCAGCGCAATCAGCATCGCGACTGCGGCCGCGGCCAGCAGCCCCGGATGGGTCCGGTCGAGCCATCGGCAAGCCGCGAATATGCGCGACGCGCTGTAGCCGATGACCAGCATCGTCAATACGTCGGCGCAAGTTTCGATGGCCGTGTTTCCCAGCCTGCCCCGGACAATCAGAGAGCACAGGACCAGCGCCAGAGCCAAAGCGGCCGCCGCTTCAGTCAGCAGCACCGGCGCCGCTGCCAGTACGCATTGGGTGGCCGTGTCAGCCAGGCCCAAAAAATGGCGCCACGCATTCCAATGTCCGGCCAGCAGCGTCGGACAGGCGATAAGCAGGGTGGGAACGGCGATGGAGCGGAAGAGCCGATACCAGCTTTCAGGAACTCGTGCCATCAGGACTTGGTTGCGGCTCGCGTTTCCTCACCTTTTGTATCACAGCCGACAAGGCGGAGGTTATTTTTCGGCGAAAGTAAATCAGGCATGAGACCAACAATGTCCCCAATGGCGCTAGAAATTGCGCGACGAATCCAACCGTGTTCGGATCGACGTACGCCCAGGCCGTGGTGGGCAGTTCGGATGCGAACAGCAAAATCGCGAGCAGCAAGAGGACTACTTTGCGTTTCATCGAGGTGTCTTTATCAGATCCTGTATGTTTTCGACCCTTTGCCAACGCCCGGCCGCGGTCCAGACGGGACCTTCGGCATGGGAATCAATACTGCGTCAGCGGCTTATTCTGCAGCACTTGGCCTGAAGTACAATGGCTAACGGTCATTTGTTCTTTGCCTGCCGCCCTATGCCTTAAACGCAACCAACCTTTCGAGGTCAGTCCAGGTTAACAGAGGTGTCGAATTTGCCGCTATGCGGTGTCTAAGCCGGGGTCCGTTTTCTGTCAACAACCAGACGTGACAGCGCCGGGTTTTGCGCCGTTGTTGTCCCGCGTTTCGCGTTCCGGATCGCGCCGGCACTGATTTACCGCATGCGGCGTTTGATTTAAAACATGACTTGGGCTGTTCATGACGAATCTGGAGAAGCGCCCTCAGATGCCCGGAAACGCCGCGTCGCGGGAATTGAGCAGGACCGCCGCCCGTTGTCTGGCCAGGCTGCCGGACCTGGCCGGCGCGACAATCCTGCTCGGGCTCTCCGGCGGCGCCGATTCCGTGGCGTTGTTTCACGCCCTGCTTGGCCTGCGCGCGAAGTTTGGTTTTAACCTCGCGGCCGCGCATCTCAATCATTGCCTGCGCGCGCAGGAATCCGATCGCGATGAGGCGTTCGTCCGCCAGCTTTGCGACCGGATGCGGGTAGGTCTGAGCGTCGAACGCCTGCAGGGGTTAAGGCACTCCAGCGCAAATCTGGAGGAAAGGGCCCGCGCCGCCCGTTACGCTTTTCTCACCGCGACCGCGGATCGAATCGGCGCACGCTACATTGCGCTGGCGCATCAGGCCGACGATCAGGCCGAGACCGTGATGATGCGGCTGCTGCGCGGCACTGGTATCACCGGACTGAGCGCGATGGCCGAATTGGGCGGCCGGCTGGTGCGGCCGCTGCTTAAGGTGCGCCGCCGCGTGATCCTCGCTTATCTGAGTGAGATCGGCGCCGCTTTTGTCGAAGACTCCAGCAACCGTTCGCTCAACTACGATCGCAACCGCCTGCGCCATCGGCTGCTGCCGATGCTGGAGCGCGATTATGCGCCCGGCCTGACCGAACGCCTGGTCGAATTGGGCGCCGAGATGCGCCAAATCGATGATTTGCTGGCGCGGATGGCGGCGGATGCGATGAGCCGATGCCTTGACGAGGACGGCTGGCTGGATCTGGATGGGTTTCGTTCGCTGCATCCGGCGCTGGGGCCGGTGCTGATGCGGCGCTACATCATCAGAACGATTGGCAGCCTTTCGGGCTTCGAACGCAGTCATATTGAAGCAATCTGCGGCCTCGCCGTCGACGGACCGCCCAATGGGCGAATCGTCCTGCCTGGCGGCTGGCTTGCGCGGCGCAGATACGGCAAACTGTTAGTGGTGAGGGAGCGCAAACATAACGATGTCGCGCCCGCTTTCGAGATGCCGCTGGCGCTCAGCGGGGTTACCGTAGTTGAACCGGCGCAAACCATCTTCGAATCCACGCTGTTGACGCGCGCGTCCCTGACGATGCCGCGCGACCAGACTCGCGCGGTATTCGACCTTCGAGCGTTGAGTTCGGGATTGACGGTACGCAACTTCAAGCCGGGCGATCGGATCGCTCCCCTGGGCCTGTCGGGCAGCCGCAAAGTAAAGGACGTCTTTATCGAACACAAACTGGCCACCGATCAACGCCGCCGCTTTCCGATCGTGACGCTCGAGGGCCGGGTGGCCTGGCTGCCCGGTCTGGTGCGTTCGAATCTCGGATTGGTGACGGCTGAAACCACACAGGTAGTGCAGCTTTCGGCCAGTTCCGGACGTTGCGTACAATTTAACCCGCGTGCTAGCGTCTATTAGAGGATGAATCAATTTTCGCGCAGCATCGCTCTCTGGCTGGTGCTGGGGCTGATGTTCCTGCTGCTGTTCAACGTCTTCAGCAGGCAGCAGACTCGCGAGCCGGAAGTCCGCTTCTCCGATTTCCTCTCCCAGGTCGAGAATCACCAGGTCTCCGAAGTTGTCATCCAGGGCAACACGATCCATGGTCAGACTCCTTCGGGCGAGCATTTCAAAACCTACGCGCCGCGCGACCCCGATTTGGTCAAGATTCTGCTCGGCAACCGGGTAAAGATCACCGCCAAGCCCGAAGAGGGCGACCCGTGGTGGATGGTGGCTCTGGTGCAATGGTTCCCGATGCTGCTGCTGGTTGCGGTCTGGATCTTCTTCATGCGTCAGATGCAGATCGGCGGCGGCAAGGCGATGTCATTTGGCAAGAGCCGCGCGCGTTTACTCAACGAGAACACGCATAAAGTCACGTTCGCCGACGTATCCGGTATCGACGAGGCCAAGGACGAACTGGAGGAGATTATCCAGTTCCTGCGCGATCCCAAACGCTTCACCAAGCTGGGCGGACGTATTCCCAAGGGCGTCCTGCTGGTCGGACCTCCCGGGACCGGCAAGACCCTGCTGGCGCGCGCGATTGCGGGCGAAGCCGGCGTCCCGTTTTTTTCTATCTCCGGTTCTGACTTCGTCGAGATGTTCGTCGGCGTCGGCGCTTCGCGCGTGCGCGACCTGTTCGTCCAAGGCAAGAAGCACGCCCCATGTATCATCTTCATCGACGAGATCGACGCCGTCGGACGCCATCGCGGCGCCGGTTTGGGCGGCGGTCACGATGAGCGCGAACAGACCCTCAACCAGTTGCTGGTCGAGATGGACGGGTTCGAGGCCAATGAGGGGGTGATCCTGGTGGCCGCCACCAACCGCCCCGACGTGCTCGACCCCGCGTTGTTGCGGCCCGGACGTTTCGATCGACGCGTGGTGGTCCCGCGCCCCGACATGAAAGGACGCGAGGGGATCCTGCGTGTCCATATGCGCAAGGTGCCGATCTCCGAAGACGTATCGCTGGAGAAACTGGCGCGCGGCACGCCCGGTTTCGCCGGCGCCGATTTGGAGAATCTGGTCAACGAGGCCGCGCTGCTGGCCGCCCGCCGCAACAAAGACAAAGTCGACATGAACGACTTTGAGCTGGCCAAGGACAAGGTGATGATGGGGGCGGAGCGCCGCTCGATGGTGATGTCGCTGGCGGAGCGCCGCAACACCGCCTATCACGAAGCCGGCCACGCCCTGGTCGCCATCCTGCTGCCCGGCGCCGACCCCGTTCATAAGGTAACTATCATCCCGCGCGGCATGGCGCTGGGTATCACGCAGCAGTTGCCGCTCGACGACCGCTACACCTACACTCGCGAATACCTGATGACGCGTCTGGCGATGATGTTTGGCGGCCGCACCGCGGAGGAACTGGTCTTCGGCCACATGACCACCGGCGCCGGCGACGACCTCGAAAAAGCCACTGAGCTGGCGCGCAAGATGGTCTGCGAATTCGGCATGAGTCCCGAGTTGGGCCCGATGACCTTCGGCCGCAAGGACGAGCAGGTTTTTCTGGGTAAAGACTTGTACCATCAGCGCGACTACTCCGAGCATACCGCGATCGAAATCGACCGCGAGGTGCGCCGGATGATCCAGGATTCCTATGACACCGCGCGTTCGTTGCTGGCCGAAAATCTGGCCGCCCTCCATGCGGTCGCCGACAAGCTGCTGGAAAAAGAAGTCCTCGACGGCAGCGAGGTCGAAGCGATCGTGACGGCTTATCGCGAGGGCAAGCCGCCGCAGACCGCAACCGTGGAGGCGCCGCCCGCCAGTATCGACGGTCAGGCGCGTCCGGTGGAAGTTCCGCGCGAAAAGCCCGAAAAGGTCGCCGAAGAAGACCGGGGAGTGCCCGGTCTGCCGCCCAAACCAGTTCTGGCCTGAGACCGGCCCGACCCCAGTGGCGCGTGCGGCCGCCCGCAATTCCGTCAGTCGGCGCCGATTGCCGCTGCGCGCGCTGCGCCTTGCACACGGCGCCCGCATAAAGTTTCCCGCCGTGATGGGGGTAATTAACGTCACTCCCGATTCGTTTTCGGACGGCGGCCGTTTCTTTGATCCTGAAGCCGCCGTCGCCCGCGCCCTGCAGATGGAGCAGGAGGGCGCCGACATTGTCGATATCGGCGGCGAGTCCACCCGTCCGGGCGCGGTCGAAGTCCCCGCCGAGGTCGAAGCCAGCCGCGTCCTTCCGGTTATCCGTAAACTTCAGGGACGGCTGCATCGTCCCATCTCTATCGATACTCGAAAGGCGATAGTGGCGGAGCAGGCGCTGGAAGCCGGCGCGGAAATCGTCAATGACGTCAGCGCGATGACCTTCGACGGTGCGATGGCGGGCGTGGTCGCGCGTTATCGCGCTGCGGTCGTGCTGATGCATATGCGGGGCACGCCGGCCACGATGGCGCAGATGGCGCGCTATCACGACGTGGTGGATGAGGTTGGCGCCTATCTGCAGCGGCGGGCTGAGGCGGCGCGGGCGGCGGGAATCGCGAAGTCGCGAATAATTATCGACCCTGGCATTGGATTTGCCAAAAAAACCAGCCACAATCTGAAACTGCTGGCGGGACTTCCGCGTCTGTGTCGGTTGGGATATCCGATTCTGGTCGGCGTTTCGCGCAAGAACTTCGTCCGTCAGATCGCCGGTGCCGAACAGGAACAGTTATTACTGGGAACGGCGGCCGCGGTATCGCTGGCGGTGGCCGCCGGCGCCGCGATCGTTCGAGTGCACGATCCCGGCCCGATCGCGGCGGCAGTCCGGATGACGTGCGCGATTGCCGCTGCCCGCTGGGATATTTAGCAATCTCAGCCCTTCTTGGCCTGAAGTAAGGGATTCTGGATACAATTAACTGCCGCGCCTCCAGGCGGCATCGGAACCCATCGATGACTCTCAAGCCCGACTTCGTCCCCACTTTGCGCTGGATGGACGCGATTGATATCGGGGTGGTCGCGTTTATTGTCTACCGTATCGCGTTGCTGATCCGCGGGACGCGCGCCGTTCAGATGGTGTTGGGGCTCGCACTGCTGGGAGTGGCTTATCTGGCCTCCCAGATGCTCGGGCTGTTCACCCTGAACTGGCTGCTGAATAACTTTCTCGGCTCGCTGATCATCATCCTGGTCGTTATCTTTCAAGCCGACATTCGCCGCGCCCTAACGCGATTCGGAACCGGCCCCTTTCTCGGCTTTCGCACCAACGGCGGGGTGGCGGCGGAGGAATTGGCGCAGGCCGCCGGATGGCTGTCGGCGCATCGAATTGGCGGACTCATGGTGTTGGAACGCGAAGTGGGCCTGAGCGATTATATAGAGGGAGGCAGGCCGGTTGACGCGCGCTTGTCGGCGGCGTTGCTGGAGACCATCTTTATGCCCGGTTCACCGCTCCATGATGGAGCCGTAATCATCAAGGGCGAACAGGTGGTGGCGGCCAAATGCCTGCTGCCGCTCTCTTCCAGTCCCGAGTTGGCGTCGCTCGGCACGCGGCATCGGGCGGCAATCGGCCTGACCGAGGAAACTGATGCGGTGGTGGTGGTGGTGTCGGAGGAAGACGGTACCATCTCACTGGCCAGGGGCGGCGTGCTCACGCGGCATCTGGAACCGGCCACGCTGCGCCAGCAACTGGAAGCGCTGACTCCATGAGCCGATGAGACCGGCAGGCGCCTGCGACGATGCGGTTGAGCAAGATCAAGCAGTTTCTGCTGCGCAATTTGAGCCTGCGCATCCTGGCCGTGCTGATCGCTCTGGGATTGTGGTTCTTCGTCAATGCCGGCCAGCGCGAGGCTCAGGCCAATCTGCTGGTGCCGGTTGAATACCGCGGCCTTCCAACCGGCTTGACCATCACCAACCGCCGCCCCGACTTTGTCAGCCTGTCGATCTCCGGACCGCGCACCCTGCTGTCGCTGCTCGATCCCGGGCGCCTTACGGTCAGAATGGATTTGCGCGGCCTTACCCCCGGGCAGGCCGAACTCAAAATCACGCCCGAGATGTTTCGTATCCCGCGACAGACCACGATCGATCGGATCGTGCCCTCTCAGATTACGCTCGATGTCGACCAGATCATGACCCGCGAGCTGCCCGTGCGCCTGAGTATCAACGGCCAGGTGGCCAGCGGTCTGGCGGTCGGTTCGATCGATATCAAGCCGCCGGTGGTCAGCGTCACCGGGCCCAGCCACGCGCTGCGCAGCCTCGACGCGATCGACACCATGCCCTTCGACGTGCAGGGCGCGACCGAACCGGTCTCGCGCTATGTGCAGCTGCAGGATGTCGGCACGTCAATCAAACTTTCCACCAACTGGGTGCTGGCCACCGTCAAGCTGCAGGAGGTTATCGCGGAGCGCGAGTTCCATGACGTGCCGGTCACCGTGCGCAACTCCGACCGCAAGTTCCTGCTGCATCCGCAGCGCGTCTCGCTGACCGTGCGCGGGCCGCAGAAAAGCCTGTCGCGGCTGGCGCTGGACGGTTCCGTATGGGTCGACGCGCGCGACCTGGGCGTCGGATGGTTCGACGCGCCGGTGCAGGTCGACCTGCCCAAAGGTCTTGAGGTCGTGCATGAGTACCCCGATAAGGTTAGACTTCGCCTTTACAGATCGAAATTAGAGGACAGAAGTTGAGTTCAGCAATTTCCCACTCCGCGGCTTCCCCCCGGCTGTTCGGCACCGACGGTGTGCGCGGCGTCGCCAATCAATACCCGATTACCTGCGAAATGGCGTTGAAGCTGGCGCGCGCGCTGGCCCAGGTGTTCCGCCGCCCCAGCGGACGGCATCGACGGATACTCATCGGCAAGGATACGCGCCTGTCAGGCTACATGCTGGAGACCGCAATGGAATCCGGGATTTGCTCGATGGGCGCCGACGTGATGCTGGTCGGGCCGATGCCGACCCCGGCCATCGCCTTTCTGACCCGCAGCATGCGCGCCGCCGCCGGCGTGGTGATCTCCGCGTCCCACAACCCCTACCAGGACAACGGTATCAAGTTCTTCTCCCACGAGGGCTTCAAGCTCGACGACGACATCGAACGGCAAATCGAAGAGCTGGTGTTCGACGAAAGCAAACTTGACGCCCCCGCCGGTCCCGCGGAGATCGGCAAGGCGATGCGCATCGACGACGCCATCGGCCGCTATCTGGTATTCCTGAAGTCGTGTCTGCGCCGTCAGCGCACCTTAGACGGACTTAAGATCGTCATCGACTGCGCCAACGGCGCCGCCTACAAAGTCGGCCCCGACGTGCTGGACGAGCTCGGCGCCGATGTGATCGCGCTGGGCGTGGATCCCGACGGCAAGAATATCAATCTTGACGGCGGTGCGCTCAATCCCGCCCGCGTGCGCGAAACCGTGCTCAGGGAGCAGGCCGATATCGGCGTGGCCCTCGACGGCGACGCCGACCGCGCCATCCTGGTCGACAGCCGAGGCGAGGTGCTCGACGGCGACGATGTGATGGCGCTGATGGGCCGCGCGATGGCCGCCAGCGGACGGCTCAGCGCCAACACCGTGGTGGCGACGGTGATGAGCAATCTCGGGCTGGACAAGTCGCTGGCCGAAGCAGGTCTGCGTCTGGTCCGCACCGAAGTCGGAGATCCCTCGGTATGCCGCGAGATGCGCGCCAGCGGCTACAATTTGGGCGGCGAACAATCCGGCCATATCATCTTCATGGATTGTTCGACCACCGGCGACGGACTGATTACGACCCTGATGGTTCTGGAGCACATGCTCGATACCGGCAAACCGCTGTGCGAACTGCGCGCCATGCAGCGGTTTCCGCAGGTGCTCTACAACGTCAAGGTCCGCCGGCGCGTGCCGTTCGACGAGATGCGCGACGTGGCGGGGATCATCGGCGCGGTCGAGCAGCGGCTCAACGGCCGCGGCCGCGTCTTCGTCCGCTACTCGGGCACCGAGATGCTGGCCCGCGTGATGGTGGAGGGCGAGGATCAAACGGAGATCGAAGCCGGAGCCCACGAAATCGGCGCCGCCATCGAAAAACAAATCGGCTTGGGCGGCGATTCGTAGCCCCCTCGATCCATCGGCAATGATAAAGCTCGGGGTAAACGTCGATCACGTCGCGACCCTGCGCCAGGCCCGCGGAGTTGATTATCCCGACCCGCTGCAGGCCGCAATTGCCGCCGAAAAAGCCGGCGCCGACGCAATCACGATGCATCTGCGCGAAGACCGCCGCCATATCGTCGATCGCGACCTGTTCCGTATCGCGGCGGCGATCAAAATCCCGATCAACCAGGAAATGGCGCCGACCCAAGAAATGGTCGAACTCGCGCTGAAGGTCAGACCGCGCGACGTCTGTATCGTGCCCGAGCGCCGCCAGGAGCTCACTACCGAAGGCGGACTTGATGTCGAAGCGATGTCAGAGCGGCTGACGCCGATCATCCGGCGCCTGCGTGAAGCGCGAATCGGCGTGAGCCTGTTCATCGAGCCCGACCCGAAACAACTGAGCGCCGCCGCACAGGCCGGCGCGAACCATGTGGAGCTGCATACCGGCGCCTACGCCCGGCTCGCGGATCAGGACTTTGCCGACCAACGCCGGCGCAACCGCGAGCTGGGCGAAGCGGCGCAAGCCGAGC
>JAJPJA010000008.1 GCA_021324455.1 Pseudomonadota bacterium | reverse complement strand
GCCGCGATGAGCTGATCGGCAGCTCCTTCAAGGATTATTTCACCGAGCCCGAACGCGCCGCCGCCGGCGTGCGCCAGACCCTGGCCGAAGGCTCGGTCACCAATTACGAGCTGGTGCTGCGCTCGCGCACCGGCAAGCGCACGGTGGTGTCATTCAACGCCGGCACCTTCAAGGATACGGCCGGGCAGGTCGCCGGCATCTTTGCCGCCGCGCGCGAGATAACCGAGCAGAAACGCCTGGAAGAGCAGTTGCGCGAGCAACAGAACTACAACCGCAGCCTGATCGAATCCAGCGTTGACGCCCTGATGACGGTCGATCCCGACGGCGTCATCACCGACGTCAACGAGCAGAGCGTCAAGCTGACCGGCTACAACCGCAAACAACTGGCGGGCAGCTCGTTTTTCTCCTATTTCACCGATCCGGAAGCGGCGCGCGCCGGCGTGGCGCAGACCTTCCGCGACGGTGCCGTGACCAACTACGAGCTGGTGCTGCGGACCAAAACCGCGCGCAAGGTCCCGGTCTCCTTCAACGCCGCCGTCTTCCACGACACCTCCGGCGCCGTCGCCGGTATCCTGGCCGGCGCGCGCGAGATCACCCAGCAGAAAGAAATCGAGCGCGCGATGCGCGAGCAGCAGGCCTACACCCGCAGCCTGATCGAATCCAACATCGACGCCCTGATGACCACCGACACGCTGGGCGTGATCACCGACGTCAACCGCCAGATGTGCGAAATCACCGGCTACGCGCGCGAAGAGCTGATTGGCAGTCCGTTCAAGCAATATTTTACCGATCCGGTGCGCGCCGAGGAGGGGGTGCGCCAGGTGCTGGCCGAGGACCGGGTGACCAACTACGAGCTGACCATCCGCGCCCGCGACGGGCGCCAGACCGTGGTCTCCTACAACGCCACCACCTTCCGCGACGCCGACGGGCGGCTGCGCGGCGTGTTCGCGGCCGCGCGCGATATCACCGCGCAAAAGGCGCTGGAGGAGCAGATCCGCAAGCAGAACAGCGAGCTGACCGAAACCACCGCCTTTCTCAACAACGTGCTGGAAAGCTCCACCGAGTATTCGATCATCGCGATGGACCTCGACGGGCGCATCCTCAACTGGAACGCGGGCGCGCGCCGCAACTACGGCTACAGCGCCGAGGACATGGTCGGCAAACGCAACGCCAAGGTGCTGTTTACGCCGGCCGACCTCGATTCGGGACGCGTGAACCACTTCATGCGCACGGCGCTGGAAACCGGCAAGGCGGAGGGCGTGTTCGAGCGGGTGCGCGAGGACGGCCAGCGTTTCACCGCGTCGGTGGCGCTGACCCTGCGCCGCGACGCCGCGGGCCAGCCCATCGGATACGTCCTCATCTCCAAGGACATCACGGAGCAGAAGCGCCTGGAAGAACAGTTGCGCCGTCAGAACGAGGAACTGGAGGAGCAGAACCGCCGCGTCCAGCAAGCCAACCGTCTGAAAAGCGAATTTCTCGCCAATATGTCGCACGAACTGCGCACCCCGCTCAACGCCATCATCGGCTTTTCCGAACTGCTTCAGGACGGCCGCGCCGGCGCCATCAACTCCAGGCAGAAGAGCTACGTCGGCGACGTCCTGACCAGCGCGCGGCATCTGTTGCAACTGATCAACGACGTGCTCGACCTGTCGAAGGTCGAATCGGGCAAGATGGAGTTCTTCCCCGAGCCGATCGACCCCCAGCGGCTGGTCGCCGAGGCCTGCGACATCCTGCGCACCCTGAGCGCGCACAAGCGGATCCGGCTGCACACCGAGATCGATCCCGCGCTCAAAGAGGTGGTGCTGGATCCGGCCAAGCTCAAGCAGGTGCTGTTCAATTATCTGTCCAATGCGTTGAAATTCACCCCCGAGGAGGGGCGGGTGACGATCCGGATGCGGCCGCAGGCTTCCGACAAACTGGTGCTGGAAGTAGAGGACACCGGCATCGGGATCAGCGCGGAAGACATACCGCGCCTGTTCGCGGAGTTTCAGCAACTCGACGCCAGCGCTTCCAAGAAATATCAGGGCACCGGTCTGGGACTGGCGTTGACCAAACGGATTGTCGAAGCCCAGGGCGGCTGGGTGGGCGTGGTCAGCACCCCGGGCAAAGGCAGCATCTTTTCGGCCACCTTGCCGCGCGTCGATGTGGCCAATATGCGCGATGCCGCGGCTGTCTCATCCGCGCCCGATCGTAGGGCGCGCAAGGTCCTGGTCATCGAGGATACCGCGCGCGATCGTCAGTGGCTGGTGGCCACGCTGGAGGGAGCGGGTTTCACCGCGGAAAGCGCCGCCACCGGGTCCGAAGCGCTGCGTCTTTTGCGCGAACGCAAATTCGACGCCGTCACGCTCGACCTGATGCTCCCGGACATGAGCGGATGGGACGTACTGCGCCGTATCCGTAAAGGCGGTCCCAACGCAAGCACGCCGGTGGTAGTCGTATCGGTGCTGGCCGATGAAGGCGCCGGAGTCGGCTTCGCCATCGATGACTTTTTGGAAAAACCGGTCGACGAGCGCGACCTGATAAACGCCATCAAACGGGTCGATGGCCGCCGGGCCGGCCAGGAGGCCACTGTGCTGCTGGTGGATGACAACCGCCGCGACCTTAAGCTGTTCCAAAGCGCGCTCAATCACAATGGCTACGCGACCGTGGCCAAGTCCAGCGCTCTGGCCGCGCTGCGCGTGGCCGCCCAGCGGCCGCCCGACGTCGTGGTGCTGGACCTGGTGATGCCCAAGGTGGACGGATTCGAGTTTCTACGCCGTTTCCGCGCCGCGGAACACGGACGCTCCACCCCGGTCATCGTTCTCACCTCCCGGGAGCTGGCCAAAAAAGAAAAGGACTTGCTGGCCGCGACGACCCAGGGCGTGGTGGCCAAGGGCGACGGTTCAATTCAAACCCTGCTCGCGGAAATCAGCATGACCCTGGCTCATGCGGGCGGGCAGAAAGCGGCCAACGGCAGGGTCGCAGGACAGGCCAAATAGCGACGCCCGAATAGCAAGTAACGACGCTGCAATAGAAGGATTGATGAAGACACAACCGATTCTGATAGTGGACGACAATCAGTCCAATCTGCGCCTGATGGAAGCCGTCCTGGATGCCGAAGGTTATCCGGTCAAGAGCGCGATGGACGCCCAGGAGGCGTTGGCGCTGCTGGAACATTGGAAGCCGGACCTGATCCTGATGGATATCCAGATGCCGGGGATCGATGGTCTGGAGCTGACCGGACGGCTCAAACGCGACCCGCGATTCAAGCAAATCGTGGTGGTTGCGCTTACCGCCTACGCGATGAAGGGGGACGAGCAGAAGGCGCTGGCGGCGGGATGCGACGGATACCTGTCCAAGCCGATCGACACGCGCACGCTGCCCGCGGCAATCGAGGGCTACCTCAAGCGTGCTGCGCCGGCAATGCGGCCGGCCGCCGGCAAGAGGTCGAGGCCAAAAGCCGCTCGGCATGGCCGGGGCCAGGGCGGCGCAGGTGCTTCAGAGGACTCCGGGCCGCGCAAGCAGGCACATCATGCGCACATCCACGAATAGAGTTGGCAGGCTGCGCAGCGGCAACGGAATCTCGCGGCGCGAAATCATCCGGCGCAAGGCGTTTTTGGATTTTACCGTCCGCGATGCGAGGCGGCTGGCCGCGCTGGCGCCGCTGGCGCGCAAATACGCCGACGAGGTCATCGAGGAATTTTACGCTCATTTCAAGTCGTTCAATGAAACCCGCCGGTTCTTTCGCGAACCGCGAACTTTGGAGCGGGTCAAGCGGCTGCAGAAACGCTATTTCCTGGGCCTGACCGGCGGCCGCTATGGCGACGCCTATGTGGCTGACCGGCTCATGGTGGGTGCCGTCCACGAGCGCATTGGACTGGACGTGAACTATTACCTGGGAGCCTATCGGCGCTATTTGGATTCGGTCGCGCGCCGTCTGTTGCAGCCGGAAAAACCGCGCAAACCCCGCGTCGAAGCGTTTCTCTCCCTGCTCAAAATCGTCTGCCTGGACATGGGTTTGGCGCTGGACAACTACATCGTGCAGCGCGAACGCACTATCCGCCTCCAGAATCAGGAACTGGCCGAACAATACCGCCGGGTCCAGGCGGCGAACCGCTTCAACCGCGAATTTCTCAACAATTTGTCCCATGAACTGCGCACGCCGCTTAACGCCGTCATCGGTTTTTCCGAACTGCTGCATGACGGCAAGGCCGGCCCCCTGGCCGGCAGGCAGAAAGAGTATCTCGGCGATATTCTCGCCAGCGCCCGCCATCTCCTGCGCATGATCGACGACCTGCTCGATCTGGCGCGAGTGGAATCGAGCAGGATCGAATCGGGCAAAATCCCGCTCGTGCCGCAGCCGGTGGACCTGACCGAGTTGCTGCATGAAGCCGAGGCGGCCTTCGCGCCCCAAGCGGCCCTCAAAGGTATCCGGCTGCAGACCGAAAATCAGGCCGCGATGACCGTTCCGGTGCTGGACCAGGCGCGGCTGCGGCAGGTGTTGTTCAATTATCTTTCCAACGCGCTGAAATTCACCGCCGCCGGAGGCCGCGTCATGGCGCGCGTGCGCACCGAGGGCGAGGAACTGGTGCTGGAAGTGGAGGATACAGGAATCGGGATCAAAGCTCAGGATATCCCGCGTCTTTTTGTGGGGTTCCGCCAGCTCGACGGCAGCGCGAAGAAAAAATACCCCGGCACCGGCCTGGGCCTGGCCCTCACCCGGACCGTGGTCGAGGCGCAGGGCGGAAAGGTGGGGGTGAACAGCAAGCCCGGAGAGGGCAGCACCTTTTACGCGCGGCTGCCGCTCAATGGCAAAGCCGACAATGCGCATTCGGATCGGGGTGAACCTCCCGTCAAACCTCCGCATCGGCCGCGCGCGCACAACGGCACTCCCGCGGCGCCCCACGGCAGCGGCGCAGAATCGAAGACCGCCACTTAACCGCGCATCGCGCCGGACCGCGAATGAATCAACCAACCGATCGCAATCGAGAGGGGGAAAGTGGCGCACCCATCTCCTCCAATCCTGGATCTGGAGTAGCTGCGCTCAAGCGGCGCCCGCCGCTGCAATCAGGAGGTTGTCATGCCCATCAAGACGCTGGTCGTCGATAGCTCGCCGTCCGTCCGCCGTTTACTGCGCTACCGCCTGACCGCCTGCGGATGCGATCGATTCAGCGAAACCGCCAGCGCGGCACAGGCGCTGGCAAAGCTGCGCGCCGAAAAATACGATCTGGTGACCCTGGACCTGCTGACGCCCCCCTCCGAGGGTATCGGCGGCGAGCAAGCTTTCCAAAAAATCAGAGCCGATTTTCCCGATACCGCCGTAATCATCACCAGTCCGGTGACTCACGATGCGGTCAGGGCGGATTATCTCAAACGCGGCGCTTTGGGCTATCTGGTCAAGCCGCTAACCGCTCCGACCTTCGAAACCGCGCGCAGTCTGATTCGCCGGCGCTTCGGGACGGGATCGAAGTGACTTCAGTCGGATTTGCGTCATGGACGGCAATGACACTCCCCGGATACTCGCGGTAGATGACAGTCCCGCCAATTTGAAGATGCTGGAGGCGGTTTTTCAGGCCGAGGGTTTTGCTACCGCCGCGGTGGAAAGCGGCGAAGCGGCGCTCGCGCGCATCGCCTCCGATCCCCCCGACGTCGTGCTGCTCGATCTGCGGATGCCCGGAATGGACGGGATCGAAACCCTGGACCGGCTCAAAACCACCGCGCCCCAACTCCCGGTCATCATGCTGACCGCTTACGGCGACATCCAAACCGCCGTCCAGGCAATCAAGCACGGCGCCGAGGATTTTCTCATCCGTCCGATTCAGAACGACCGGGTGGTGCTGAGCGTTCGCCAGGCCCTGGAACGCCGCAAACTCAGGATCGAGGTGGAAAGCCTGCGCCGCATGGTCGACCGTCAGGGCTATCTGGCCCGCCTGATGACGCCCAGTGCGCCGATGCGCGAGTTGGTGGACGCGATTCGCCGGGTCGCCGCCTCTAATTTCACCGTGCTGATCCAGGGCGAGACCGGTACCGGCAAGGAACTGGTGGCGCGCGCCATCCATCAGGAAAGCCAGCGCGCGAACATGCCGTTCGTGGCGATCGACGCCGGCGCGATCCCCGAGGCGCTGGTTGAATCGGAGTTGTTCGGCCATGAAAAAGGCGCCTTCAGCGGCGCCGTCCGGCGCAAGGACGGCCACTTTCAAATGGCCAACACCGGCACCTTGTTCCTCGATGAGGTCTCCAATCTGCCCCTTGCCTCGCAGCCCAAGCTGCTGCGCGCGATACAGGAGCGGCAGATCCGGCCGGTGGGATCCTCGCGCGCTACCGCGGTGGACGTGCGCGTAATCGCGGCCAGCAACGCCAACCTTCAGGAGCATAGCGCCAGGGGGCTGTTCCGCCAGGACCTCTATTTCCGCTTGGCCGAGTTCGTCATCTCGCTGCCGCCATTGCGCGAAAGGCGCGAAGACATCCTGCCGCTCGCGCGGGCGTTTCTGGAAGAGGCGCGGGTTGAACTCAAGCGGCCGGCCTCGCTGCTCACCGACTCCGGCGCGCGCGTTCTGCAGGCGTATCACTGGCCTGGCAACATCCGCCAGTTGCGCAACGTGATGCGGCGGGCGGCGCTGCAGTCCTCCAGGGTGGCCATCGAAGCGGCCGATATTGAGCCGATGCTTTCGGAGGAAAACAGCGGCGCCGACACCCAGGCCGCAGCGTCCGCTGTCCCCCGCCCGGCGCCGCCGAAAATCGAACCTGACGGCGCCTCCCTGCGCGACATCGCTAAACTCGCGCTGGAAGAGGCGGAGAAGCAAGCCATTGTTGCGGCGCTGCGCGCGACCAACGGCCACAAGCAAAAGGCCGCGCGCCTGCTCAAGACCGACTACAAGACTTTGTTTGTGAAATTAAAGCGCTACGGACTGGGGCATGACAGCCCGGCCGCGGGATGATCCGAATCGCGTTCCTCCACCAGTTGGACAGGTAATTGGCCCGCAACTGCGTATACTCAATACTGCATCAGGCTTTGCCGCTGACCAGGAATCCGTCCGGATTGGGCAAGTCAATTCCGTTGTCTTCCAATAGCCAGTTCACAGCTCGCAGATCTCAACCGCGGCGCAGGGCCATGGTACGAAGTGATAAACGCCTTTGTCATCCATCTGCCCGATGCCGCCGTTCTCGATTACGGCCGATATCACTCCAGCCACGTCCCCATCTTCAATTACCACGGTGATGGCGATGCTGGCGGCGCTGCCGTCAGGTTTATGATACCTGGGGCTGCAGAACGAAACCTGCCTGCGCCGCTTGCTGGAATGGGCTTCGGCGTATTCATTCAGAAAAAGCATCGCCATACAGAAATACTCCATGTGCCGAGCAATCGGATGCCGCCAGGGGGCAGTTGCCGGCTGATGGCCCTGAATGTCAGGCAATAGCGCCGCGCCAAAGCCGGCGTTATTTCAACCTCACCGATATCAGGAGAACCTCGGTCCTGCTCCTGCTGGTGTTTTCCACCCTGGAAGGCAGCTTCGCGTCGTAGTACAGACTGTCTCCTTCCATCAGACTGTATTCCTCGTCGGCCAGCACCACCTTGGCTTTCCCCCGCACGCAGAAAAACAGCTCCTTGCCTTTGTGTGAAACACCGGTGTTGCCGGTCCGCCCGCCCGGCTCCATATCGATCAGAACCGCCGAAACCTGCCCCTGCGTATCCGCCGGAAGCAGCGATCTTACCGCCGCGCGCGACCATTCCGACCGCAGGGTCACTTCCTCCCGCCGGTGCAGTACCGGGTTGAGCGCCGTGTCGGGTTCAGCCAGCAGGTCGTGCAGCTGCAGACCCAGGGCCTGCGCGATCCGGTCGAGCGACGCAAGCGACGGAGATACCTGGCCCAGTTCCACTTGCGACAGAAAACTGGCGGAAAAACCGACGCGCTCTCCCAGCGTACGCAGCGAAAGCTCCTGTTGTTGACGCGCGGCCTTCAGCTTGGCGCCGATCTGAAAACGCGGCAGACTGTCACCGGCCATCGGCGGCATCCCTGCGGCGTTTGTCCAGTATCGATGGCTTGTTGTTCACTTATAGTGTACGTATCAGGAACTCGCGGGCAGTTCAAGTTTAAACCTGTTGCCTTCGAGTGAGAAAAAACAAGTGCGTTGTTTTCCTCGGTCTGGCCGGATCGGCACGTCCGGCGCCCCTTTTTCCAGCATCTCAATCGCCGCGCAGATGTATAAACTGCAGGGCGCGGTCTTCCGGCAGGCGCGAAAAAAAAACGGGCGCCGGATGAGTATTAATCATCCGGCGCCCGTTTCGTGCGCCAATAGCCACTACAGCAGCCTCCGCCGGCGAGTAACCGGCCTGGCGCGCTAATCAGTAATGGCCTGTCAGATGTCCGGCTTCAGCGCATCGCTTTATCGCTCCATTTTGTGCGCCTTGGAAGCGAGCGGATTGGTCCGCTCCTCGATCCACTTGTCGATGGTATCGCGCCGGAACCGCCAGCTTCCGCCCAGCCGGAACGCCGGTATCTCACCGAGCTTCAGCAGGCGGTAAATGGATCCCGGATGGCACTTCAGATAGGTGGCGATTTCATCCACCGTCATCACTGGCGCCAAGTCGGGCACGATCTGACCCCGTTTTTGCATTTTCGGCCTCACTTTGGGCCACCCCCGCGCTGATTTTCCGCGGCGCTGCCGAGCGCCAGACGTTGGATCGTCCGGCTCGTGGCGCGCCCTTCCAGTAGCCTGGCCAAAACCACACGGCCGCCATAACTTTGTACGAAGGCAGCCCCGTCCACCGTCTTGCCTTCCCAATCCTGACCTTTGACCAGTACGTCCGGCCGGACGGCGCGGATGATTTCTTCTGCGCGCGGGCCGCCGAATATCACTACGTAATCGACCGCTTCCAGTGCGGCGAGTATCCGGGCACGATCGCCGGCCGGATAGACCGGACGGCTTTCGCCCTTTAATTGACGCACGCTCGCATCGTCGTTAAGTCCCACGATCAGCAGGTCGGCCTGCGCTCGTGCGAACTCCAGCGACTCCACGTGACCGGCATGCAGCAGGTCGAAACATCCGTTGGTAAAGGCGGCGCGTAAACCGCGGGCGCGCCGCCTTTCGAGCGTCGGCACCAGTTCACTGAGGCCAACGATCTTGTTTTGACTTGTCCGACAGACGCGCCCCGCAACATCTTCCGGTTGTGCCCCAGGCATCTCCGCGCGCCCCGTGGGTTTTCTGGCCGGCCGCCTCACTGGGGATTCCGCGTCAACATGGACCCTGGGCGGGCAGGTTCGGACGCCCGATGTTGGGCACATTGCCCATCGCCCCACCGCCGTCTCCCTTGGTCGCGTGGCAAACCGCGATCTGGGTCGAATTCGAACCGCCCACGCGCGGTGTTCCGTTCGGGTTGCTGGGAATATTTCCCAAAAACACGTTTCTGATCGTGATATACGAACCCCATCCGCCGCCCCCGCAGGGGCCGGGACCTCCGTCGTTCCACGCCAGCGCATGCGGCGGCGCATGATCGAACTGAATCTGTCCCCCCTGCATCGTGATACTGCCCCACGCGTTGCAGGCTCGCGAGGATACCTCAAGCGGCGCCCGCGCGGTGCTGTTTACATACTCGATATGATCGCTGGTAAGCCGTGTGGAACCGCCGCCGTTTACCACCGCCGGACCGCTGAACTCGTCCAGCGCCGAGTCCGTGATGTTGAACTCGCAGCCGTCATTGTGCACCGCCTGGCCGCTGTTGAACAGATTCCCGCCCTCGAAACTGATCTGCTCTCCGGCATTATTCAATCCGCTTCCGCAATAGAGATCGACTGCACAATCCGATATGGATACGTTGACGAAATGATTCAGCCACGATCCGCTCCGCACCTCGTAGCCGTGACCGAAGCCGTGAATGTTATATTGACTATACGTGGTATTTGGCGTGCTGCTGGCGATACCAACCGTGCTGGTGTTCCGGCCCGGACCGATCATCTGGATATGTTCGAACCGCGCTAAATTCCCGGAGTACGCGCCGTAGGCCAGCGGATTCAAAGTCAACGCCGTCCGCCCCTCCCCCAGACCGCTGAAATCCAGCGTGGCGCCGGCAAAACTGGAAATCCCCACGCAGTCAGCTCTTGGGTTCACCAGTCCTCCGTTGAGGCGGCAGATCGCGCCGTCAGGTACAATAATGGTGCGGAACCCGCTCACCACGTAGGCTCCCCGGGCGGCGCAGTGCGCGGCAGCCGCGCGCAGCGCGGCCTCGAACGCCCTGGTGTCGTCGGTCACGCCGTCGCATCTCGCTCCGAACCGGGTAACCAGAAAGGAGGAAGACGGAACCGCACTTTGCCCATACGCCTTTCGGCTGCCCGCAATTGCCAACGTCAAAATGCAGGCGGCCAATACGGGACCCATTACCAGTCGTCCATATAAAAGTGAACTTCGATCAATCATAACCGCGATGCCATATCCATCAGCTGAGGCGGCTCGCCCGCCACATGAGGTTTTCCACTTCTTCTTCGGACTGCTCGCGTAAATACTCACTGAAACAGCGCCAGTGAAAGACGCCAAAGGCGGCCCATAGATGGCATTTGATCCAGTTCTCAACCGGATCTACCCTGCGCCCGCACACAACGCATCCTTCCATACCTTGTTGTCCCTTTGCTGGATGAGAACAGCCGGCCAGCAGCGCCCGAGTGTTGTCGCTCTCGGTTCCTCCGATCCGCGTTTGAGCCTCACCCGGTATGCTGCCGTATAAAGCCGCCTACCGCCTCCAGCGCCGCCTGCGCCGCGGGAAGCACGCCGGCCCATCGATGCCATACGTGCATCATATCCGGCCATACCTCGAGCCGGACCTTTACTCCGGCCGCGATACCGCGTCTGGCCAGCCGGATCGAATCGTCAAGCAGCGTTTCGGCGTCGCCAACCTGAATCAGCATCGGCGGCAGATCTTTGAGTTCCGCATGCAGCGGCGACGCCGCGGGCGTGCGCGGGTCCGCTGCGCCCAGATACATCCGGGCCAGGGCCAGCACCGTTTCGCGGCTCGCAATCGGATCGATGCTCGCGCGCGTGATCATCGAACGCCCCTTTGCCTCCAAATCAACCCAGGGCGACAGACATACGGCCGCGCCGGGCAGGGGCAGCCTGGCTTCGCGCGCGGCGACCATCGCCGCCACGGCCAGACCGCCGCCCGCCGAATCTCCAACCACCGCTATTGCGGATGGTCGGAAGCCCTCTCTCAGCAGATGCAGGTACCCGGCAATCGAATCCTCCAGCGCCGCCGGAAATGGATGCTCCGGAGCAAGACGATAATTCAAACCCAGAACCACGGCTTTGGCGGACCGCGACACTCTGCCCATGAGATCGCGATGTGTATTCACCGAGCCGGCAACGTAACCGCCCCCGTGGAGATACAGTACGGCGCGGTCGTGCGCGGCGCCGCACGCGCTTATCCATTCTCCATCCACACCGTTGGCCGCGACCCGCTCGCTGCTCACATCGGGACCCGCTGCAACCGCGAATCGCTCTAATGCCATTCTGAGCGCGTGCGGTTGTTGATAGCGCATCAACCAGCGCTTGCTTGCCTGCGCGGATGTTCGGGGACAGTAAGTCAAGGAAACCTGGCTCGAAGCCGACAAAGGCGGCGTGCGCCTGTACTCATCGCCATTTGCCCGGGAACGCGCGATTGACTAATCGCCGCGCACCAAACGGTGCGAGTCGCTGTCGAAATGCTGACTGGAGAACTCGTACAACTCCGCGTCTTCGAGCGCTTCCATCTGATGCACCAGGCCCACGGGCACGTCCATGCACTGGCCGGGCTCAAGAATAAACTCTTCCAATGGCGAACCCTCGGGTGAGGACATGACTCTGAGAAGCAGCCGTCCGGTGCGCAGATAGAACGATTCATCCTTGATCTTATGATAATGAAGCGAGCACTTTCTGCCCTTTTTGATCTCCAGAACCTTGCCGCAATAGCGTTCGCCGTTGGCGATCCACACTTCGCGGCCCCAACCTTTGGGCACAATCCGTACCGGCTCTCTTGCTCGTTCCATCTCGCACTCCTTGGCAGCGCTCCATCGCGCCGCAATTCGCCGGGAGACGGGCAACCCGGCCCTGGTAACACCTCAACAGAACGATTTCAGCGCCTCCGTCATGCCGTTGCCGCTGTCGCGATTGGATCGGCGCGCTGTTCGTATTCCAACATCACATCGGGGCGGATAGCTTCAATCGCGGCTTCGATGTCCGCATCTTCGGCCGCGATCACGTAATCCACCGTTTCCAGGCTGGCGATGATGCGGGCCGCTTCGATACCCGTATCCTCGCGCGCCATCGCCACCACCAGCAAATCGCTCTGACGGCGGGCGAATTCCAGAAATTCCAGATGCCGTCCGGTGATTGGGTAAAAGCTTCCGCAAGCAAGACTGATCCGCCGCCCTGCCCCCCGATGGCGCGCGAGCTCGGCTGCAAGCTGCTCTATTGGCAGCAGCTTGCGCGGTATCCCCGCACCGCTGTGCCGCAGCGCAAGCATGAGTTCGCTGCGCGAGATTACCGCCGCCCCCTGCCGCGTGACCTCAACGCCCGCCGCGGCGTTAGCGGCGGCCGCCGCCTCCAGCGCATCGATTCCTTTACACAGGAGCAGCCCGAAGATGGCCAGAACCACATCGCCCGCCCCGGTGACGTCATAAACTTCGCGCGGCCTGGTGGCGACGTGAGCGGCCCGCCCGCCCCGCTGCGCGACCACAACCCCGTCGCGGTCCAGTGTTATCAGGCAGGCGTCCAGTGCGCAGGAATCGATCAATCTGCGCGCGGCCGGCTCCCAGGCTTCCCGCGAGGTCAGATCCAATCCGGTCGCGCGTTCGGTTTCATACCGATTGGGCGTGAGCGCGGTCGCTCCCCGGTAAACTGAGTAATCATCGGTGCGCCTGGGATCGACGATCACCGGCTTTTTGCGCTGCCGCGCTCCATCAATAAGCCCCCGCAGCAGGCCGCCCGTCAGCATTCCCTTGCCGATATCGCAGACCAGTACGCCGTCGACCCGATCAAGTTCCGTTTCAAGCCGCTCGCGCAGGCGCCGCTCGACCCGCTCCGTCAGCGGACGCGTATCCTCGTGGTCCACCCGCAGCAATTGTTGCGTCGCCCGCTGCGCCGACTGCACCGAGCCCATCAGCCTTTCCTTCACAATGGTAGGACGGCGCGCGTCCTCCACCAGCGCGCCGGACTCGACTCCATGCTTTTTCAGCAGGGCGCGCAGACGGCGGCCGTTATAATCCGCGCCGGCTACGCTGAGCAGAACCGCAGCCGCACCCAAAGCGGCCAGGTTGGCACAGACGAACGCCGCGTTGCCCGGCCGTTCTTCATAGCCCTGCACATGCAACACCGGAATCGGCGCCTCGGGAGAAATCCGGTCGGTCACTCCCATTACGTACCGATCCAGCACGGCCTCGCCGGCCACAAGTATGCGAGTGGCGGCGAAATCCGGAAGTTCGATGCTCATTGTGTGTGCAGCGCCTTCCGCACGGCCGGAAGCTCCTTCTTTGGACTGCCTCTCACACCCGAACGAATACATCCCGGATGTGCCGCGATTTACGGCGCGGGCAGACGGCACTTGCATTACTCCGTCCGCACATTTGTTTATCGCGATTCAACCCCGTCGAACTTGTTGGGCCGAAGCCAACGGAAGTAACGGGCATGAGGTTTGGCCTTGGTTATAAGCCGGTTGCTTACTTCAAAGAGCGCCTGGCGCGTCAGCCCCCGGGTCGAATGCCATATCACCGACCTCGGTTCTTCATCGCCTTCTACACCGATCCTGCTGAAAAAATAAATCGCGACCGAATTGCGGGCCGCCTCACGCGGGCATTTGATCCGGTTGACGCTGTGCCACGCTCTGGCCGTAACATTGAATATCACCGCGCGATTGTATGTCGGTTCTATTATTGCGGCCGGACGATCGGGTCTTCCATTAACGCTGGACCATAGCACCAGTTCGCCCCCCCACCGCGAGTCCCAGCCGGGATTGAGAAAAATCAGAAGGTTTACGCGATGATGCAGCGAGACGTCAAACGGATGACGATTGGAGTCCAGATGGATCTCGCTGAAACCTCCGTTGCGATACCGGTGCAGACCGGCCCCGGTGAACTGGCGATCGCCCTGAAGCCCCGAATATCCGCTGACCTCTTCAATAAAGCGCGTGAACTCCGGCCCCATCAACGTGTCGTAGATCGGATAAATGCCGGCCGCCGAACCCGGTATATTGCCCAACTGCAGCTTGCGCTGCGCCAGGCTCCTGAACGATACCCTGTAGTCCCGGTCGCGCAGCGCGGAAATATCGCGTGTGATACTTTTTGCCGTTTCCGCTTCGAAAAAATTGTCGATGATAATGTGCGGAAACGGGTCCACCGGCAGGCACTGCCTGGATAGCCGCGGCCCGCTCGCCAGCAGCCGCGATGAGATCACCCCCTGAAGATTCACAGGGCCTGAGGATCCGAAAGAACTTATGGCGATGTCCAACATAATCACTCCTGCCGCAGCCGCAGCTGATAGGTTTCCGCTAAAACCGCCTCATACATAGGCAGCATCCAAGCGCCCGCCGAAGCATGCCCCGCTTCCGCCTGCTGCTCTTTGCCAATTACATCCTTGCATCTGAGCCGCGGCCAGCATCACGCGGCGCCGCGGTCGTATGCGAACCATGCGCGCAAGGCGAGCGGGAATCCGCGGTCTTCTCCCGCGTCCCATCAATAAGTTCCAACGTCAAATCCCGGTGACGCTGCGCGTACATCTCCGACGTGATGCCCCCTTCAATCAGACGCCTTTGGGCGGCAATGGCCAGCTCCACACGCGAGCCTTCGCGGCGGGCCAGTTCCAGGGCGGCGCCGCGCATCGCAAGCGCGTCGCCCACCGGAACGTAGCAGATTTGACTATCCGAAAAGTAAGCTCTGAGTCCGCCGGTGTCGGTCGCTATCACCGGCAATCCGTAGATCGTCGCCTCCAGGATCACGCTCAACCCTGACGCGTGAAGGTTCTTCTTGAGCGGTACAACGACTATATCGGCCCACTTGTACAATTCCTCCACCTGGGAATTGCTGCTCGCCGCCTCCACGCTTACATTGCCAAATCGTTCCACCACATCCCGACTTATCGCTGAGGTTGCTATTCTCACCTCGAATTCGCCCGCTCCCCCAAACGCATCGAGCAGAATGCTCCAATCCCGATGTCTGTCGCTGCCCAGTGCGGCGATGCGCACCGGTTTACGGCACGGCGAAAGCTGCGGGCGCTTCATGCAATCCGTATTGATTCCAAACATCATCAGCCTGGTGCGTGAAGCCGGCAGCGCCTGTCGCGCCGCATTCAGATTATCCGGCGAAAGTGTCGTGATAACATCCGCCTCTTTCAACAGACGCCCGTATGCTTTTTGGCGCAGCACCGACAGCCGCGGCCACTCGTCAAATAGCCAGATGCATTGCGCGATAATCCGCGGGCGTTTGCTTCTTGGCGTGAACAGCAGCAGGGCTATCGCGGCCATGTGCTCGCGCTCGGTATGCGCCCAGATCACGTCGGCGGACCTGATCTCCTTTCGATTGCGCCACGCATGAACGAGATCGAAGCCGAGTATCCGGCATACCGCGCGGCGCGCCAACGCCCGCAGCATCGATTCTCCCGCGTCCTCCGAATGTATTATTTCGAGCCCCTTTCCCGCTGCTCTGAAATACCCATAGGGCAATGGCTCATTAAGGCCGGGCACCCGCCCCTCGCCGAAGCGCCGGGACCAGTTCCGTGCTCCGAACCCCACCCCAAGGTGAACGAATACTCTGATGGATCGAGGTTGCCGAAACGCCGTCCGGCAAGCCGCCCGGGAAGAATGGGTAATACTCATACCAATTTGCCGGTCCGGACCCTCATGGCGAAACCGAACCGCACGATTCGGGATTCAGACGCTGGCCGCTTCATTTTGCATCGTGCCCGATGCTGAAATAGCGGCCTCGGCGCGCGCCGCCGCGTCCGGCCGAAAGTAGCCCATAGACGCCGTTATCGCCAGCAGCGGAATGGTTACCGATCTGAAGCGCACAGCCGCTTCGGGGCCGCTCGGGGCCAGAAGCAGAAGGAAGGTCAAGGTCAATGGATATACGATCCATTCCCGCATATCGCCCTCTGTCTCTCCCAGCCTGAGCAGCGCGCGCGCGGCGCCGATCCAGATCGTCAACGTGACCAGAAGCTGAAATATTATGAACAACGTCAGCAAACGCGATCTGAGTACTTCGCCTGTGATCGTGAGCAGACTGTCCGGGGTTATCCGCCCTTGCGCGAGGCCCGCTTCCGCCAATCCGCCGCCGCTTGTCCGCAGCAATCTGGCAAGCAGGCTGCGGGACGGGGCTATCAAGAGCCAAACAAAAGCCTGGGCGGTTACCGCCGCGCTTTCAAACGGATGGCCTAAAAGGATGTGCCACGCGCGCCGGCTCATCTCGCTCGCCAGTGTCGCGCTTACCTCGTTTCCATAAAGCATCAGGTGCGCCGCGCCCACATTATCGATCAGCTGTTTTTGAACCTGCCACAGCGGCTGCCCGGTTTTCATGGCCACGACATTACCGGCGCGATACAGATAAAGTTCCAGCGAGCTTACGGTTGACAGGCCCATTAAACCGCCTTGCCTGTAGTTGCGGATGGACCAAAGAGCCACTACGCCCGCCGGCACCGCAACCGAAAGACACATCAAGGCCAGCTTGCGCCGGCGGGATATATTTCGACGGAAGATGAATGGAACGATGCCCGCGGGTATAAGGCAGATCGCCACGGGCCGAATCAAAGCCAAACAGCCGATCAATGCACCTGATACGATCGCTCGCATGGCAGATGCTTTCGGGCGGCTTTGCATGGCCCCGCCGAGCGTCGCGATCACCGCGGCCAGCAGAACCGTCTGGAACAGAGTTTCCGACAGGACCATCGCGTTCAGAACATAAGACGGTACATTCGCTGCGATAAGCAGTTGCGCCGCCGTGCCGGCCTCCCGACTCCATCTTGAACCCACCCACATGCCGCTTGCGAGACAGACGCCGCCGCAAAGAAACGCCTGACCAACGAGAGCCCACTGCCAATTGGAAAACATCGCGAGGAACAGCGGGTATCCCGGGGTTCGCAGGATTTCCGGACTCCCGCACACTCCATTCACATATCGCGCAAAGCCGCATCCATGCCGTAGACCCTCCGAAAGCTGCACATATTCCCATCCGTCCGACCTGCGATCCAGCGACAGACTCGCCGGCGCATGCGAGACGGCGAACAGTTGCAGCAACAGGTAGATCACCGGAACCACTATAATAGGCGTGCCCGAGAAAGAGACTTTCCTCGAAACCGCTGTCCGCATGTAGACCCTTGCCGCCCCGGTTAAATTCGAACGGTGCGCCGTTTTCCGCAACAACTGATTACTCTCGACGAATACCGCGCTGGACGAACTCCAGCAGCCTTCAGGAACACGCAACGGCCGGCTGCGCTTGTGTCCGGGGCGGATAGTGCGGCGTATATGAAAAGGCCGGCGGCGCCTCAATCCGGGGCTCCAGCACCGCAATCAGGCTCAACGGCTGCAGCGGGAGGATTGGATCGAGGTATCTTATCAACGGCGTCAGCAGATTAAGCATCCAGATCTGTGCGAGTCCAAAGTCTCTGCGCCGCAGGATCCTGCCGTTGAGATACCATGCCGCACTGCCCGTGCGATTGAATCTGAGCAAATCCCGTACCTGAAACCCGCATTCGTCCGCAAGGCGGCGCAGACCGTCCTCGGTGTAGCGGCGGCAATGCCCGAGAACTTCGTCCAGTGTGCCGAACATTCCGGGTCCCTGCGGAACCAAAACCACCGCGCGGCCATCGGGGCGCAGCACCGATTTTATATTGAGCAGCGCGCGCCGGTCGTCCGCTACGTGCTCCACGACATTGAGGCAGATGACGGTGTCAAACTTGCGGCCGTCGGCCGGGAAGGTGTCCCCCCTGGACACGTCGCAATACTGGACCGACAGGTACGGACGATCCGCGCACAGCCCTTCAAGGCTGGCCAGGTAAAGATGATTGATATCGCTTGCCATGTAATGCCAGCGGGGAGTAAGCTCCCGCATCACATTTCCGACTCCGCTGCCTATTTCCAATACGTCGTCTCCGCAATATGGACGAATCGCGTCCGCAATCCATCGATTATATCTGCCAGCCCGGGACATCCGCGTCAAAATACGGCTTCCATACTGGTCCTCGACGCATACGTCGTCGCTGAACGCACACATCACTACGGCCCACAGCGCCAGAAAGGCATCTTTCAAGCCTATCTTCTTGCCTTCCGCGTAGGTTCGACCTGAGTAGCTGATTGGAACCTCGAAGACCCGTGCCCCTCTTTTCGCCAGCTTGATGGTGAGTTCAGGTTCTATCCTGAAGTCGTTGCTTTGCAGCGGTATGGATTTAAGCAGCGGCGTGCGGACCATTTTGTAGCAGGTCCATACATCGGTCAGATTTAGATTGGACAGCAGATTGCACACGAAAGTCAAAAACCTGTTGGCCAGCTCGTGCCGGAACATAAGCACTCGTCTGACCTCGCTGCCCGCGAAGCGCGAACCGAATACCGCATCGGCCCTTTCTCTCAGGAATACACGCCCCAGCCGCTCAAGATCTTCGGCCCGATATTCGAGATCCGCATCATAAAACACGGCCACGTCTCCGGTGGCACGCTCAAGAGCGGTGCGCAGCGCTGCACCTTTGCCCTGATTGCGCGAGTGCCGTATGAAGCTCCAGGTTATGGCGCCGGCGGCTGCTTGCGCTTGAAGACCATCGCGGAATTTGGCTATCGCATCCGGAGTATGGTCGGTCGATCCATCGTCGACCACGATGACCTCGAGGCGGGAAATAACATCGCTGCCGCAAAGCACCAGCAGCCGTTCCAGCGCGGCCTCCACCAGGTATTGCTCGTTGTAAACGGGGACCAAAACCGAAATGGAGAGACCGCCTGCGCCGCGTTTTGTCTCATTCGGGTTCACGAAAGCCTCCATGCCAAATCATTCAAAGACTTTTGTAATGCCTTACGGGCGCCGCGATCTTTCAGCGGGTCGGCCGTTTATCCACGCCCGCGACCGCACTCAGCCCAGCGTTTCTGAGCCGCCGCGCCGCCTGTGCTCTCAAACAGGCTCGCACGGACGGCGCTTGCTCAGGCCAGGTCCTCGATACAGTCTGAAAACTCGCGATTAAGCTTGTCGCGGGAAAACCGCTCAAGATTGATCCGGCCCTGCGCGCTCAGGTAGAGGCTCATTTCCTTCCGTTCGTGAAGCGTTTTAATCGCGCCAGCCAGTATCTCGAAGCCGATTTCCCTTTCGTATACGAGCTGGTTGGCTCCGGCGGTTTCACCGATGGCTGCGCAATCGCGTGCCAGCAGCGGCAAACCGAAAGCCTGCGCTTCGAGAATCGGAAGGCAGAAGCCCTCGTGCTCACTCAGCAGCAGGAACACGTCGGAACCGGCAAAGTACGCGGCCAACTCCTCATCCGGCACCTGTCCGACATACTCGATCAGGTCCGACACCCGCAGCCGGTCCGCCAGTTGCCTGAGATCGCGATAATAACCGGCAAGAGCGCTGTCCATGCCCCCCGCGATTATGAAATGTACATTATCGCCGAATAGTACCTTATAGGCCTGCGCGGTATGAAGTATGTCCGTATGTCCTTTATTCGGGGAGACGCGTCCGACGAACAACACCTTGACTGTGTCATTGCGCAGTTGATCCACAATCCTCTGACTCGGCCGAACTCTCTGCAGCTGCTCGATCCTGTTGAATGGAGCCGCCACTCTCAGATGGTCTTCCCGGACCCCGTAGCCGGCAAATTCGCGCGCGTTGTAGTTGGAGTCGCAGATAACTCTTTCCAGCCCCATCGCCGCCATACGCCGGTTTTGGTCGCGCGCGAGAAAGCTGTTCTTATAGGCATCCGCCGAATAGCGGCTGAAGAAATGAGCCGGAGTTATGTTGTGATACCGAAGCACCCGCTTGCATTTCGCCGATTCGAGCAAATGCAGTCCCCGCTCCCAGAAGACCGCGTGATGGTAAATCAGGAGCGCCGCTTTATCCGCTGCCACCGCCCGAACGTCGGTTCGGGTCAGGCTGCGGAGCTCAGGATGGACCGAATCCGCGCAAAGACATACTTCCCAGCCGGCGGCTTGCAGCAGTCGCGCCTCCTCGATGGCGTCGTAACCGACGGCGTCATGCGGCGAGATATTGTTGTATGCAATCAGAACTTTGCGCATTGTACTATCCGATTGAGCCGATCGAATCGGGCTCAGACCGGGTCCAGGGCCGCTTGGGCGCGGTCGATTCGGCGTCCGTCTAGCCGCGCGGCGCGCCGCGGCGTTTTGTCATTGGACGGCTTGCGGCGGCCCACCCGTAGAGGCTCTTCGCCGCCGCATGCAGCGCAGGCAATCCAACCATGCCGATGGATATCCTTCTGGCCCAGCCGGGCGTGGCTGGAAAGGCGGGCGCGCCGTCACATTCCGGATTCCGATCGGCTGCGGCGGCTTCCAAACGGCTGCGCAGTGTCGCCATGCCGATGCGCTCAAGTTCTTCGAGCACCGCCGCTTTGATCGCTTCCACGCAGATTTCGTCTGACCGCATAACGGGGAGATCGCTGAGCATTCGGTCCGCTTTGTAAAAGCGGTGTTGGTTTCCGCTTCGCCAGGCTCGACCGGAAGCCCGGTTATTCAGCGCAGGCTTTCCAAACGCCGCGCTTCGCATCGCGCCTCGCGCATCGAAGCCTGCGCCGGCCGCGCATACGCTCCCCCTTTCCAGTCGCGGATCGACTGTTCATAAAAGGCTTCGATCCTGCGGACGTTGCGCGTGCTATTGTGCCGCTTTTCCATGAACACCCGCAGCTTTCGTCCCGCCTGGCGGAGGTAGCCGCCGGATTGCCACGCGGCAGCCGTTGCCGCCGCGAGTTCCTCTTCCGCGCTGTAGGTGTGAATCGCCCCGCCGGTCTGCGCCAGTATTCTCGCGGAATGCTCGCTTGATTCTATGTTCAGGAAATACGTTGGCACGGCCATCAATCCGAGCTCGATCCCGGCGTAGCCGACCTCGTCGTTGCAGGCGGTTAACCACACCAGCCCGACGCCGTCGTCCAATATTGTTTGCCGCATGTTTTGGGCGTGGCCCGGAAATTTGACCCGATCGCCTATGCCAAGAGTTCTGGCCTCATTACTCAGTTCGGACGGTTCTCCGCGGCCGTAAAAATGAAGTTCGGCGTCAACGCGCTTTACCAGGTGCGCGAAGGCGCGCAATACGCGCCCGGGGCTGCGATCGCGTTCCAGACGCATGAAGCATCCAATCACCAGGCGCCTCCGATCCGGCCACTCCAATATCGGATCGAACTGCGACGGATCTATGGGAAGCGGAACGGTGACCGTGGAATCCACTCTTTGGCCGAGGCTGGAAAACATTTCCTGTTCCTGCACGCGATCCATGCAAATGATCAGCCCCGGGCGCCGCGAGGGCCACTCCATGAATCTGTTGTGCGAATACTGATGCAGGTGGTTCAACAAGTGCACGACCACTGTTTGGCTCGGTGGCAGCATGAATTCGACGTCGAGGAAATGGTCCAGGCTCAGGGTCGCGACCAGATCGTATTTCGCCACCAGACGCGGAAGCAGCCGCCTGCGATAAATGTTCTGCACCGCAAGCGCCGCCGGGCGCAGCGTCGGCGGCAGGCTGCGGAAGTGAAAGAGCGGAAGGATTGGCCGAATCCCGATGCCGCAGCGGCGTATCGGTTCAGCATAGTGATGCCGTCTCACCCCCCATGGGGCTATCGCCAGCAGATCGATTTCGAAGCGACTCTGATCCAGAACGCGGCACAGTTCATATGCGTAGCGGCCGCCGCCGCCCTGCAAAAGCGTGCCGCAAACAATTCCAATGCGATATCGGTCGGTCATTCGGCTGTCATCTCTTTGTTGCGGAATTCGAATCAGAAGCCGCCGGCCGCCTGGTAGCGCCGCCTGCCATATGCGCCGCGCCGCACCGCAGACACGGCACGCTCCGTTCCGGCCGGCCATTCAGTCTCGCCGGGATGCTCCGCCAGCCAGGCGCCGCGGGTGCCCGCAAGCAGCATTCCCCACAGTATCCACAACCGCGGGACGCTGACCTCGGCGCCGGCGAACAGAAGCGTCAGCAGGTTTGCGGCAAACGCGACGCCCGCGGCCATAACCAGCGTAGGCTTGAATCGGTTCCGGCAATACGAATACTGAGTCCATAGTTGATAAAGCAGAATGGATAGCAGGATAATGCCGGGCAATCCCAGATTGCTCAATACATAGAAGAACAGGCTCATAGCGCGATTCGATCCGAGGCCCGCGCCCAGCGTCAGCGTGTTATAAAACACGTCAATTGCGCGGCCCAAAGTCGCCGTCCGGTGCGCCGCCGATGCCGAATGTGACTTTCCTAACAGCACACCGGTGAGGATCTGGGCCGCACTGGGCATGGTCAGCAGAGCCGCGGCCGCACCGCTCAGCATTATCATTATCGCCAGAAGCGCTCTGACGTTCACGCGGCCCCGGGTTAATGCTCCTTTGACTATCATCAGGAATATCACGGTCCACATTACCGCGACCGTAATATAGCCGGTGGTTGACGCGGTTTCCGCCAGGGCGATGGTACCCGCGACCACGCACAGCCAGTGCCAGCCGTTGTTTTTGGTGCCTCTGATAACCAGCGTCAGCTCGAACAGAGCCCAGGCCGACAGAAACCCCGCCGCCTCCGACGGTTCGACGAAACTGGCCGACAGTCTGAGAATTCCGTTGAATGCCTGGTTGTAAGCCTGGCCCCAGCCGACATTGCTGTTGAACAGCCACGACGGAAACTTGAGCCCTACCCGTCCGCCCAGCACCTGATACGCCCCGATCGCCACTACGCACAGACCGGACCATGAAAACACCCGCTGCAGCCGATCCGTGTAACCGGGCCGCCGGCTCATCTGCAGCATCTCCAGAACCATTATGAAGTTCAACGCCATGTACGCCGCTTGACCGGCGTTGCTGAAGCTCCAATGCAGCGGCATCTGGTTGAAAAAGCTGCGATCCACTCCCATTCGCGGATCGTCGACCGGCGTACCCGCGAAAAGCACCGGCAGCACAAAGGCGGACATCACAGCCCATCCCACGAACAGGGCCATCGTCCGCATATGCAAAAGCGCCGGGTCGTTTCTGTCAAAGCAAACCTGCCCGCTCCACCATTTCGGAACAAGACGCAGCGCAATCAGCATCACAACGAAAAAATACGGCGTTAGACCAAAGCTTCCGAGATTGATGATCGAGGCCGCCTGGAAGATGGTGATGAACACAGCCAGCTCGCTCAGACGCGAAGGGGCGAACACGAAGAACGCAAGAGAAAAGGGGGCGAGAATTATGCCGCTGATCGGTACGTCCACTTTTTCAGCTCATCGCCGCATCGTGCCGAAATTGGGGTAGCCCGATAAACAACTGCAGCCGCCAAAGCGCAAATCGCGATCCGCGCTCAGCGCTTCCTCACACTTCTGGACCGGCTGAGCGCCGGCGCCCGGCTTCGTTTCTTGATCCATTCGTTGATTGCGGACAGTTGAAAGCGGATGTCGCTGCCGATCTTGAAGTAGGGTATCTCGCCTTTGGCCACGAACCGGTAAACTGTACTGGTGTGACAGCGCAGATATTCACTTACTTCCTTGACCGTCAGTACTCGGTTCTCGTCGGCTTCCGGCATGTGTGAAGAGTGCGGGATCCTTCGGCAAGGATCCATTCAAGGATCGCTTTTTCTGAGGATATCGGCGAAGCGCCGTTGCCGCTGTGAAAAGCCCGCCGGCGGCCGCGGTCCCCCTGTGACTCATCGCAATCGACCGAGACTGTGTCCGGGCTATTACCGCTCCGGCTCGGACGCTTGGATCAAACCGGCAACCTCCATTCGAACGGGAATACCGGAACGCTCGCTGAGCACTCTCTCAGTAGGCTCCGTCCATACGGGCCACGGCGCCCACCGTTCGGATCAGAATCTGCAGGTCCTTGCCTGCGGATTGGTCGCGCGCATACTCAATATCGAGTTTTACGCGCTCAGAATACTCAGTGATCCTGCTGCGGCCGTTTACCTGCCAATTGCCGGTAATGCCGGGTTTCAGCGAAAGAAACAGGGAAGCATACTCGCCGTATTTCCGGATCTCGGCCGGCACGATCGGCCGCGGTCCGACGAGGCTCATTTCTCCGCGAAGGACATTCACCAACTGCGGCAGTTCGTCCAGACTGGAAGCGCGCAGAAATTTTCCCAGCCGGGTTATTCTGTAATCGGCGCCGTCGGGGAGCTTGAAATTATTCTGCTCGTATAAGCTATACAGTTCGGGGTTGGTCTGCAGCAGTTTTTCTGCGTCCGCTCTCATCGTGCGAAATTTGAAAATCCTGAACAGATGGCCGTTTTTTCCCAGCCGCTCCTGGCTGAAAATCATCGGTCCGGGCGAAGTGAGCTTCACCAGCAACGCTATAACGGCCATGACCGGAGAGAGCAGCAGCAGCAGGATTGAAGACACCGCGATATCGATCACGCGTTTGGCGACCCTTTCGAGGCCCTGGGGATTGGTGGTCTCAAAAGTGATCGCCGGAACGCCCGCGATATCGCCCAGATTGCGCCTGAATAACTGCGCGTCTATCAGTGCGGGCACAACGTGAACTATTCTGCCCTGCTTCACCAGGCGCACCGCCCACTCTTCCATCAGTTCCTGATCCGTGATGCCCGGGAGGAGGAATACTTCGGCCAAATCCCCCGCGGCCTGGCCGAAAGCGTCGCACGGCTGTCCCTCCAGCGCGCACTGCACCTTGTCGAGATCGGCCAGCGAGACCGACCCGTACCATTCGCGCCGGCCCGACAGTACACCGAGAAGCCATTCCGATTCCATTGGCGGTCCGACGATCACCGCGCTGCGCGAACTCAAACCGCCGCGGAGGCGGCGCCCCGGCAGATCGCGTTCCGCCAAAGCGCGGCACATTATCAGTGCGCTGGAAAGGGCGAAGAAACTCAAATTGAACTGCCGGCTCACGGTCTGGAGTTTGAAAAAGAATATCGCCGCCGCGGTCGCAAATATCCACGACATCAGAGCGCGCGCCAGCCGCCAGTAAGCCTGACGCGAACTCTCGACGCGATCGAGCCGATATACACTTGTCAGCGAGCTTATCACCGCCCACAGCACCAGACCCGCCACGAGCAGAATGACATAGTCAGGCGGCCATCCATCAAGAGTGTACCTGGTCGCCGGCCATTGGAACCATCCGATTCTGCTCATAAGGGTGGCGATCCCGCTTGCACACGCGAATGCCAGCACAATGGACGCGGAATCGAGGCTGCGCGCCAAATCGTTCTTCTGCGGATTACTCACCATGGTTTGTTCACACCGGCAGCAACGCTGTAGGTAAAAAGTTGAAAAATGCTGCGGGGCCGCGCGCGAGCGCCCGGACCCGATGGAGCCGGATAGTATATTTGGTAGACCTGGCAGGGCAGGTGCTGAAAGCGTATTGCCAGGCGGACTCTTATCTGGCAGCGGCGGCGGAAGGGCCGCGGGAGACTTTTGCCGGTTGACCAGCGGCCCCGGCTGCGAGGATCTCCTCGCATCTGGCGCGCACGGTCTCGAATGCGATGGCTTCCATGCACTTTGGCGGCCGCCGGGGAACCTCGAACCCCAGATTGAGGTAGCAGCATCCGTCAAGCGGCGATTCCAGTACCCGGGCGCTGTCGCTGACCGGGCCCCAACGCCGCCGGCACGCCGGACCCATCAGCGCCAGTGTCGGAGCCTCAAGTGCCGCCGCCAGATGCATCGCGCCCGTGTCGACCGACACCACCAGCGACGCGCCGCTGATCAACGCGCAAGTCCCGGCCAGACTGAGTCCGGCCTGATTCAAGGCAAGTCCGCGAAGCTCGGGGTTCAGCGCCGCGATCACCGCGTCATTGGCCGATTGCTGCGGCGGACTTCCGGTAAACACAATTGTGAAGCCGGCGCGGATGAAGTGCTCGGCCAGCTTTATCCATCGCTCGAGCGGCCATTGTTTGTAACGGCTCGCGGTTCCGCCTGGCCACAAATGAAAAACCAGATAGCTCCGCGCAAGCCCGCCATTAGACGGCAGCTGTCCGCGTATGCGCGGCTGATGCTCAGGCGCGACATTCACAACCGCCGTCAATCTCCTGTAGTTCTCCAGTTCGTGCAGCTCGTCCGAATGCTCGACCGCGGCGTCATAAGCATAATGGCGATACTGGCCCCGGGTCCGGAAGCCGACGGTGAATTTGGCCCGCGACAGCGCGCTCAACAATGCGTTGAGCCTGGCCCATGCGCCGAAGTCAAGCAGCAGGTCAAGACGCAGCCCGCGGAGCAAACGCACCGACGACAAAGGATCGAGTACCGGCAGATTTACTACTCTGACCTCCGGGTCCAGCAGCTTTGCGGCTTCGTAGTTGCTTGGTCCCGCCAGCACTACGAATTCACCAAACGGATACCGCTCGCGTAAATCGGCCAGCGGTCCGGCCATGAGCAGTGTATCGCCGATCGCGGCCGTATTGAGCAGTCCGATGCGCCTCAGCCTGGAGGGCAGCGATCCGCGTCTGCGCAGCATCCCGAGAGCGAATACCAGCGGCGCGCCCGCGTACTTGTCTATGTACCGCAGACCGCGCCGCCCGCGGCCGGGAATCGTGTGCGGGCGCCCGGAGGCTGCTCGGAAAGTGAATAATCGCATTTGTATCGGATGATGACCGAACCGATGGCTCGGGGTTGAAATCGATTACGGGAGATGCTCAGTCGGCCGCGGCTTCAGTCAGGACCCGCAAGGTCGCTTCCGCGGCGCGATCCCATGTAAACCTGCGGGCACGCTCGATCCCGCGCCGGGCAAGCCTGGCGCGCAGCTCGCCATCCTCCACGATCCGGACGATGGCGTCGGCGAGTTCCTCGATACTGACCGGATCGACCTGCAGACCCGCTTCTCCCACAACCTCGGGGAGAGCGGTGGTGTTCGACACGATGGGTACGGTTCCGGCGGCCATCGCCTCGAGCGCGGGGAGACCAAATCCTTCGTAAATCGACGGATATAGCAGCGCGATCGCTCCGCTGTACAAGGCGGGCAGATCTCTGTCGGCAACGAAGCCCGCAAAGACAACCCGGCGTGGAATCCGCTCCAGTCTGGTTGCTCGGAATATATTGTCTTTCCCTTCGGCGCCGGCTATGACCAGCCATACGTCGTCGGGGAGACGCTGCGCGCTGAGGTCCCACGCCCGGAGCAGACGGGGCAAATTTTTGCGCGGTTCCAGTGAGCAGACGCTCAACAGGTAATTCTCGGGAAGCGTACCTGTTTTTCGGCGCATATTTCGAATTTCATCGCCGGAGCGCGGATAGAATCTCTCATCCACTCCGTTGGGAATCACGGCAATTCGGGATTCCGCTATTCCCGTCAATTCCAGCAATCGCCTTTTCGAGAATTGCGATACCGTGATTAAACGGCTGACGCGCCGCGCAAGCAGCGGCGTGATGGAGCGGTACCACGTTGAAAAACGGGTATCGAACCACTCCGGATGATCGAGCGACGCCGCGTCATGAACGGTCAGCACCTGGTAACCAGTCGCAATCGGCCCCGTATTTGCCGGGCTCCATAGCAGATGTCCCCGAGTCAGGCCGGGCAGCACGAGCTGCTCCCAGGCGTGGCCTTTGAACCCGCGCAGGGGATGCTGCGGAAAAACGGCGCGGATTTTCCCCCGCATACGCCCGCACAGCTCGCAGATGTATCTTTGCACACCGGTCAATCCGGCCGACTGCGATCGGACATTGACGAATATCATCGAATCCGAAATCGACAATGACACCGTTTCACTCTTCACGGATGCAACACGCGCTCCGCCGCGTTGAGCACCGATGCGACGCTGATGTCATACATGCAGCGGCTTTTCACCGGGTTGACGCACGCAGCCGGCATACGGTTGGTGTAGTTGTTGATGCAAGGGCTGCACGGTTCGGCGGTATCGTAAACGTAAGCGGCGCGGGGACCAATCGGAGCCCAGTGGCGGGGGGTGTTGGGTCCGAACAGACCTACGGTGGGCACGCCGAGCGCGGCGCCCAGATGCATGATACCGGTGTCGTTGCTCACCAGCAGCCCACACCGTTGCAGTACGCCGACAGTTCGCTCGATACTTCCCAGCGCCGAAGCGTCGACGGCGCAGCCGCTGTAGTCGCGCATGAATTGGGTAATCAGGTCTTTTTCCACCTCGGTTCCGGTAAGCAGCACACAAACCCCGGCGCGCCGGCTGTCGAGTTCGCGTGCCAGGTGCACGAATCGCTCCAGCGGCCAGCGCCTGAAGTCCATCCCCGGCGCCGAACCGAGATGAAACGCGACCGGCAGGGCGGACACGGCCACACGGCTGTTCCACCATTGGTCAACCCATCGCTCAGTGTCGGGACGGCATCTGATCGCAAGAGCCGATTTTGCCGTGACCAGACCGGGATCGGCCAGGCGCGCCAGATCGCCGAATGATTCCCACATGCTGCGCGAGTCGTCGAACCTCAGTACGTGGGTCAAAAAGCGCGATTTTATTTCCAGACCCGGAGCGAGAAAACCGATTCGCAGCGGGATACCTGTCAGCGCGAGAAATGCCGTGCCGGCAAGTGAACCCTGCTCAAAATTCAGGATCGCGTCGTACCGGCAGCGCCGGATTTCGCGCAATAGTCCGAGCGCCGTCTTCACGCTCAGGTCTTTCTGACTATAGATATGCACGCGATAATTCGAGCCCAGGGTCAGCAGTTCGACCGTCGGCGGCCCCGCCAGCACTCCGATTTCCATTTGCGGATGGCGGCCCCGCAGCTGTTCCACAATGGAGCGCACCAGCACGCTGTCGCCCATGCCAAAGACTTTTGCGACCAGCAAATGCCCGGGAACATCGTCAAGGGGAGCGCTTCGGGCCGAATAGTCATTCGCGGAGAGATACCGTAAATAGCGATCGCACAGCGCGGTCAGCCACGGACCATCGCCTCGCTGCCGTTCATCACTTTCAATTAGGGGAACCACAGCGGCTTCAGACTGCGATCAGCAGGCGCGAGCCATCGAACGCGCTTCGCGCTTACTCAGACCGATGGCGCCGGTCAATACAGGGACGAAAGTGCGGGCTCTCTGGTCCCATCCAAGCTCATGCGGAGCCAGCGGCGCGGGAGCACCCGAAGCCAACGCCTGGGCAATGCCGGCCATGATTCCGGCCTCGGTAGGCGGGATATAAATAGCGCCCTCGCCGCCTGCCTCGCGCAGTTCGGGCAGGTCGCTCGCCACAACCCGCGTGCCGCAGGCGCGGGCCTCAAGGACGGGAATGCCGAATCCCTCATAAATCGATGGAAACACCAGCGCGTCGGCGCCGCTATACAGGGCCGCCAGAGAATCATCGTCGACATACCCGACAGCCCTGATCCGGTCGCCTCCGCTGCTCACCGCGTTTGCGATCGCATCGTCCTTCCATCCCCGCGCCCCGGCGAGCACGAGTGTGTGTTCCCTCAGCAGAATTTGATTCGCCAGACCGAGGAAAGCCGCAATCAGCCGCTGCAGACCCTTGCGCGGCTCCCACGTTCCAACCGCCAGCAGATAGGGTTTACGTACATCCAGGCGGGACAGCACGCGCAGCACTTCGGCATGCTCTCTGCGGCGGAAGGCGTCCGAGACCCCGGGATGCACCACGGCGTCGGCGCGGCGTCCGAGGAATGCCTCGAGCCGGCGGGCTGATCCGTGCGAGTTGCACACTATGTAATCCGCCTTCCTCACACTGGGCCGGAAGAACAAACGCGCGGCCCATCGAGCCCGGATACTCGTCGTCTGAGGCTCCAGACTGTACACCAGGTCATGAACGGTAAGCACGGAACGGGCCTCAAGTCCGATTAGCGGCACCAGGCCGGTGCCGCCCCAGAACACGTTGACTCGATCGCTGCGTGCGAGGAATCCGACTCTCGCGGCGCCCCACAGGCTGTTGGGCAGGCGCGCGCCGGCGGCCCGATCCACCCGCTCATGCCATCGTGTGGAAATCCGCGGAAGTCCAATCGGAGCGCGCGAGTACAGGAAGAACTCCGCATGCGGCATCGCCTTGTCCAGGCCCCTGCACAATTCCCAGATATATCGTCCTATCCCCTTCGGCCTGGTTCCCAACATTCTGGCGTCTATACCGATACGATGAGACACGACAGAGTACTTGCACCCCCGCACAAAAGCGCCTGAGGATCCAACCGCTTGCAGCCGTCTACGCTCCGGAAACAGGTTCACTTCCATAGAGCGCCGCGGACTGCTGCGGCCCCGCCCTGAACCGCCGCCGCCAGCGCATCTCGCACATCACGAACATGCCGCCATTAGCAACTATGGAGACCAGATAGACGGCTATGTAACTAACGACGGCACCCATGGCGCCGTAACGCGGCACCAGAATAAAATTACCCAGCGCGTTCGACCCCGCGACCACAAAGGTGAGAATGCCGGCACTCCAGAAAAATCCCCGGCAGATCCATTGCGGCGCCATGAGATTGGCCAAACTCAGGCCGGGCACAGCCAGCAGCATCCATCGGAAGAATCGTACGCTTGGCGCGAAAGCCGGACCCGCTATGACAAAAATCATAATCGGCGCCGCCCATACCGCTCCCAGCGTTCCCAGCATCACCAGAGCCATCGAGATCCCGCAGATGCGCCGCACCAGCGGCCACGCGCCGTCCGGACCCAATTTCACCACGGTGCCATAACTGACTACTCCCACCGCCTGGGCCACGATCGCCATGTTCGTGATGAGTTTGATCGATAGTTGATAATAACCCACCTCATGAGCGCCGGCGAATGAGTTGACCATCAGAACGTCGATGGAGGAAATCAGGATTGAGCCGATGGCGTTGAGATGAAGTTTGTAGCCGCCCGACAGAAGTGACGAGACCAGCGAGAGGTCGAGGCCCACGCCGGCGGCGCTTTTATATACCGCGGCAAAACAGATGCAGCACACCAGTATTTGACCAGCGAGCCAGCTCAGGATGACCGCGGCGACGGTGAGCGTTCCCGTAAGCGCGCAGATTCCCACGAAGCAAAACGACAGAAGCACTCCGGCCATCTGCGCCCGGTTCCAAATCGGGACCCGGCCGTCCGCTATCAGAAGGGAACTGAGATATTCGCGCCCAACCAAAAACGGAACTCCGGCAAACGCGACAAGCAGCCAGGAGGGCGATATGCTTCCGAAGGCGCTGCGGTCGATGTGAAAAAGCGCGCTAACGCCGACCCACGCGGCCGCGCTTACAACCGCGGCGAGCAGCAGCAGGGTGCCGAGTAAAGCCTTCAGTCGACGCCCCGAGGTCCGGGTCATTTCGTGAATCGCCACCATACCGAGGCTCAGTCCGCAGCAGGTGGCCGCCAGCGCGGACCATGTGGTCGAGGTCACGAATGCGCCGCGGCCCTCCGGACCAAGCCAGCGCGCCGTGATGGCCAGCATGGGAATGCTTATAACCAGACTGAGGACCTGCACTCCGGCAGTCTCCAGCGACTCCAGACCGAGCTTCAACAAAGCGCCCCGGGGTTCCCGCGTAAAGCGACGAAACATCGGCATAACAATAGATCAATCCAATCACTGTGGAGTTGTGGACGGTTGCGGCCTGGTTTCCAGGTCGACTCTGTCAATCATGAAAGGCGTTAAGTGAGCATTGCGAATCTGGCGTCCGTTTGCCGTTCATCCGATACTCACTCGAATCCGGACGCCGACTCGCTACGTATTGTGGCTTGAGACGGGGCGGGTTTCGCCGGCCGCATCGCGGCCTGCGCAACCCTCGCAGAAATGTCTGACGGCTTTTATCACGTGTGCGGTTTGTTCGGGTCCGATGTGAGGTCCAATCGGCAAGCTCAAGGCGCGGGCGGAAATGCGCTCCGCAATCGGCAGCCGGCCGGCCAGGCCGAGTGCCGCGTAAGCCGCGCTCAAATGCGGAGGAACCGGGTAATGGATAAGCGTTTCGACGCCCGCGGCGCGAAGCTCCCGCTGCAGTTCGTCCCGCCGGGGATGTTGTATTACATAAAGATGCCACACGTGATCGGGGGCATCGGTATCATGCTGCGGAATGACAAGGCCCGGAAGGCCGCGCAGTTGCGCGGAATAGGCAGTCGCCGTTCGGCGCCGCAGTGTGTTCCATTCGTCAAGATAAGGAAGCTTGACGCGCAAGACCGCCGCCTGAATGGGATCGAGGCGCGAATTGACGCCGGCGATTTCATTATAATACTTGATTCGCGAGCCGTAATTGCGCAGCAGCCGCAGCCTGTCTGCCAGCGTTCGGTCGTTGGTCACGACCGCGCCGCCATCACCCATGCAGCCGAGATTTTTCGTCGGGAAAAAACTGAACGCGGCGGCGTCCGCCCACGACCCTGCCGCACCGGTCCTGCCGCGCGCCCCGTGCGCCTGGGCCGCATCTTCGATAACCTTCAGGCGATGGCGCCGGGCAATGCTGCGAACAGCCTCGATATCTGCAAGGCATCCGTAAAGATCGACGGCTATGATCGCCGCGGTGCGCGAAGTCACCGCCTGTTCGATGCGCGCGGGGTCGATGTTGTATGTGTGCTCGTCGGGATCGACGGGAACCGGCACGGCGCCGGCGTGCGTTACAGCCAGCCAAGTGGCGATGAATGTATAACCGGGGACGATCACCTCGTCTCCGGGGCCGACCTCAAGCGCTCGCAGGATCAGAGTGAGGGCGTCCAGGCCGTTTCCGACGCCGACGCATTGGGCGGCGCCGCAGTATTGCGCGAATTCGGATTCGAACGCCTCGAGCTCGGGTCCCAGCACATACCATCCCGAGCGGGCCACAGCAGCCAGGGCGCGCTCAATCTGCGCACCGAGCCGTTCATGCAGGCAACCGAGATCAACGAATGGAATCTTCACCGGCCCGTATTTCCCCGCAGATTCAGAAACTCCTGATAGTCAGTGATATAATCTTTCGGATCATATCTGTCCGACGTCAGCACCATGCAGACTGTATCCGGATCGAAGTCGCGCAGCACGATCCAGTTCATCGGCGGAATGTGCACAGCTTCGCTTCGCTCCGCAAGAAATCGGCGCCACCGCCGCGAGCCGTCATCGAGTTCTATAGTCAGCGCACCGGCGACCACGACGAGAAATTCGTGGCAATTTCGATGAGCATGGTGGCCGCGCTCCTGGCCAGGCGCCAAATCGTGAAGAAAGAACACGCGTCGAATCGCAAAGGGCACCTGTTCGCCGGCTTCCATGAACACCAGCTTGCCGCGCTTGTCCTTCACCATGGGCAGGTTGGTCAGCAAGCCGGACGTCGGCTCGTGCTGCGGAGCAATATGCAGATTGGAAACCCTCATTGGAGTTCGAGCTGGTAGAATTCGTGCGTTGTGCTGCCCGCGCCGAATTCCACCTTGAAGCGATACAGGTTTTCGTTCAGAACGCGTCCGCCGTCTTCATTGCTTATTCCCATACTGAACCATCTGGCGCCGGTGCCGGCCGCCGCCGTAATGCAGTGGTCGAACACCGCGTCAAGGGCATGAAGCGAAAAGCCGCGCCTGCTGGCGCAACTATACTGGATATGCACAGTGGTAGGCATGACGAACAGAACAACTCCGCCTAGGAGTTCCTCGCCCGCCAGCGCCGCCGCAACCCGGATCTGTTCCGGAAACAGAGAGCGGAGCAGAGTTATTTCATCGAGACTGTGAGTCGGCCGCGCACCATGTCTGCGCTCCAGAGTGTCTTCGAGCAGGGGCCAAAAAGTGCACAAAAGCTCCGGATTTTCCCTTACCGTAACGCCATTGGCCAGCGCGCTTCTCAGGCAGCGCCTGCGCCGCCGCGATACGACGGGGCGATCGTGAAGATCGATCACAGCGGAGAGATCGCAGCGGTAACGCGCCGCGTTGAGCCGGAACAATGCGTACAGATCATCGTCGGACGGAATGCGATGATAGTTGCGGGGGATCGCCTTGTAGCGCAGCCTGCTGAATCCCAGGCTGCGGTAATGCTCGCGCACGGCCGCCAACGCCTCAATCATTGCAGCGCCCCGCAAGGCGCCGTCGTGCACCAGTCCGCCGTAAGTCGCGCCCGGATGACTGGTGACGCAGGCGGGATCGCCGGGATCAACGGCGGCGGGAAACACCGCCACCAGGCGGCCGCTGTCGTGCAGGCAGGCGGATACGTCGCGGAAGCGGTTGCCGTGATAGCCGAGGAAGCGGCGGCTGTGCAGGAAGGTGCCATTTAACGCGCGGCCGACCAGCTCGTCCCACTGAGCCTCATCTTCGCCCGTGTACTGACAAACATCCATGGCCGCACTCCGGTCAGCCCTCACGAACAGCCACCCCAAACCCGGTTTCGCCGAAGTTGTTGCCGTTGTAAAAGAGCCAGGTCCTGCCGCCGCTGTAAATCACCGCCGCGTAGCATACCGACTGCGAGTCCCACCCCTGCGCGGAGACCTCGATGCCCAGATCGGCGTCCCGCCGCCGCCATGCAACGCCATCCGCCGACACCGCATAGCCCATGCGGTAGGCGCCCAGCGATCTGCGCCGGACGGAATAGTAGAGATGCCAACCTCGGGCGTCGCGTGTAACCCATGGCCGCCCGAAGCCGTGCTCATCCTCGGCGGTGATGGGTACGGCGACCGGACCGTGCTCGGGCCAATGGATGCCGTCAGGCGATTCGATATGGCGCAGGTCGTAAACCGGCATCTGCTTGCCGTTGAGCGCGATCCAGTCGCTGCCGGCCACGTACCACATCCGGTAGCGGCCGCGATCGTACTGAACATGAGGACCGCCTCGAAAATACAATTCCTCCGGCGACCGTTCGAGGATCGGCGTTTGCTTCACGCGCGCGAACTTCAATCCGTCTTCGCTTACCGCCAAACCGCTCAGCAGGCGATATCTTATATGCGCGCTGAGCTCGAAACCGACATAGTAAAGAAAGATTCTTCCGTCCGGGCTTCTCAGAGCGCTGGTAGCCATCACGCCGTTGTCGTCGAACGCGCCCGCCCGGCCCACATCCAGCACCGGCTCCGCGGCTATATTCACAATGCGGGCAGGGTCGTGCGCGGATACGTCAACAAACCCCACCCGGCCGATCCCATGTTCATCCTGGCAAGTCACATATATGCGGAGTATGTAATCCGAAATCATCAACGGAGTAGGTACCATGGCGTGGGAGCGCGCCCACCAGAGCGAGCCGTCAGGCTGGTACACCACGCCCAGTTTTCGCCATCGCATGGCCGTTCCTAAGCCTTGACCCGGAAAAAGCGCCGGGCGGGAACCCTGGACGGTTCGCACTCCGCCCCGCCATAGACCAAATCTTCGCCAATGTCCCTGCGGATGGTAACACCCGGACCGATCCAGCAGTCGCGTCCGATGGTCACGTTGTTGGCGATGGTTGAATTGACGCCGAGAAAGCAGTTATCGCCGATTGTGCAGAAGCCGGATACCACGACGTGCGACGAGACAAAGCAGTTATCCCCGATTCTGCTGTGATGCCCGATATGATTGCCGCTCCACAATACCACGTTGTTGCCGATTGCGGCGAAGGGTTGAACCGTGTTGTCCTCGAAGATGAAGCAATGCTCGCCGAGCTGGACATTGCGCCACACGAAGGCGCGCGAACTCACATAGCTGGCGAGTCGATACCCTTTGCTTTTGAGAGCGCAGGCCAGGCGCGTACGGAGTCGGTTCAACTGGGTATAAACCACCGCTGCGAAGGCCTCGTGTTCCTGGGGCGGGAAGCGTTGTTCGAGGTTTTCCAGCGCAACGACCGGCAAACCTAACAGTTCATTGCGTTTGAGAAACGCCCCTTCGACGCTGAACCCCGCCACCGTGTATGGCGAGTCGTGGCTGAAGTACTCGCAGGCAATCTCCGCGAAGGCGGTATCTCCCACGATGACAAGCTTCTTCTTCTTGTTCACGATGGCACGCGCTTTTAATTTTTCACGGTCTCAGGATGAGCAGGTCCTCGCGCCGGTTGGCCATCGGCAGCCGTCCGTTTTGAGGAACTATGTAGGCATGGAGGCCCGCGGCGCGCTGGCGCATCACCAGCGCCATCATAACCGCGTCGTCGATCCGGCCTGGTTCCGGCGCGTTAAAGCAGACCCCGGGGTCGGTTTGCTGGCCGGTAAAGGCCCGGTGAAAGCGCCGGCCGCTTTCCGAGGCGAAGAACCGCTTGCGCATCGATATGTTGGGAACATCGCCGATCAGCAACGCTCCGGAAGGCGCCAGCAAACGCGCGGCGGCGTCCACAAAGTCAAATATATCACTCCCCGGCATTACATAATGAAGCACCGAATAGGCGAGGACCGCGTGAAAGGATCCGGCATGCTGTTCGATAAACGAGGCGCAATCCAGCGGAAAACGCGCCGGTATCCTGGCCACGAATGGAAAGTCGGGCAACTGGGCCAGCATCTCCGCGCTGTCCACCCAGGTCAGGCGATGCCCGCGGCGCGCGCACAGAGAGGCCATCATCAGCGGCAGCTCGGAACATCCCGGACCTATGTCCGCCACTTTTTTATCGCGGCCATCCAGAAGATTCAGCTTGGCGCGGATGTCCTTGAAAATGCGGGTTTCGAAGCCCCGGCGGTATTCATCCGGAAATCCGATCTTTTCGTAACGCGAGAGAGAATCGTCGCGCGCGAGCCGGCGGAAGTCGTCATAAGTCAGGTCCGCAAAGCGGGCGAACTTATCCGCACGGGAATCCGCCGCGCGCGAGTCTGACGCGCTATTCTCTGTTGACGCCATTGTAACGAACCCGGACCGATCTGGCGCTTTTCGCCGCTCTTCAGCGATTGTCATAGATGGTCGAGAGGGCGACAGCGCGGCCGCGGAGATTATTCGCGTCGAATGACAACTCGGGATCCACGTCGAGTACTCCGTGAATCGTGGAGCCGTCGTAAACTATAATGTCACCGCGGCGCGTACCCGCTTCGGGATCCACCGCCGTTCCGTTTACCCTGATAATGCCGCCGCCCGTGCGGTAATCGAGGCCTTTCTGTGTAAGCAGGAGCAGCGCTTCTATGAAGCAGCCGCCGGGGAGGTTGGAGACTCCGCGCTGGTCGCGATGCTCGCCGAGAAAACCGCCGCCGGCGGGATAAATCTGCACGCGGCACGCATTGAAACGCGTCGGAAGGAGGGCCTCGTCCCGCAGTATCTCGCGGCCGGCGAGAATATCTCTCACCTGAATCAGGCGATCGAATGACGCGCGCAGATGGAAAATATCGGCGTCAAACTGGGGATTGTAAACGGTAAGCGCAAACCTGGGCAGACCGTCCTGAAAAGTTCTTCCGCCGATTGACCATTTGCTGGTGTTGCGGCGAACGTCCATCGGTTTCACGCCCGCGGTGGGAAGGCGCTCGCAGGAGTTGGCATACTGATAGACGGTTTTGGCCGCTTCGGCGATTGCGCATTCGTCGTATAATCCGCGCAGCAAAGCGTAACCGTTCTTCTCGACCGACGCGATTATGGACGGACGAAGCCCAATCAGATTGGGGATATCATTGCTAATGAACATAGGCCTGCTCACTGACAAGTTCCTCTTCGGCGATACTCAGTCCGAAGCGAGATCGCCGCCCTCTTCCATCTGGCGCGTTCGCAGCAGGTAGCGCCCGTATTCTCCGTTGCCCCAGCGCCGGGCGCACAGCTCAAACTGCCGATCGTCAATCCAATCGTTGCGCCAGGCTATTTCTTCGAGGCAGGCGACCTTCAGATTCTGGCGGCGCTCCAAAGTAGCTATATAATTGGAGGCGTCGAGCAGCGAATTGAATGTTCCTGTATCGAGCCACGCGATGCCGCGGCCCAGGACGGTCACCCGCAGACGCCGATGCTCCAGGTAGATGCGATTAAGGTCGGTGATTTCCAGTTCGCCGCGGGCCGACGGCTTCAGCCGCTCCGCAAGCACCAGCGCCTCATTGTCGTAGAAATACAGTCCGATTAAGGCGAGATTGGAGCGGGCTCGGACAGGCTTCTCCTCGATTCGCACGGGCCTGCCGGCACCGTCAAGTTCCACCACGCCGAACTCCTCGGGATTGGGAACCCGGTAGGCGAACACGGTCGCCCCCGAGGACTTGCGCGCGGCGTCGGCCAGCAGGCGCGTCAGGCCCTGGCCGTAGAGAACATTGTCGCCCAGAATCATGGCTACCGGATCGTTTCCGATGAAGTCGCGGCCCACCAGCAGCGCGTCCGCGAGGCCCCGCGGGCGGTCCTGGGCCGCGTAGGTGAAATGGACGCCGATGTCGCTGCCGTCGCCCAACAGCGCTTTGTAATGAGGCAGGTTGCACGACTGGCTGATGATAAGCAGGTCGCGGATGCCCGCCAGCATCAGAACGGAGATTGGATAGAAAATCATCGGCTTGTCGAAAATCGGCAGGAGCTGTTTGCTCAGAGTCAGAGTAAGCGGCCACAATCTGCTGCCGTTGCCGCCGGCCAGAACAATTCCCTTCTCAACGCGCTCTTTCATTGATGCGCTCCGGACTCCACCGGCAGTCCGAGTCTGCCGCCGCCATAGCTGGTAGCGAGTATCCGCTCCCACCAGGGAAGATTTTGCATATACCAGCGGATGGTCGATTCGAGAGCCTGGTCAAAACCATGCCGCGGCCTCCAGTTCAGTTCGCGCGCCAGTTTCGCCGTGTCCAGCGCATAACGGCGATCGTGGCCGGGCCGATCCGCGACGAACCGGATCAACCGCTCGTGGGGTCTGAACGGCGAGTCGCGAATCATACGATCCAGGAGGCGGCAGATTCTGATGACGGCGGCGCGATTGGTCAGTTCACATCCGCCGCCGATGTTATAGGATTCCCCAACGGCGCCGCGGCAAAAAACCTCCCACAATGCCTCGGCGTGATCTTCGACGAACAGCCAGTCGCGCACGTTGATGCCGCTGCCGTAAACCGGCAGATGCTTTCCGCGCAGCGCGCAGATGATCATCATGGGAATGAACTTGTCCGGGAACTGCCACGGACCGAAAGTGTTGGAACCATGCGTTACCACAGTGGGCAGCCCGAGGGTATGATGCCACGCGCGCACCAGATGGTCCGCTCCGGCCTTGCTGGCCGAGTACGGCGAGTTGGGCGCGTAATTGGAACTCTCGGTAAATGGCCCGGCGTCCGGCTCCAGACTGCCGAATACCTCGTCGGTGGATACATAATGAAAGCGGAAATCCGCCCGCTCCGCCGAATTGAGCTCACGGTAATATGAGTACGACACGTCAAGCAGAACCGCGGTGCCCATCACGTTGGTGCGCACGAATTCGAGCGGGCCCTCGATCGAGCGGTCGACATGGCTTTCGGCGGCCAGGTGTATGATTCCGGTCGGACGAAAACTGCGGAAATCGGATTCGACGCCCTGACGGTCGCAGATGTCGATTTTGCTGAGATGATAGCCCGGATCGCCGCCGGCATCCTCAAGCGCTTCCGGCACCGCGGCATAGGTAAGCTTGTCGCAGTTCAGAACCGCGGTTGACCCGCCGCGGATAATTCTTCTGATCAGAGCGGCGCCGATAAATCCGGCGCCCCCGGTCACGATAATCCGCCTGGAGTGGTGCCCATTATCCATCTGAGATTTCCAACAGCCCGTGGGTTTGCGATTGTAGATAACCGGCCGGCCTCTGAACGCTGAATCAGAGCGGGGAGGTGTTGACAAGGTCGGTCCCCCGGTCGGTGTGATCGTCGTACCTGTAATAGTAGTGAGTATATTGCTTGTAATCCGGCTTGCTGATATCCACCCCGTTAAGTATTACCCCCAGAATCTTGGCATCGACCATTTCCAGCCGGTCGCACGCGGCGCGAACGGTTTTCTTCGGAGTGCGCGCGCCCACCACCATCACCACGCCGTCGACCATGGTGGCGATTGCAAGGGTCTCGCTGGCATACATCAGGGGCGCGGAATCGAACAGCACGAACGGATAACGGGTCGCGAGCATATCCATGATTTGGCGCATCCGGACCGAGACCAGCAGCTCGGCCGGGTTGGGAACCCGCGAGCCGGAGGAGAGAAAGAAGAACGCCTGTCCGTTAACCCGCCGAATCACCTCATGCGGATCGCGATGTCCCACCAGCGTGTCGCTCAAGCCCACGCTGCCCTCGCAGTTGAGCAGCTTGTCGCATCGCGGCCGGCGCAGGTCGGCGCTTACCAGCAGAGTGGGCGCCCCGGTCTGCGCGAATGCCGCGGCGGTATGAAGGGCATTCCAGGTTTTCCCCTCGCCATCGACGGCGCTGGTGAAGAGGACGGTCTTGGGCGAGGAGCCCGCGCGCGAGAACAGAATATTGGTACGAATCGTACGATATACTTCGCTGGCGCCGGCAGCGTAGGTATCCAGAGTCGAAAGCGAGGAAGGAACCGGCGGCGCCGCGCCGTTGCGTATCTTGCGCTGCGCTCCCCTGCGGGCGGCGGGCCCCTCGATCTCGATAAAGCGCGGCACCAACGCGAGAGTCGGCAGATCGAGATAATGTTCAATCTCTTCCGGGGTCCTCAGGCGTACATCGACCTGCTCCATCACAAAGCTCAGCACGAGGCCGAGCATGATCGAGGCCAGAGCGCTGATCGCGAGGTCGATTTTCTTTTTGGGACTGGAGGGATGGCGGGGAACCGCGGCCTGGCTGACGGCACTGATGTTGGACAGCGGGGTCTGCGCCGCAACCGACATCTCCTCCATTCTCTGCAGCACGTTCTTGTACAGGTCGCGGTTGGTCTGCACCTCGCGGGAGAGCACCGCGTCCTTCAAAAGGGCATCGTTGAGCGCCAGATCCCTCTGCTTTTCGGCCTGCACCTCGCTTCTGAGCTGGTCTTCCTGGGTGAGCGCGGCGCGATACTCGCGGCGGATGGAACTGGCGATGATTTTTATCTGCGCGGAGATCTCCGCGCGGTCCTGATCGAGCTGGGCTTTGAGTTCAACCAGTTTAGGATAGGTCGGATTGAATGCCGCGGACAGGCGCGCATACTCCGCCTGCAGCGTGACCAGCTGCGGCTTCAATGCGGAGATGGTCGGATTTTTTACCACCTGGGGAAGCGAGTCAAAGTCGCCGTGGTCAACCAGTTCGACCTGGGCCTGGGCGGTGATTCTCCGCGTCTCCGCTTCAGTCATGGCGCGCGTCAGTTCCGACATCCGCTGAGCCGCGACCCTGTTGCTGTCATTGACGTCGAAAGAAAGCACGCCGTTGCGCTGGCGGTAGGCGTTGAGCGCGGCCTCGGACTGCTCGGTTCTTTTGCCGATATCCGCGAGTTGACTCTTAAGGAACTCTTCGGCCACGCGCTGCGCGCCGCTGCGGATCTCCAACTCCCGTTTGACAAAGTCTTTCACATGAGTATTCACCACCCGCGCCGCCAGCACCGGATCCGGCACACTGAACGACACGGTTACCAAACGCGTGGCAAATATCGGTTCAATCTTGAGCGCCGATATATACGTATCGATTACCCCGGGATCGACCGAATATTCCAACGACGCGGCGTCGGCGCCTGAAGCAGCCTTGTCAGCCGGCTTGAGCAAAGCCCGGACTCTGCCGACCAGGTCGGCGAAGGATCCGGGCGGGGGCGGTTTGGGATTGAAAATTTCGTTTTGAGACAGGTTCAGCTCGCGAATCACGCGGGCGGCAAGGGCCCGGCTCTTGAGCAGCTCGAACTGGGTCTTGTAGTAGTCATAATCGGGGCTGCCGCCATTGTCCTCCAGCAACTGCGTCATATTCAGCACCTGGGGCGCGTCCGGTTCAATCAAAAGCTCGGTTTCCGCGGTATAGTTCGGCGTCATCGAATACAGAATGGCGGCGGTAATCACGAGTGTGACTATCACCAGGGAGCCGGTGATCCGGATCCTTCTGCGAATGACCCGCCAAATCTCGTCAATACCTATTCCTTCGGCCGCCCCGGGATCGCCTCTCCTGGGGGTTCGCGACAGGCTTCCGGTCGGTCTGGTGCGCTGAATCAGGTAGGGGGACAGTTCAGACATAGTCGATACTTGTTCGATGGGGCGTCGAAGAAAAACGCGCCCCTTCATTCAGACCCGTGCAGTTTGGAAACCCGGCGTCGACGCTCTTTTTCATCCGCTTCAAAAGATCGGCAGAGCGATGCCGGTGCCGAAATGCCCAAAGAGCGAATAGAGCGAGTAGGGAACCGCGCCAAGCAGCGTCTTTTCGACCAGCAGCACATCGCCCGACTGGACCGGCGGATCGGTTTCCTGTCCCGACTCGAGCTTCGACAATGTATAGCGCGTAATGGTCTTGCCGCCCTGGGGGTTGGCCCGTATCAACTCGACCCACCAGCTGAAAACCGGGCCGCCCGCCGCCGAGACGGCGCCCAGGATGGTCATTCCCGGCGTGATTGCAAAGCCGCCGGGATTCTGAACCCAGCCTTCAACCATGACCTGGCCGGCTACGGGGACTATAAGCACGTCGCCGGGCCGGGCCGGCAGTCCAAGGCAGCCCGCGTCGCCGCCGTTGAACAGGTTAAGCACAATCGAATGTTCCGACAGCGAGTCTTCCGCGACGGAAGCGGCGGCGCCTGGTGAAACGTCGGCTGCGGAAGGAGCGCCGGCCTGAGCGACGGCAACCGGTTGATAGGCGGGCGCCGCGAAACTAAATCCGTTGGCCGGGCGGGAATTGGCGCTGGAGCTTCTGGACTGTGCCGGAGAGAAAATCACTTTTTCCGCGGCTCCCGATCCGAGCCCGCCGGCCAGGCCTATCACCGACTGCAGCGATTCGTTCTCATCGGCGAGGTCGTAAAACCCGGGTTTCTGAACCGCGCCCATGACCGCGACGCCGCGGCTGCGATAGTTCTCGACAAACAACTGGACCCGCGGGTTTTTCATATACTTTTTGAGCTTGTGCACCAGCGCGTCGTGGAGCTCGTTTTCTCCCAGTCCGGCCGCTTCAATCGTGCCAATCAGGGGAAGTTCGATCTCGCCCTGCGCGGAGACCCGCACCTTCTGGTTCTGCAATTCATCGACTTCGGGAACTGAAATGTCGATCACGTCGCCCGGACCCACCGGCAGATCGCTCGCCGGTCCGCCGGTACGCTCGCGCCATAGCTCCACAAGCGCGGGTATCGAACATGGTTCACCGGCTAAAGCGGCCAGACGCGGCTTGGGCCCCTCCGCCGCGGCGCCCGCGCCATGCGGCACAGCCGCCTTGACGGGAGCGGCAGGCTGCTCATGAACGCTTGCCGGCGCGCACGCGTAATCGGTCAGACATACAGGCAGGGCAACTACCATCCGCACCCAGGTCAATAAAAGGGGTATCTTCAGCAGGTTTGCGGGCCGGAAGCATGAACGGAGGCAGAAGCGCCGCTTGTGCCGCAAGTCAACGCGCAGGCATCCCGCAACTATATTTCGCTCGGCCGGAATAGCCACTGAGCCGTTTGGGCTGTGAGATTCCATCAGTCCGTCTCGCGGCGCCGCTCGATCCCGCGATCCCCGGCGGAGGATGAGAATGCCGGCTCCGTACGATGTACCAACTCAAGCACTGCCATTGTCGGGAGGTCTGGGCTTGCGGCGTTTATCTCTGTTCGACAGCTCGGCCTGATCCTTGTCGAAGCCGAGCAGAAGCCAGTCCCTGAATGCATCGATATCGGCGCACCAGTGACGGCCGCTCTTGAATACCGGAACTCCGCGATGAGTCGCGATTAGCCGGTAAAGTCTCCTGCGCGGCACACCCATGTAGGCGGCGAGCTGGGAGAGCGTCAAAATGCGCCGGGCCGCGGCGATTCGCGCGGGCCCTGAGCTCGTAATCACACCGATATGGCTCCAAGCGGGGGACATTCACAAAAATCCTTTTTGGCCACGCGTCCGCCCTCCCTGCACGGGGCCAAATCCACTGGATGCTCATTTGCGCAACGGTACGGCCGGAGCAAAACAACCACGCGTCCGCCCTCGCGGCGCCGGCGGCCGACGATACGGCCGGACAGCGCGCTTCATGCACCAGTATTAGCGTTAGATCACCGGGGCTTCGGGTTAGCGGAGATGTAATGATGGTCAATGCAATTGTAATGTCGGCCGGCAGCTTTGTAACTTTATCAATCGGCCGGCCGGAGTTGATTTCGCGGACGCTGAGCTTTCGCGGATAGCTGTCCGCCGTTGGACCGGCTTGCTCATTCTTCAAGAT
>JAJPJA010000100.1 GCA_021324455.1 Pseudomonadota bacterium | reverse complement strand
GGCCGGCGGGGGCGGCGGACGCGGAATGCGCCCCGTACATCGAATCGAGGACCTCGATTCCGCCTACGAGCGATGCCAGTCCGAGGCGCGCGCCGCGTTCGGCAACGGCGACCTCTACGTCGAGCGCCTGATGCCGTCGGCGCGGCATGTCGAAGTGCAGATCATCGGCGACCGGCTGGGCGCAGTGAGCCATCTGTGGGAGCGCGAATGTACCATCCAGCGGCGCCATCAGAAGCTGGTCGAGGTGGCGCCCAGTCCGTCGATCGATCCGGCTCTGCGTGCGCGCATCATCGACGCCGCGATGCAGATGGCGCAAAGCGTCCATTACGACAACCTCGGCACGTTTGAATTTCTGGTCGAAGGCGGCGGCGCGGAAATCGCTTTCATCGAAGTCAACCCGCGGCTTCAGGTCGAGCATACGGTGACGGAGGAAATCACCGGCGTCGATCTGGTCAGGACGCAGATTCTGATTGCGTCGGGCCAGTCGCTGGAGGAGTTGGGCCTGCGGCATCCCGGCTCCGCACCGCCGCGCGGCTTCGCGCTCCAAGTGCGCATCAACGCCGAAACAATGGCCGCCGGCGGCGCCGCGCGTGCGGCCGGCGGCATGATTACGGCCTTCGACGCGCCTTCGGGTCCCGGCCTGCGCGTCGATACCGCCGCCTGTTGCGGCTACGTCGCCAATCCCCGCTTCGATTCGCTGCTGGCCAAGCTGATCGTGCGATCGCCGTCGGCGGAGTTTGCCGACGCGGTCCACAAAGCCTACCGCGCGCTGTGCGAATTCAGGATCGACGGTATCGCCACCAACGCCGGATTTCTTCAGGCCCTGCTCAAGCATCCCGATTTCCTCGCCCATCGCGTACATACCCGCTTCGTCGAGGAGCGCATCGAGGAACTCGCCGCGCCCGCTTCGCATCCGCGGCTGTACTTCCAGGCGCCGCAGCCCGAACTGGCCGGCGCACGAATCGATACGACCGATCCGCTGGCCGTGCTGCATCATGGCAAGAGCGGAAGGAGCGCGCCGCCGCCCTCTCCTCCCGATGCCGCGCGCCCCTCCGCGTACGACCTGACCGGCCCCGACAACACCGTAGCGGTCACCGCCCCGATGCAGGGCACGATCCTTTGCGTTGACGTTGCCGAAGGCGGCCAGGTCAGTCAGGGACAGCAGCTCCTGATCATGGAAGCGATGAAGATGGAGCACGTGATTCACGCGCCCGGCAGCGGCGTGGTGCGGCGGATCACGGTGTCCAAAGGCGATACCGTGCTCGAAGGACACCCGCTGGTGTTTATCGAAGAGCGCGAGGTGGAGGGCGCGCGCGCCGCCGCGGGCGAGGAGATCGATCCCGACTACATCCGGCCGGATCTGGCCGAAGTAATGGAGCGGCATGAGATCGTGCTTGACGCGGCGCGGCCCCAGGCGGTGGCGCGCCGGCGCAAGAGCGGACAGCGCACCGCCCGCGAAAACGTCGCGGACCTGTGCGACCCCGGCAGCTTCATCGAATACGGACCGCTGGTGGTTGCCGCGCAGCGCCGCCGCCGCACCATGGAAGATTTGATTAAAAACACGCCCGCCGACGGCCTCATCGCCGGGCATGGCACCGTGAACGCCGGCCTGTTCGGCGCCGAGCGGGCGCATTGCGTGGTGCTGGCCTACGACTTCACGGTGCTGGCCGGCACCCAGGGGCATCTGAACCATCGCAAGAAGGATCGGATGTTCGAATTCGCGCGCGACTTCCGCATCCCGCTGGTGCTGTTCGCCGAAGGCGGCGGGGGACGGCCGGGAGACACCGACGGCGATTTCAGCAGCCGCACCTTCCATGACTTCGCCGCGCTCAGCGGGCTGGTGCCGCTGGTGGGAATCGTGTCGGGGCGATGTTACGCCGGCAACGCGTCGCTGCTCGGATGCTGCGACGTGGTGATCGCGGCCAGGGGATCGAACATCGGGATGGGCGGACCGGCGATGATCGAAAGCGGCGGTTTGGGCATCTACCGCCCCGAAGAGATCGGTCCCATGGACGTGCAGGTGCCCAACGGCGTGGTCGATATCGCCGTCGCCGACGAAGCCGAAGCGGTGGCCGCGGCGAAAAAATATCTCGCCTATTTCCAGGGCGCGCTGGCGGGCTGGGAATGCCCCGATCAGCGCGTCCTGCGGCGCGTCGTGCCGGAGAACCGCCTGCGCTCCTACGAGATCAGAAAGGTTATCGAAACCGTCGCGGATACCGGATCGGTGCTGGAGCTGCGCCGCGGTTTCGGCCAGACCATGGTCACGGCGCTGATCCGGATCGAGGGACGTCCGCTCGGCGTGGTGGCCAACAATCCGATGCGGCTGGGGGGCGCGATCGACAGCGACGGCGCCGACAAGGCCGCCCGGTTCATCACGCTGTGCGACGCGTTCGACATTCCGCTGCTGTTTCTGTGCGACACGCCGGGAATCATGGTCGGGCCCGACGCCGAGAAAACCGCGCTGGTGCGGCATTCCTCGCGCATGTTTTTGGCCGCCGCCAACGTCACCGTGCCCTACCTCACCATCATCCTGCGCAAGGCCTACGGACTGGGCGCGATTGCGATGTCGGGCGGCGCCTACGACACCGCCGTGTTCTGCGTGTCATGGCCGACGGGTGAATTCGGTCCGATGGCGCTGGAAGGCGCGGCGAAGCTCGGCTACCGCAACGAGCTGGCCGCGATCGTCGACCCGGCCGAGCGCAGGAAGAAATTCGATGAAATGGTCGCCAGGCTCTATCGCAGCGGCAAGGCGCTCAACGCCGCCGCCCATTTCGGCATCGACGAAGTTATCGACCCCGCCGACTCGCGCCGATGGATCGCGTCAACCCTGCGGTCCACACCGGTCGCAGGCAGGCGCACCGCCAAAAAGCATCGCTTCGTGGATAGCTGGTAGGCCGCTTTCCGATGATCGCGTCGATCGCCTAATTGACATGCTCCCAGGCGTGGTAGGAGCTGCGCACCAGGGGAGCGGATTCCACATGGCGGAAGCCCAACGCCATCGCGCGGAGGCGCAGGTCGGCAAATTCCGCCGGCGGCACGTAGCGGGCAACTTCAAGGTGATCTCTGGACGGCCGCAAATACTGACCCATCGTGATGATGTCGCAGCCCACTGCGCGCAGGTCGCGCAGCACCTCCATCACCTCGTCGTTGTCTTCGCCCAGGCCGAGCATGATCCCCGCCTTGGTCAGCATCGGACGCGATTGGCCGGCGGCGCAGTCCTTTGCGTGCCGCAGGACATCGAGCGAGCGGTCGTAGCGGCCGCCGGGACGCGCGGTTTTGTACAGCCGGGGCACCGTTTCAATGTTATGGTTGTAGATGTCCACCGGCGAGTGCACCACTGCTTGGACGCTGGCATGTGAGCCCTGGAAATCGGGCACCAGGACTTCGACGCGCGTGCGCGGGCTCCACTGCTTGATTGCGCGCGCGGTGGCGGCAAAGTGCGCGGCGCCGCCGTCGGGCAGGTCGTCGCGATCCACAGAAGTTACCACCACATGCGACAGGCCCAGCCTGGCCGCCGCTTGCGCTACCCGGATCGGCTCGCGCGGATCCAGCGCGCGCGCCTTGCCGTGGGTAACGGCGCAGTACGGGCAGTTGCGCGTGCACACATCGCCCATCAGCATGAACGTGGCCGTGCGATGCGAAAAGCATTCGCCGATATTCGGGCAGCATGCCTCCTGACAGACCGTGTGCAGGCGCATCTGCTTGAGCAGTTCTTTGGTGCGGAAGAACTCGGGCGACGTCGGAGCGCGCACCTTGATCCAGTCGGGATGTTTCCTCTCAGCCACAGTCAGCCTCAAGGCCGGAATCGGCGCGGGCGATGCGCCATACTTCGGCCGCATCGATCCACCTCGAATCGCAGCCGAATACCGCGGCGAAGCGATCCGCGATCGACCGCGCGGCGCCGGCAACCTCAACGTCGTCCCGGCCCTCGCGCGCGATCGACGTCATCCGGCATCCGTCGATGCCGCAGGGCACGATACCGTCGAAAAAGCTCAAGTCGCAGTTTACATTGAGCGCGAAGCCGTGCAGCGTGGTCCAGCGCCTGATACCTACGCCGATCGACGCGATCTTGCGCCCGCCAACCCAGACACCGGTCAGCTTCGCGCGCCGTCCCGCCTGGATTCCATACTGCCGCAGGCTTTGAATGATCGTTTCCTCCAGTGAACGCAGATACAGATGCACGTCGCGGGCGGCGCCCTCGAGTTTCAGTATCGGATAGCCGACCAACTGCCCCGGCCCGTGATAGGTGACCTGACCGCCGCGCGACACGCGATGAATCGGCACGCCCGGCGGCGGCGCGACCACAAAATGCTCGGCGGCGCCGCGCCCCAGCGTATAGACGTGCGGATGCTCCAGCAGCAGCAGGGTGTCGTCAATCGCGCCCGACTGGCGCGCCGCCGCCAGTTCCTCCTGAACTCCCAGCGCTGGCCTGTAATCAACGCGCCCGAGCCAGGCGCAGGCTATCGAACGGGCACTCATATTCAGAAATTGATCGCCTCGCCGTCGGCCGCCAGCGCCGCCTCCATGATCGCTTCGGAGATGGTCGGATGGGGATGGACGGTGCGGCCGAACTCCAGGGTGGTCGCCTCCAGCGTCTTGCCCAGCGCAACCTCGGAAATCATGTCGGTGGCGCCGTGCCCGATGATCTGACAGCCGATCACTTCGCCGTATTTCCTGCCGGCCACCAGCTTTACGAAGCCTTCCACATGGTTGACGGCGACGGCTTTGCCGTTGGCGCGGAAGGGGAATTTGCCGACCTTGACTTCGATGCCGGCCGCTTTGGCCGCCGCTTCGGTCATCCCGATGGTGGCGACTTCGGGCTGGCAATAGACGCATCCGGGGATATTCATCAGATCGAATCCGGGCTCGCGCACCCCGGCCATCATCTCGACCGCGGCGATGCCCTCGGCGGACGCCTTGTGCGCCAGCAGCGGCGGCCGGATCACGTCGCCGATGGCGTAGATACCATCGCGCGTGGTGCGGAAGTACTCGTCGATGCGGATAAAACCCCCGCGCTCCAGTTCCACGCCAATTTTTTCCAGCCCGAGGCTGTCGCTGTTCGGTGTGCGGCCGACCGCGACCAGAACCATCTCGGCTTCCACCGTCTTGCCCTGACTGTTGTTGTCCAGCGCCACGCTCCAGCGATCGCCATGGCGGGCCGCGGACTTGTAGCCGTGGCCCAGCAGGACGTCGACTTTGCGCTTGACGAAGGCGCGGCGCAGTTCTTCGGCCACCTCGGCGTCGCACACTCCGGGCAGCATCTGTTTTTCCAGTTCGATGATCGTCACCCTGGCGCCGAAGGCCTGGTAGAAGTAGCCGAATTCCAGACCGACGGCGCCGGCGCCAATCACCGCGACGCTTTCCGGCAGCTGATCGTAAACCAGCGCTTCGCGGCTGGTGAGCATCCCGTCGCCGATTCTCATCCCGGCAAACAGCCGCTCGCGCGATCCGGTCGCGATCAGGATGCGCTCGGCTTCGACTGCCGGAGCGGACGGCGCGTTGCCGTCGCTGCGCGTCAGGGTCAGGCGCTGCGGTCCGTCGAACGCGGCGCTGGCCTCGATCAGCTCGATGTTGTTTTTGCGCAACAGGAAGCGGACGCCGCGCGACAGCTTCTCCGCGGCTTCACGGCTGCGCTGGATGATACGTTTGAAATCGAAGCGCACTTCGCCGGTTTGGATTCCATGCTCTCTGGCGGCGGCGCCGATTATCTCCATCGTCTCGGCCGAGTTGAGCAGCGCCTTGGACGGGATGCACCCCCAGTTAAGGCAGACTCCGCCGGGCCGGTCGCGTTCGATTACGCATACGCGCATCTTGAGCTGGCTGGCGCGAATGGCGGCCTCGTAGCCGCCGGGTCCGGATCCGATAACTGCCAGGTCGTAGCGGTTGTTCGCCACCCGATACTCCTTTTCAAACTAGACCAGCAGGCTGGCGGGATTTTCCAAAAAGCGTTTCATCTCCTGCAGGAAGCGCCCGGCCACGACGCCGTCCACGATGCGATGGTCGCACGACACCGTCAGCATCATCGTGGTCCCGACCGCGAGCTGGCCGTTGCGCACCACGGGGCGTTCCTTGATCGCGCTTACGGCCAGGATCGCGGCCTGCGGCGGCACGATCACGGCCGAGAAATGCTCGATCCCGAGCATCCCCATGTTGGAGATGGAAAACGTCGCGCCCGACAGCTCGTCGGCGGTAAAGCCGCCCTGTGCGGCCTTGGCGACCAGGCGATGCGCCGCGCGCGCGATTTCCGGCAGCGTCAGCTGCTGGCATTCCTTGATCACCGGCACGATCAGGCCGTCCTCGACCGCCACCGCCATCCCGATGTTGATACTGGGATGGATGCGGATGCCGTCATTCTCGAAACTGGCGTTCATCCGCGGATAGCGCCCCAGCGCCAGGCTGCAGGCCTTGATCACGATGTCGTTGTAAGTGATGGACTCGTCGAAAATCTCGGTGGCTTCGAGCGACTTCTTGAGCCGCACCGACTCTTCCATGTCGATTTCCATGGTCACATAGAAGTGGGGGATTTCGCGCTTTGAGGCGGCCATCCGCTGCGCGATGGTGCGGCGCATCTTGGACAGTTCTTCCCAGGTTCCGGGCGAGCCTTCGCGCGGCGTCACCAGGCGGCGCTGGCGGAAGAGCTGCTGCTCGCGCAGAAAGCTGTCGATATCGCGCTTGGTGATACGTCCTTCGGGACCGGTGCCGTGCACCTGCGACAAGTCGATGCCGGCTTCCTCGGCCGCCCGCCGCGCCAGCGGCGACGCCTTGAGCTTGGCCAAATCGGCTTCGTGCGAGACCGCCACGGGCCGCGGCGCCGCCGGACGCATCGCGCTGACTTCTTCGCTGGCGCGCGCGGGTTCGCGATGGGCCGACTCCTGATGCGGCTGCGCGGCCGGCGGGGCCTGTCCGTTGGACTGCGGCTCGGGGCTTTCGGACGCGGGCAGCTCCTGGCGCGGCTGCGGCGCAAGTTCGGCCGGCGCAGAGCCGTTGCCCGGAGCTTCGGCCTGACCGGCACCCCTGGCCGCAACCGGCCGCTTCCTGACGGCGACGGGTTTGGAAGGGCGCGGCACCGGTTCCGGCGCGCCGGTGCGCGCCTCAGGCTCAGGCCGCGGGGCGGCGCCGGATGCGGAGGGCTTGACCTCCTCGCCCAGTGCGGCCAACCGCGCGATAGTCGCGCCGACCGGCGCGCTTTCGCCCTCGGCCAGAACGATTTCCTGCATCACGCCGTCGTCGAACGCCTCCATGATCATGTCGGCCTTGTCGGTCTCGACTTCGGCCAAAGGCTCCCCGCGGCTGACCTTGTCTCCCGGATGCTTGAGCCATCGGAGGATTTTTCCCTCCTCCATGGTGTCGGAGAGTTTCGGCATTGTGATCTCAATGCTCATGTGCGGGATCTCCTGGCGTTAACGCGCGGTCAACGCCGCCGTGGGCGGTCACATTATGCGCTCGACCGCCGCGACGATTTGGCCAGGCGAGGGCAGCGCGGCGGCCTCCAGATGCCGATTATACGGCATCGGCACATCCGCGCTCGCCACGCGCTGGATGGGCGCGTCGAGATCGTCGAAGGCGGCCTCATAGATGCGGCTGGCAACTTCGGCGCCAGCGCCGCCCGTCAGCCATCCTTCATAGACGATCACCGCGCGCGCCGTTTTCTTGACCGACTCGAGCACGGTGCCGATATCCAGCGGATTGAGCGTGCGCAGATCGATTACTTCGGCGTCGGTGCCCTGGTTCTCCAGGATATCGGCGGCCTTGAGCGCGTCGTGAACGGTCTTGGAGTACGCCACGATGGTGACGTCCTTGCCCTCGCGCATCACGTTGGCCTTGCCGAACGGCACCAGGTATTCGTCTTCGGGAACTTCACCCTTGAGTCCGTAAAGCGATTCATGCTCCAGGAACATGACCGGATCTTCCTGGCGCAATGCATACTTCAGCATCCCCTTGGCATCGGCGGCGGTGGCGGGCAGCGCCACCCGAATCCCGGGACAATGGACAAAATACGCTTCCAGGCTCTGGCTGTGCTGCGCGCCCAGTTGATGTCCGCCGCCCTGCGGCGCGCGAATCACCAGCGGGACCTTGGTCTGACCGCCGAACATGTAGCGGGCCTTGGCCGCGGTATTCACGATCTGATCGATGGCGAGCAGCGCGAAGTTGATGGTCATCAATTCGACCACCGGACGCAGTCCGCCCATCGCCGCGCCTACGCCGGCGCCCACGATGGTGAGTTCGGATATCGGCGTATCGCGGATGCGCTTTTCGCCATATGCGGCGATCAGCCCGTCGGTTACCTTGAAGGCGCCGCCGAAGTAGCCGACTTCTTCGCCCATGATGAAGACCCGCTCGTCGCGGTCGAGTTCCTCGCGCAGCGCCTGGTTCAAGGCTTCGCGGTATGTGATCAGGGCCATTGCTGTGCCAACCTCTGCATCATTCTTCCACGTAAACGTTTTTGGTCAGCTCGGACAGGGGCGGTTCGGGGCTCTCGTCGGCGAACTTGACCGCGTCATCCACCACCGCGGTCTCTTCCTGGTCGATCTTGTCGAGCACCGAGGGCGCAATGCGCCGCTCATGCGTCAGCAGAGTGCGGAAGCGTTTGATCGGGTCGCGCTCCTGCCACAGCCGCTCCTCGCGCTTGGAGCGGTACTCCGCCGGGTCGGACATCGAATGGCCGCGGAAGCGATAGGTGATCGCTTCGATCAGCGACGGGCCCTTGCCCTCGCGGGCGCGCGCGGCGGCCTCGCTCACCGCGGCATAGACTTCGATTACGTCCATCCCGTCAACGCGGATACCGGGAATCTTGTACGGGTCGGCGAAGCGGTAGAGTTCTTCCTGGCAGATGGCGTTCTGCACCAGCGTTCCCATGCCGTAGAAATTGTTTTCGCACACGAAAATCACCGGCAGCTTCCACAACGACGCCATGTTGAGGCTTTCGTGAAATGCGCCCTGCGGCAGGGCACCGTCGCCGAAAAAGCAGCACACCACTTCCGGGTCGCCGCGATACGCGATCGAAAGTGCGAGCCCGGTTGCGATAGGCAGGCCGCCGCCGACGATGGCATAGCCGCCCATGAAGCGCAGCACCGGGTCGAACAGATGCATCGAGCCGCCCCGCCCCTTGGAGATGCCGGTGGACTTGCCGAACAACTCCGCCATCACCACGCGCGGCGAAGCGCCCTTGGCCAAACAATGGCCGTGCTCGCGGTAGGTGGAAACCACGTAGTCCTTGTCGTACAAGCCGTGGAGCGCGCCGACGGCAATCGCTTCTTCACCGGCATAGAGATGGCAAAAGCCGGTAATCTTGCCGCGGGTGTACATCTCGGCCACTTTATCTTCAAAGCGCCTGATTAAAGTCATCAGGCGATAAATCTCCAGTAATTCGTCTTCGGCGAGCCGGTACATGGCTCGCTCCGCAATTCGTTCGCGTTCAAGCGCCATAATCTTGTTCCTTTAAAGACATTGTATCGCGATTCGGCGCGGATTATAGGGGGGTCGTCGTGATTCCCGCCGCCATCCCTTCCGCCGCGAAATCGCCGCTTCAATGCAGCGCGCGTGCCATCAGTCCTCGAACCTCAAACTGAGCTGCGCCGCGGCGCTCACCGGCGAGAACGAGGTGCGATGGATCGGTGAAGGGCCCAGCCGGTTGACCGCTTCCAAATGGTCGGCCGTGCAATAGCCTTTATGCCGCGCAAAACCGTAGCCCGGATAGACCCTGTCGAGCTCGCACATCATCCGGTCGCGCGTAACTTTGGCGATAATCGAGGCGGCGGCGATACAGAAGCTCTTGCGGTCTCCGCCCACGATATGAGTCTGCGGGATTTCCAAATTGCGCACGCGGCGTCCGTCGATGAGCACATGCTCAGGCTTGATGCACAATCCCTGAACGGCCCTGACGCAGGCGGCGAGCGTGGCGTGATAAATATTGAGCCGATCGATTTCTTCGACCTGGGCTACGCCGACCGCAAACGCCCGCGCCCGCCAGACAATGATCCCGTACAGTTCCTCGCGCCTGGGCGGAGGCAGCTGCTTGGAATCGTGCACGCCTTTGATATGAGTTTCAGGCTCGAAGATGACCGCCGCCGCAACCACCGGCCCGGCCATCGGACCGACTCCGGCTTCGTCCACGCCCGCCACCGCCTGCAGACCGCTGTGCCATAGTCTGCGCTCATAACGCAGGTCGGCTCGCCTCTTCACCTGCTGATTCCTCCGCCCTGGGCTCTGCGCAATTATGGATACGGTTCGATCGCACGATCAAACCGCAACCGTTGATTTTTTAGACAGCGCTTTCGAGGCCGGGCGGATTCGTGTTATCTGGCAACTCATGAAGTTCGGCCTGTTCGGAATCAATATGCGACCGTGCGATAACCCGGCCGCGGCGGCGGCGGTGGCGCGCGCCGCCGACCAGGCCGGTTTCGACAGCCTGTGGACCGGCGAGCATATCGTGCTGGCCGATCCGCAGACCCCGCCCTCGCCGATGCCGCCTGACGTCCCGTTCGTCGATTCCGCGGTCGCGCTGGCGTACGCCGCGGGACATACACGGAGGATCAAGCTCGCCACCGGTATCATCATTTTGCCGCAGCGCAATCCGGTTGTTCTGGCCAAGGAGTTGGCGTCGGTCGATGTGGTTTCGGGCGGCCGCCTGATCTGCGGCTTCGGAATCGGATCGCTGCCGCTGGAATACGCCAGCCTCGGGGTGCCGTTCGAAAACAAAGGCCTTCGCGCCGAAGAATACGTCGGTGCGATGAAGGCGCTGTGGACCATGGACCGGCCTGAGTTTCACGGCCGGTTCGTGTCCTTCAGCGGCGTGCGCGCCGAGCCGCGTCCGCTCCAGCAGCCGCATCCGCCGATCGTTTTCGGCGGCAATTCAAAATATGCGTTCAGCCGCACCGCACGGCTGGGCGACGGATGGTTCGGCTTCGGGTTGGATCGCGATCGCACCGCCAATTACATCGACGCGATCAGGCAGGCATGCGAACGGCACGGCCGGCGATTCAGCGAGTTGGAAATCAGCGTCACGCCCAAAGCGCCGGTCGACGCCGAGGTGGTGCGTCAATACGCTGACCTCGGCGTGCATCGGATCGTGCTCTACACCCGCGCCCGCGATCAATCCGGCGTGCTGGATTTCATTCGCGCCTGCGCGCGCGAGCTGATCTCCCGCTTCGCCTGACCGGCCCTCACTCTCGCGTCTGCCCACTGTCCCTCAATCCCCCGATCCGGCTCCCACAATTTTTCCCTTCTGCTGCTCCTCCAACAATTTCCCTTCCGGCATCTCAACAACACGCGGCGGCCCTACCCGGTTCGCTGGCGTGCGGAGATGACTGTGTGTTATTTTGCCTCAAGCGCTGCAATCCGGCCGAATTACTGCTGACTTCGGCTAAAACTCACCTGTATCGCCGGATGCTCTGCTGCTGTTAGTTAAGGCAGGTCGTCTAAAACGCGGCTTGCCGAATCGGCATCACGGGGTAGTTTTCCAGTGAAGAGAAATCCGCCGCTCAATCCGTTCGATTCCAGTCGCCGCCTGGGTACGGTCTTCGAAATCCTGCCCAATTCCGCCAGGGTGATTTTGTCGCGATCCGACGCGCAAGCGGTAGAGGTCGGCAGATTCGTGGTAATCGAGTGCGGCCAGTCGGTTCTGTTCGGACGTCTGACCAGCGTGCAGTCCGCGCGCCAGGGCCCGAACGGGTCTTCAGCTCCGGAATCCGGGTTGCCGGCGACCGCCGCCGCCGAACTCCTGACCACAATCGGCGCCGACGGCGAGAACGCTTTGCGCGGAATCAACCAATACCCGCGTCTGGGCAGCGGCGTGTATGCGGCGCCGCCGCAACTTCTACGCTGGCTGTTCGAATGCGGTCAGGTGCGCAAAACCCCTGAAGGCGAGTTCGAACCGGTGATGCTCAACCTGATGCAACTGCGCGACGGCACCGAGGTCGGACTGTCGCCGGAGCGCGCCTTCGGACGGCATTGCGCGGTGGTCGGCGCGACCGGGGTGGGCAAAAGCTGGACACTGGCCAAGCTGATCGAGGAATCGTCGCGGTTTTCGGCCAAGATGATTCTGTTCGACAGCACCGGCGAATTTCACACCTTGCGCTCGGGTGTCCATCACGTGCATATCGGCGTCGATCAGAGCGGACAGGAGCAGTCCGAAGAGGTGGTGCTGCCGTTTTTTGCGCTCACCGAAGCCGACCTGTTCGCGTTGTTCAAGCCGACCGGACCGACCCAGGGGCCCAAGCTGAGATCGGCCATCAAGAGCCTGAAGCTGGCGCGGGTGCCGCATCTGGCCACCGGCGGGGTGGTGATGAAGGCGGGCAAGTTAAAATTTCCGTTCGAGACGGCGTATGCGGCGCGGGCGCGGGACGTCGAAGATCCGCACGCCAATTTCGACATTACCAAGCTGCCCGCGCAAATCGACGCCGAATGCGTCTTCCCGACCGGCGGGTTCGCTTCCAGTCCCGACGCGTCGCGCTGGGGCGCACCCAACGAAGTCGAGCGCAGCAACTGCGTCAATCTGATTACCCGCATCGAGGACATGCTGCATGCGCCCGAACTGGCCTGTGTCTTTCAGCCGGGCAAGACCACGCCGGTGTTCGATCGAATCGACTCCTTCCTGGCCGACCCCCAGGCGCGGGTGATGCGGATCTCGCTCAAGCATCTGCCCTTTTCGCACGACGCGCGCGAGATTGTCGCCAACGCCATCGGGCGCTACACGCTGGATCTGGCGCGCCACGGCAAGATCGGCAAACGGCCGCTGGTGCTGATGCTGGACGAGGCGCATCATTTCCTCAACCAGACCCTGGAAGAGGATCATGCGCGCTACGCGCTCGACTCATTCGAATTGATCGCCAAAGAGGGGCGCAAGCTGTCGCTGAATTTCTGTCTCGCCACACAGCGGCCGCGCGATATTCCCGAAGGCATCCTCAGCCAGATCGGAACGTTCATCATTCACCGGCTCAACAACCATATGGACCGGGTGGCGGTGGAGAGCGCGTCAAGCGACGCGGATCGCTCGGCGATGGCGTTTATTCCGGGTCTGGGCGAGGGCGAGGCGATTATTATCGGCGCCGACCTGCCGATCTCGCTGCCGGTGCAGATCCTGGCACCGACAAATCCGCCCGATTCGCGCGGTCCCGATTACCAGCGGCAATGGAGATAGCCGCCTAGCGCCACGGCACCTTCACCGTCTCCGTGGCGCCGGTCTCGGTGTTAACCACCAGCATTTCCAGATCGGTGTAGGAACCGGCGGGGAAGAAGACGTAGCCGCTGACGGTGAAGTCCTTGCGCACTTCGGTATCGTTCAGCGCCAGTCCCTGAATCTGGGCGTTGGCCTGGTTCTCCGCTTCGCCCTGGCCCAGCGGAGCGCTCCATAACGCACCCTGCGCGGCGCCGACGGCAGCGCCAATCGCGGCGCCCGGACCGACGCCGCCGCTGACCAGACCGGCAAGAGCGCCGGCGCCCGCACCGACCGCGCCTTCCGCCGCGCCGCCGAGCGCGCCGCTTTCGACCGCGGCCTTGAGCTTGTTGGCGCCGCCCGCCTCGCGCGCCGCTTCGATCGGCGGCACCGGCGCGATCCGCTCGCCGTTCTGATTGAGCGCGAAGACCTGGCTGGGATGTATCGCCCTGCCCTCGTCGCTGCCGTTGGCGATCGCGACATAAACCGGAATCAATCCGCCCACCGGTTTCTCGGCCTCGGTGACGACCGAGACCTGACCATCGATTGGAGTAGGCACCGCCCGGTGCTGGGGCTTCATAGGTGCGGGAGCAACTGCGCAGGCGGAGAAAAGCAGGAGGGCAGCCGCCAAACCGAGGATTTTGTCAATGCCGCCCAACATCTGCATCGAAACCGTATCGGCAGGGCAGATCGGAAAGGGCCGATTCCCCCTGTGGCGCAACCGGCGTCCGCGCGAATTCCGTGGCCGACCCGCGCGTGAGGGTCGGAGCCGATCCACTGCCGACCCTTAATATATATCTGCGCAACTTATAGCCGCGCAATCAATAGTAATCCACCGGGTCGATGCGGCGTTTGGCGCCAAAGTAGAAGAGCATATTCTCGGTGATGCCCTGCCAGGTGAACGGCCCCGGCGGCATCAGCAGCCGCTTGAACATCGACTTGAGCGAGTAAAACTCCGTGGTGCAGCGCCACACCCCCTCTTCGACTTCCTGGGGCGAGAGGTTCTTGGGCACGAACATGCAGCGGAAGTTGTTGGTGTACATGTCGGCGTCGGGGATGATGACGCGCCCTTCGTCCTCCAACTGCGTGCGCATCGGAGTGCCCTTGCGCGGCGTGACGGTGTTGAAGAACGCCTCGGGCGCCTTGACTTCGTGCAGGAACTTGAGGGTGTCGTCGAAGATCCGCGGATGGTCGTTCTCCAGTCCGAACAGGAAATTCAGCGAATAGTAGATGCCATACTTGCGCATCTTCTCCAGCAGCTTCTTGTACTGGTTGGCGTGGTTCTGGATCTTGTTCATCGACAGCAGGCTGTCCTGGCTGATCGACTCCACCCCGATGTTGACGTGGAAGATGCCGGCCTTGGCCGCCAGCTCCAGCAATTCGTCGTCGTGATTGGAGTTGATGGTCCACAGGCAGGAGAAGCGGATGTTGAGCGGCTCCAGAGCGCGGAAGAGTTCGCGCGCGAACTTGTGCTTGCCCGTGATCTGGTCGTCAATGAACTGAAAGCGGCGGATGCCGGTGATTTTCACCACCTGCTTGATTTCTTCGACGATATCGCCGATCGGACGGGTGCGATAAGCGCCATCGTAAAACACCGGGATTTCACAGAACGAGCACCGGTAGGGGCATCCGCGGCTGGCCTGGATGGGCGCCGCCTTGAACAGGTAGCGGTTGAGTTTGAGCAGCTCGTGGCGCGGGCGCGGCAATCCTTTGAGGTCGTGCAGCTTGTCGGCCTTGTACACCTGTTTGAGTTTGCCGTCCTGCCAGTCGCGCAGCAGCGGTTCCCACACGAGGTCGGCCTCGCCCTGGATAACAGCGTCGCAATGCTTGAGCGCTTCTTCGGTCTGCAGGGTGGCATGAAAGCCGCCGAATACCACCGGCACTCCGCGTTTGCGGAACTCGTCGCCGAGTTGGTAGGCGCGCAGCGACGCGCCAATGGTCGTGGTCATCCCGACCAGGTCCCATCCGGCGTCAAAATCGACGTCCTCAAGGCGCTCGTCGCATAGGGTGACGTCGAAGTCATCGGGCGTCAGCCCGGCCACCAACGGAATCATCAGGCCCATGATCAGACGCCAGCGGGTCTTATGTGGGGTGCCGTCGAGATGAACCGTGGTTGGTTGAATGAGCAGGATTCTGGGTTTCTTCATAAGCCCTCCGCAAGCCGATCCCCACCGTTTCCAGGCGCCGCGTCGGAGCGGGTCCATCTGCTGGTCGCCCACCATAAGGTGGCGGCGAAGATGTAGGTGCCGACCGCTGCGCCGACGATAAAATAATTGAGCCGATTTACCGCCGCCAAAAGCAGAACCAGATAAGCGAAATCGCGCCCCGTAAGCCGATCCACCTGGCGCACAAAAGCTTCCGCCCCGCTGCTCGAAACGCTCATCGCGCGATGCACCGAGATGGCGCACAGGCCGAAACCAGCCAGCAGTGCGCCCAGCACATAGAGGTAGGCCGCGCTATGCGCGGCGCGATAACATCCGATACTGATACCGAGAAAAATCGCAATATGAACCAGGTTGTCAGTCAGCGCGTCCAGCCGCGCGCCCGCCGCCGTTTCGGCCATCTTGAGCCGCGCCAACTCTCCGTCCACGCCGTCGATCGTAATCGAGACCACGAACAGAGCCGCGGCAATCAGCCGAATCCAGTAGCCGGGCTGCGCGAACATCCACGCGATCGCCATCCCCATCGCGGTGTTGGCAATCGTGACCTGGTTGGGCATTACCGGCGTATGCGCCAGCAGGTAGCTGAGCCGCCAGGAAAGCTTGCGATCGAAGATGCGGGCCATGAAGCCGTCGGTGTGGGCGGTATCATGGCGCAGGGTGCGGGCGATTACTCTTTCCGCCGCGTCGCGGTCCTCCGGATGTCCGTCCAGCGCGAACGGCATCCCGGCGATTTCACTGACCACACTGGCGACTGCGCCGCTACCATTGCCGGTAAAGTCGGACAGCCTGCCCACCGCGACCGAGGCGTCGGGGTCGCCGTTGGCGCTGGCCAGGCGTACGATTTCAGTCGAGTTTATCGCATGCCACTGCATCAGGTCGCGGAGCTGATTGAGCGAGAAAACGATATTGCCGTTAAGCGCCACGCAGGGACTGGCGTCGGCCAAATCGGCAGCGTCTTTGACTTCATCGAACGAGCTGACCAGGCGGATTCGCGGGTCCCTGGAAAAACGGCCCAGCGCGTTGCCGAACCGCTCCCGTTCCTGCGCCGGACATTTGACGAAAAACCGGGAAACGCCGGCCCGCTCGCAGACCCGAATCATCCGCTCGAGCAACGGACGGCCGAAAATCAATTCCGTGCCGCGGCTGGGTGCGTTTACCAGCGCCACGACGGGGACCTCTTGAGTGGTGGAAGTGGGGTTCAATTAACTTTGACTTTCCGGTCAGTTCAAGGTCAATGTACTAGACCAATCGGTCAGGCAAGGCAAGACAGGTCGGAAATTCCTTGGAAGAAGCTGGGGTTTTCAAGCACGACGGCGGTCATAGTAGGCGCGCCAGAGTGGTTGTGCGCGGGTCTGTCATGGCGCACAGAAAGCGGTTTTAAAGTTGAGACCGGCGGCCCTTTCCTCTAACCCAAAACATTCTAGGCTCGTTTCTTTTGATCGGCCATAGTATTGCCGCAACACGGTGGAAACCCGGCGCAAACATATCCGCAACCTGTTGTTCGATTTCGGCGGCACCCTCGATCTGCCCGGAGCGCATTGGCTCGACCGCTTCCTGCGTCATTACCGCGATCTCGGCGTCACCCTGACCCGCGACGAACTCGACCTCGCCTTTACCGACGCCACCCGGCGCGGCTACCAGGCGGGGGAACGGATTTACGGTTTCGGCCTGCGCCAGCTTGTGGACGAATTAGTCAGCTGGCAAATCGACTACCTGTTGCTGCGGATGCCGGGACGGGTGCCGGAATCCATCCGCACCCGCGCCCCGACCCTCGCGCAGCGGTTTTGCCTCGAAACCGCCGCGGGCTGCGAACAAAGCCGCGCCGCGCTGGCCGCTTTGGCCCCTCATTTCAAAATCGGGGTGGTATCCAATTTTTACGGCAACCTGGAAACGGTCCTGAATGAAACCGGCCTGCTCCCGTTGATCGGCGCGGTGGCGGATTCCGCGCGCGTCGGTGCGTTCAAGCCCGATCCGGCAATCTACCGCGCGGCGCTGGCGATGCTTGGGGCGCGGCCTGAAGAGACCATGATGATCGGAGACTCTCTGGGCAAGGACTGTGCGCCGGCGCGCCAATTGGGACTGACGACGATATGGTTGACGCCGGCCACCCTGCGGTACACTGATTGCCGCGCGCAGGAGGCGGATTTGACGGCGCATACTCTGCAGGAAGTGGTCGAGTTCTGCCTTGGATCCATTTGACGCAGCGATACTGGCGGCGGGGCGCGGCGAGCGGCTGCGAGCGCACGGTCCCGATCTGCCCAAGCCGCTGGTGATGCTCGACAGCGAGACGCTGCTGGCGCGCCAGGCGCGCATCCTGCTGCAGGCCGGCGCCCGGCGCGTCCTCGCCGTGGTCAACTCCGAGACCGCCGCGATCATCAGGAGCGATGGGGTTGCGCTTCCCGCTCGCCTCAGCGTCGTGGTGCGGGATACGCCCAATTCCATGGAGACCCTGTTCGAATTCGGCCGACATATCGACAGCGGCCGTTTTTTGGCCGCGACTGTGGACGCGATCGTCGAGCCGGCGGAAATGACCCGCTTGGTGCGGCGCGCCGATACGCTGCCCGGCGGTGAGGGAGCCCTGGGCGTCGTCAGGTGGCGCGGCGATGAGCGGCCCCTGTTTGTGGAAGTCGACCAAACCGGTTTGATCCGCAAAGTCGGCGCGAGCAGCGGCTGCGTCGTCACCGCGGGCGTCTATTTCCTGCCCCAATCGATCTTCGGGTTCAGGGCGCGGGCGCGCGAAGCGGGTCTATCGGCGCTGCGGCAATTTTTGGGCGCGATGGTGGAATGGGGCGTGCCCCTGCACGCCGTTGATATGGGCGAAGCGATCGATATCGACGTCGCGGAGGATTTGACGGCAGCGCGCCGCCTGATCGCGCGCGCTTCGACTTCCTTATCGCGCCGCGGCGGGAGCCGCTGATGTTGCGGGTGCTTGGCGTTTATCGCGAACGCGAGTTCTCGCCCGGCAGGAGCGCCGCCGACGCCGCCATCATCGACGCCGTCCTCAAGCGCCTGCAGACCGCCGGCGCCGCCGTATCCACCCTTACCGCCGCGCAAATGCTCCACCGCACAGTCGGCGGTTTCGATCTGGTGCTGGCGATGTGCCAGAGCGAGGCGGCGTTGGCGCGGCTGGCCGCCCTGCAGCAGGCGGGGACGCTGGTAATCAATTCGCCGCATGCCATCAGATCGTGTTATCGCGACCGGCTGGGCGACGCGCTGAAGGCTTGCGCGGCGCCGGTGCCGCAAGGTGTGCTGGTCGCCACTGCGCAGGGATTGGATCGGGACAGGCTGGGGGCGATCGATGCGCGGCGCGGAGTGTACGTCAAGCGCGGCGACCTGCATGCGCTGTGCGCCGATGACGTGCTGCGCGTGGGCGACGAGGCGGGGCTGGCGCAGGCGCTGGCGCGTTTTGCCGCCCGCGGAGTCAGGCTCGCCTATGTTCAGGCTGCGGTCGAGGGTAGTGTTATCAAGTTCTACGGTGTGACCGGCACCGGCTATTTCAGCGTCGCCGATGCGGCCGTTGGTGTTCCCGCGGGGCTCCACGAAGCGGCCCACAGCGCGGCGGTGGCTTTGGGTCTGGAGGTTTGGGGCGGTGACGCAATCGTCAACGGCCAACAATTCAAGTTAGTTGATTTCAACGACTGGCCCAGTTTCGAGCGCGTCCGGGCGCAGGCGGCTGATGCGATCGCGCGCCGCGCCTTGCACCTGATGCGGGAAAGAAGACCGGCGCCGGAAGAGAATTAAGACGACGACCGCGGCCCGCGCCGCGCGCCGTGGGGCAACGCCGGTTCGAGGTTTTTTTCAACGCAACGATGAAACATAAAAAAGGCAAACTCCCTTCCATCACGACTCCGGTTCCCGGACCGCGATCGCGCGCGATATTCGAGCGTGAAGAGCATCATTTGGCTCCCGGACGGCAGCGGATTTCTTCGCTGGCCGGAGTGGCTTTCGATCATGGCGAAGGCGCCACTTTGACCGACGCCGACGGCAACGTGTACCTGGATTTCTTTGCCGGAGTGGCGGTCGCCAGCCTCGGCCACGGGCATCCCGGGATGTCGCGGGCGCTGGCCGAACAGGCTTCGCGCCTGATGGTGGGGACGTTTGCGACGCCCGAACGCGCCCAGTCCTTCCAGGCGCTGGCCGAGGCCGCACCCGAGCCGCTTAAGCGGTTTCATCTCTATAGCGGCGGGGCGGAGGCGGTCGAGGCCGCCCTGCGCGCCGCCCGCTCCTTTACCGGCAAACACGAAGTGGTCGGCTTCTGGGGCGGCTTCCACGGCAAGACCGGCGGCGTGATCGGACTTATCGGCGACGAATCCAAGCAGGGCTACGGCCCGCTGCCCGGCGGACAGCATTTGGTGCCGTACGCCGATTGTTACCGCTGCCCATTCAAGCTCGAGTACCCCGGATGCGGTCTGTTCTGCGTCGAATTCGCGCGCAAGCAGATCAAAAACGCGTCGGCGGGCGCCGTCGCCGCGGTGCTGGTGGAACCGTTTCAGGGCACCGCCGGCAACGTGATCCCGCCCGACGAATTTATGCCCGCAGTCGCGCAAATCGCCCGCGAGAACGATGCCGTGCTGATCGCCGACGAGATGATCACCGGCTTCGGCCGCACCGGAAAAATGTGGGGCGTCGAGCACACCGGTGTGCGCCCCGATATCATGACCGTCGGCAAGGGGATGGGATCGGGCTTCCCCGTCTCGGGCGTAATCATGAGAGAGGAAGTCGCGCAGGCCAAGCCGTTCTCAAAGCCCAGTGCGTCGTCCTCCAGCTACGGCGGCAACCCGCTGGCGGCGGTGGCGGTGGGCGAAACCCTGCGCGCGATCAAGGACGAACAGCTGGTGGACAATGCGCGTCAGGTCGGCGCGTCGCTGTTGGCCCGTCTGCAGGAACTGAAGCATAAATTCGAATTCGTCGGCGACGTGCGCGGGCGCGGCCTGATGATCGGAATCGATTTGGTGCGCGATCGCGCCACCAAACAGGAGCTGAGCCGCCGCGTGACCGAGGAAATCTTCAAGCAGGCGCTCCGGCGCGGGCTGCTGATGATGGGCTACTTTCCGCGCATCAGAATCAATCCGCCGCTGGTAATCACGCAGGAACAGGCCGAAACCGGCGCCGCCATCCTGGAAGAGGTCTTCACCCACGTGCGCGACCATCTGAATTGGCGCGAGGGATGAGATTGCATGGCGCCCAATGCCGGAAATATCGGACTGTTCTGTGACCTCGGCGGAACCCTGGTCGAACTGGACGAAAATCGCGATCTGCCCGCCGACAGCCGCGGCAATATCAGCATCAAGCTGCTGCCCAACGTCGCTGACACGCTGCGACCGCTGCGCGACCATCTGATTTTTATCGTCACCAATCAGCGCGGCATCAAACGCGGACGCTTCACCCGCCAACAGGTCGAAGCGGCCATCGCGGAGACCGACCGGCAACTGGGCGGAATCCTCACCGCATGGGAAATCTGCCCCCATGGGCCGGAAGACGGATGCGGATGCCGCAAGCCGGCGGCTGGAATGGTCACGGAGTTGGCCCAGGCGTACGGCGTCGATCTGGCCAACTCGACGATGGTGGGCGATCAGGCAGTGGACGAGCAATGCGCCAAGGCCGCGGGCGTCGGGCGTTTCGTGTATGCCGCCGAGTTCTTCAGGCATTAACGCCGCCACTGGCGCGGGTCCGGTTCGCTTTCTGCTTTGCCGCACGGCCGCCTCATCGCTGCGCTTTTCCAGTGGAAAAAATCGACTTCTCATCTCCGAAAGGCAGTGAATCGGGAAGCGGGAGAAGCGAATACCCGGTGGTATTTTTTTGAGTTAAAATCGACTATTGTTGCGCTGGTGGAACAGCTTCCCGAATCTCCCGGATGCGGGCGGAAACCAATCGGGATGGCGGCGCGATTTTTTCTGCTCGCGGCTTTAATGGCGGTGGTCTACTGGCTGGGCACCGCGCTGTTCTCGGCCGCGCGGATGGAGCCGCTGTTCTACCCCTATTTCCAATCGCTCCTCCACGCCGGCACCGCCAACGAGCTGTTCTGGGATCTTTCCATCGTGCGCTGGAGCGCTCACTTTTTGGAATATCTGGTCTTGTGCTTTCTTTTGGCCCGGATCGTCGGGCTGCGGCCATGGTTGGCGCTGCTCATATCCGTGCTGGCCGCGGCGGCCGACGAGGGGCATCAGTACTTTATTCCCGCACGCACCTGCAGCCTGCGCGATCTGGGTTATGACAGCGCCGGCGCCGTCACCATGTTCGTGCTGCTGACGGCATTTGGCGGCCGCGCGCCGGCCGCGGCGCGCCGCGCGTTGGCCGGTGCGGATGACGGCGAACGCGCTTCCGCCTGATTACATCCGGGCGATAATCTCGTTTCCGATTTGCTCCAGCGCACGCGTGATACCGTCGCGGTCCGCCGCCGGTGAACTCATGAAGACACGGGTGACGCCGATATCCTCCAGGCGCCGAATCATGTCCATATCGGGACCGGTGCCGGTAGTGATATCGAACCCGTCGAACCTGCGGCCGGCCTTGTCGCATTCTTCCTTGAGCAGCGCGATCAGCCCCTTGATCTCTTTGAGGAAGTCGATCTTGCTGAGGTCGGAATCAACGATGGGCGTGAGCGGATAGAAGCCGTCGCCGTAGCGCGCCGCGCGCCGCGCCGCCGCCCGCGAATGCCCTCCGACGAGAATCGGCACACCGCCCTTTTGGATCGGCTTGGGAAAGCTGCGGATGCGTTCGAAGTTGAAATGGATGCCCTTGAAGGTGGACGGATCCTCGCGCCACAACACCCGCAGCGCCTGCATCGCCTCGTCGGTGCGCTTGCCGCGCTGATGGAAATCCAGTCCCAACGCGGCGAACTCCTCCGCGCACCATCCGCTGCCGATTCCCAGCAGCGCCCGGCCTTTCGAAATCTGATCCAGGGTGGCCACTTCCTTGGCAACGTAAAACGGATGCCGCTGCGGGAGGATCATGATGCCGGTGCCGAGTTTGATTTTCGACGTCAGGCCCGCGACGAATGACAGCGCCGCAATCGGTTCGACCAGTGGAGCGTCGGGGCCGCCGGGTATCTCCCCGTCCGGCGTGTAGGGGCATTTGGTCTGATGTCCGTCGGGAATCGCCGAATGATCGGGCATCCACAGCGATTCAAAACCGCATCGTTCAGCCGTGCGGGCCACGTGCGCCATTATTTCCGGGTCCGCGAACGGACCGATCCCCATTGATCCCATGCCGATCTTCATAAGGCTTCACCTTCGCGTGATTTCGCCTCGCATACCGCCATGCATCGCTGCCGCTTGTCAATCGCGCAGGCGCCCGGCGATCTCCAGGACGCGCCGGGCCTGCTTCAGATGCGGCAGGTCGAGCATCTTGCCGTCCAGCGCAACGGTGCCGGCGCCGGCGGCGAACGCTTCGATTACACGTCTGGCGTGGGCCACTTCTTCCGCCGACGGGGTAAAGGCCTGGTTGATGATCGGCACCTGGTCGGGATGGATCGCGATCTTGCCGGTAAAGCCGGCGCGCGCCGCCGCGCGCGACTCGGCGCGCAAGCCCTCGGAATCGCGGAAATCGACGAAAACGGTATCCAGCGGCTGCACTCCCGCGGCGACCGCGCCCGCCAAACACAGGGAGCGCGCCAGCCGATAGGTGAATTCCAGCTCGCCCTTGTCGTCGCGATTGGTGGCCGCGCCCAGCGCCGCCGCCAAATCCTCGGCGCCCCACGTGATACCCGCCAGCCGCGGACTGCATCCGGCGAAGCTCCCCAGGGCAAACAGCGCCGGCGCGGTTTCAGTCGCGATGGCGAAGATGCGCACGCTGCCCCGCGGCACGCCTTCGCGGACCTCCAGCGCGGACAGATAATGCCCCGCGGCGATTACGTCGGCGGACGAATTGGTCTTGGGCAGCACAATACCGTCGGGCGCGCCGGCGGTAATCGCGGCCAGATCCGCCAGCGCCTTGTCCGTCGACAGCGGATTGATCCTCACCCACAGCTGCTGGCGCGAGCGGTCGCGATGGCTGCCGAGGTATTCACGAACCATCGCGCGCGCGGCTTCGATTCGATCCGCCGGCACCGAGTCCTCCAAATCCAGCACCAGCGCGTCGGCCCCCGAACTCGCGCCTTTGGCCAGCTTGCGCTCGCTGTCGCCGGGCACAAACAGCATCGATCGTAAATCCATGATTAAACCTCGCGGTGCGGCTTTTGATGTTGGGGTTGTGCGCGCACGCTCACGTATACTCCCTTCGCACCATCCACTATTCGACAGGAGGACAGCCATGGCTATCAAGCTCGAAGAGTACGCGGGCAAGTACAAGTTCATCAAGATGGAACGCACCGACGGTATCCTGCAGGTCACGCTGCACAGCAAGGGCGGTCCGCTGAAATGGGGGATGCGGCCGCACGAGGAGCTGTCATACGCCTTTGGCGAGATCGCGCGCGACCGCGACAACAAGGCCGTGATCATCACCGGCACCGGAGACGAATTCATCGCCGACGCCTTGTGGGGCGGCGACGTCAACAAGGTCCCGCCCGGCGCCTGGGACCATACCTTCAGCGACGGCAAGCATCTGCTGATGAATCATCTCGATGTCGAAGTGCCGATGATCGCGGCGGTCAACGGCCCGGCGCTGATTCATGCGGAACTGGCGCTGCTGTGCGACGTGGTGATCGCGTCGGAGACGGCGGAGTTCCAGGACCTGCCGCATTTTCCCGGCGGACTGGTTCCGGGCGACGGCGTGCATGTGGTCTTTCCGCTGCTGATGGGTTTCAATCGCGGACGATACTTTCTGCTGACCGGACAGAAGATCTCCGCGCGTCAGGCGCTGGATATGGGACTGGTGGCGGAAGTGATGGCGCGGGACCAGCTGATGCCGCGGGCGTGGGAGCTGGCGCGCCAGATAACCTCAAAGCCGCCGCTGGCCGTGCGCTACGCGCGTCAGGCCCTGACCATGCATCTGAAACGCCTGATGCTGGACAACCTGACTCTCGGCCTGGCGCTGGAAGGCCTGGCCGCGGGAGAGCATTGGGTGGCGACCAAGCCTAAGGTGTGAGCCGATATGGCGGGCGCGGAAGCCCGCGCCCGCCTAACCAGGACAGGCGTCCCCGCCTCTCATGCGCAGGCACAAGCGGCAAAGCTTTTGCGTCTGGAGTTTCTACAATGCGCCGGCCTCTGCGCTCGGTTGGTCGGAATGACACTGCGGGGCGGCGCGAGAAGAATCGCGCGTTGGGCAGGGCAGCCTGTCCCGCTATGTGCGCCGGTCAAATTTCAGGCGCGCAGGTAGCCGGCGTGGGCCAGGTACTCGGCCAGCAGGACGGCGCCTTTGCCCGCGCCCATCGCCGTGTTGTGCGTCACCAGCAGGTACTTGATGCCGTTGGGCAGCACTTCGTCGGGGCGGATACGTCCGACCGACGTGGTCATCCCGTCCTCCGCGTCGCGGTCAAGGCGCGGCTGCGGGCGCATCGGATCGCGATGCACCGTGATCATGTGGCGGGGCGAGGTCGGCAATCGCAGTCCGGTGAACTCGGTGCCGAAACTCTCGAACGCCGCGATTACGTCATCGGTGGAAGCGGGCTGCTTCAACGCCACCGTCACGGCTTCGGTATGGCCGGCAATCACGCCCGCGCGCGTGCAGGTCGCACTGATTTTGATCGAGGGCTGGATGATCGCGCCTTCGCCCAGCCGGCCCAGAATTTTCGGCGTCTCGATGCGGACCCGTTCCTCCTCGCGCGGAATATAAGGAATGATGTTCTCCACGATATCGAGGGCGGGCAGATCGCGCCCCGCGCCGGAGATCCCCTGCATCGTGGTGACCATCACCGCGTCGATACCCAGGCGCAGGTCCAGCGCCTTGAGCGTGACCGCCATCCCGGTGGCGGTGCAGTTGGGCAGGGTGGCGATGAATCCCTGCCATCCGCGGCGCCGCTTCTGCTCGTTGACCAGCGCCAGGTGATCGAGGTTGACGCCGGGGATCAGCAGCGGGACATCGGGTTCCATCCGATGGGGCCGGGCGGTGGAGATGGTCGGCACGCGGCGGGCGTAGATCGGCTCCAGTTCGCGCGCGGCGTCGGATTCGACGGCGGCAAAGACCAGGTCGATTCCCTCCAGTTCAAGGCTTTTGGCGTCCTGCACCGGCAGCGCCATCACGGCGGGCGCGGGATCGGTCCCCGCCACGTACCATCGCTTGATACCGGACTCGCGATCCACGATCGCGTCGGCGTACGATTTGCCGGCCGATCGCTCAGAGGCCGCCAGCGCGGCCACTTCAAAGGTAGGATGGTTGTCGAGGCCGGCGAGGACCTGCTGCCCCGCGATACCGGTTGCGCCTACTACTGCCACTCTGATTTTCATGAGCCAAGTCCGTGCCTGTGAAGGTATAGGTGGCGCGGTACTCGGTCCAGAGCGGCCGGGAGGTCCGGGGCTTGGAGCGCCCAAACCCTTTTCCCGCTCGGTTTTCAGCTGATTCGCTTTACCTTCACGCAGCGTCCGTAGTTGTCCCGGCGCAGGACGAAGTCGGGATCGAGTTCCTGCTGATCGCGGTTGCGAATCGCCGGCGGCGCCACGATACAGTGGCATCCCGCTTCGGCTAAAGTCACGTTGCGCAGCACGAAATCGGGGATGACCATCGAGCGCATGGTTTGCTCCGCGTCGAAAGCGGGCGAGGAAGCGGTGCCTTCGGCAGCGTATCCGAGCCCGGTGAAAGCGGTGAATGTGCCGAAACGCCTGCTCATCTGATCCTGCATCTGCTGCGCGGTAAACTGCTGCGCTCCGGTTTGCGGATACTTCTGGAAAAACTGTTTTCCCACGCTGAGCGCATTTTCCAAAGTCTCGGTCAGCACCATGCTGGGAAGGTCGTCGAAGCTCTGTGCGATTTTCTGGATGGCTTCGTCGGGCGTACCGGGCACCGGCGGATTGGCGTCATAGTCGTCGAGAATTCTGGAAATCAGGTTGGGCCACATGGCCAGAGTCGGGTCGGCATTGGAGCCCGGCGGCGGAATACATCGGAGCACGTAAAGGTCTCGATCCGAATGCAGCGGGATGCCGGAGAAATTGGCGATCTGAGCGACCGTGAGCGGCGGCTGATAAAAGATCGTGGCGCCGAAGAAAACCCGATAGGCCGCCGGCGCGCCCAGCGTAACAGGGGGCGAAGGAAGATTCGCGAAGATCAGGCGCAGGAAATCATTGTACCGCGGCTGGCGGCTATGCTCCGAGATTAACGCGGCTGCGGGCGAGTGTTGGCCATGGAAGCCGCCGAGTTGGGCCCGCACATTGCTGTTTGCAGCCAGCATCAGAGCGATAGCCGCGATTGCTGCGGTCAATTTCGTGTGCGCCATCGTATCTCCCATCGGTTCCCGGAAAAAAGACGCATCAAGCTGCGGGGTTTTGCAGCCTTTGGCGGCTTTTACTTTAAGATTGGAAAAAGAGCAAAAGCTGTTCGCAATGGCGCAGCCCAATCCGCCTGAGTTTGGTTCTGAGCTGGCCGAGCTTTGAGCTTTTCCTTTGCTGCTGGACCTGCTCACCTTAATGGCGCAACCTTTAGGCATTGCGCGACATAAAAACCGGTTCGCGACGGCAAGGGAGCGGTTTCAAGGCAAGGGAGCGGTTTCAAGGCAAGGGAGCGGTTTCAAAATGACCGAGCAGGAAAGCCTCGAGCTGAAATGCATCAATACGATTCGCACTCTTTCGATCGACGCGGTGCAGGCGGCCAACTCGGGCCATCCGGGAACGCCGATGGCGATGGCGCCGGTAGTCTATTGCTTATGGGACCGCTTCCTGCGCTTCGACCCTGAAGACCCGATCTGGCCCAATCGCGACCGCTTCGTGCTGTCGGCGGGGCACGCCTCGATGCTGCTCTACTCGATGTTACATCTGACCGGAGTCAAGGCGGTCGATCCGCAATACGAGGTTCTGGGTCAGCCGGCGGTGACGCTGGAGGACATCAGGCATTTCCGCCAGCTGGGCAGCAAATGCCCGGGCCATCCCGAGTACCGCATGGTTTCCGGAATCGAAACCACCACCGGGCCCCTGGGACAGGGCGTGGCGACCAGCGTCGGGATGGCGATCGCGTCGCAGTGGATGGCGTCGTACTTCAATCGGCCCGGATTCGAGCTGTTCGATTTCCGGGTCTATGCGCTGGCTGGCGACGGCTGCATGATGGAGGGCATCTCCAACGAGGCGGCGTCCGTCGCGGGCCATCTGGGACTCTCCAACCTGTGCTGGATTTACGACAACAATCACATCACGATCGAGGGCAATACCGCGCTGGCCTTCAGCGACGACGTGGCGACGCGGTTTCTGGGCTATCACTGGAACGTGCTGCGGGTGGGCGACGCGAACTCGATGGAGTCGCTCGATCGGGCGCTGCGCAGCGCGCGCGAAACGCGCGACCGCCCCACCCTGATCATTGTCGACAGCCACATCGCGTACGGCGCGCCGCATAAGCACGATACCAGCGCGGCGCATGGCGAGCCGCTGGGCGAGGACGAAGTCCGCGGGGCCAAACGCAGCTACGGATGGCCCGAGGACGCCCATTTTTTGGTGCCCGACGACGTACGGCAGCATTTTGCCCAGGCGATGCGCACGCGCGGACGCCAGATGCGCGCGGCGTGGAATGCGCGGCTGACCGAATACCGCAGGTCCTATCCGGATTTGGCCGACCAGCTCGAGCGGATGCAGCGGCGCGAGTTGCCCGCGGGATGGGACGCGGAACTGCCGTCATACAAAGCCGACCCCAAGGGAATCGCCAGCCGCGATTGCTCAGGGCAGGTGCTCAATGCGCTCGCCCGCCGCATTCCATGGCTGATTGGCGGCGCGGCCGATTTGGCGCCGTCGACCAAGACACGGCTTACCTTCGACGGCGCCGGCGACTTCGAAGCGGAGGATCGGCACGGGCGCAATTTCCATTTCGGCATCCGCGAGCACGCGATGGCCGCGATTCTCAACGGCCTGTCGCTCAGCAAGGTGCGTCCGTTCGGGTCGGGCTTTCTGATTTTCAGCGATTATCTCAAGCCCGCGCTGCGGCTGTCGGCGCTGATGGAGCTCCCGGTGATCTATGTCTTCACGCATGATTCCATCGGATTGGGCGAGGACGGCCCGACCCATCAGCCAATCGAGCAGCTGGCGGCATTGCGCGCGACGCCGCATCTGATCACCCTGCGCCCGGCCGACGCCAACGAAGTGGTCGAGGCGTGGCGCGCGGTGATGCCGCTGCAGCATCGCCCGGCCGCCTTTATCCTGAGCCGCCAGGCGCTGCCCACTCTGGATCGGTCGAAGTATGCGCCGGCGACCGGAGTGAAGAATGGCGCCTACGTCCTGGCCGACGCGGCCGGCGGCACGCCCGACGTGATCCTGATCGGCACCGGCAGCGAGGTCGCGATGTGCGTCGACGCGTACGAGCGGCTGACGAAGGAAGGCGTGCGCGCGCGCGTGGTCAGCATGCCGTCATGGGAGCTGTTCGAGCTGCAATCGCAGGAGTATCGCGACAGCGTACTGCCGCCGGCGGTAAGGGCGCGGGTCTCGGTGGAGGCAGCGGGCACCTTCGGGTGGTCGCGCTATGTGGGCGTGGACGGCGCCAGTATCGGGATGCATACGTTCGGCGCGTCAGCGCCAATCAAGGAACTGCTCAAGCATTTCGGCTTCACCGTGGACCACGTGGTCGCGGCGTCAAAGGAGCAGTTGGCCAAAGCGGGCAGGTAGCGCCGCGCTCTGGTGCGGGCCTGCGCCGCGCGGCTAGATTCTGGGCGAGAGGCTCACCGCATGGCTCAATACGACTTCGACCTGATTACGATTGGCGCCGGCTCAGGCGGCGTGCGCGCCAGCCGCGTGGCGGCGGGCTATGGCGCGCGGGTGGCGGTGGTGGAAGAGCGCTATCTGGGCGGCACCTGCGTCAACGTCGGCTGCATCCCGAAAAAGCTTCTGGTCTACGCGTCCGAATATGGAGCCCTGCTCGAAGAGGCGCAGGGCTTCGGCTGGAGCATTGCACGCGGCCGCTTTGAGTGGGCCCGGCTGATCGCGCACAAGAATACGGAAATCCAGCGCCTCAACGGCGTTTACGGCGATCTGCTGACCACCGCCGGAGCAACCATCATCAACGGCCGCGCGACCCTGCTCGACCCGCATACCGTGGCGGTGGGCGAGCAGCGGCTCAGCGCGCGCTACGTGCTGATCGCCACCGGAAGCTGGCCGGTGATTCCGAAGATCCCCGGATGCGAGCATGCCATCACCTCGAACGAAGCGTTTTTTCTAAATGAGCTGCCCGAGTCGGTAATCATCGTCGGCGGGGGATATATCGCGGCCGAGTTCGCGGGCATTTTTCACGGCATGGGAGTCAAGGTGACGCAGCTCTATCGCGGCGAGCTGTTCATGCGCGGGTTCGACGACGATTTGCGCGCGATTCTGGCCCAGGAGATGCGCAACAACGGCGTCGACCTGCGCTTCAACTCCGACATCGCGGAAATCGAACCTCACGCCAAGGGCTTTCGCGCCCAGTTGAACGACGGCTCGACGCTGACCGCGGGGCTGGTGATGTACGCCACCGGACGCGCGCCCAACACCCATCGGATGGGACTGGAGCATGCCGGCGTCAAACTCGATTCGGCCGGCGCGGTGGTGGTGGATCGCTATTCGCAGTCCTCGCAGCCGAACATCTACGCCGTGGGCGACTGCACCAATCGCGCGATGCTGACGCCGGTGGCAATCGCGGAAGGACAGGCGGTCGCGCAAACCCTGTTCAACCATCAGCCGACCGCGGTGGACCATTCCCTCATACCGACCGCGGTATTCAGTCAGCCAAGTCTGGGTACCGCAGGCTTGACCGAAGCGCAGGCGCGCCAGCGCGGCGAGATCGACGTGTACAAGACGCGCTTTCGGCCGCTGCGTCATACCATCAGCGGCCGCCAGGAGCGCGCGTTCATGAAGCTGGTGGTGGACCGCGCCACCGATCGGGTGCTGGGATGCCACATGATCGGCGCCGAAGCCGGCGAAATCATCCAGGGCTTCGCGGTGGCGCTCAAATGCGGGGCAACCAAAGCGGACTTCGACGCCACCATCGCGATACATCCCACCGCGGCCGAGGAATTCGTGACCATGCGCAAGAAGGCGCAATAGCCGGGGATCGCAATGTCCGGTTGCGGGCGGCGCGAATCAGAACGGATAGTTGATGCCCGAGAAGAACGTCGGCCCCTGCGAACCCCATCCGACATCGACGTAACCCACCACGAAGGGCTGCGCTATACCGCGAAAGCCCATCCCGCCCACCGGATGAAGCGGCAGAACCGGATCGCCGGCGGCGTCATGAAAGACCTTGCCGGTATCGATGAACGGCGCCAGTTCCAGGATTCCGTGAGTGCCCATGATCGTCATTTCGTAGACCCGGGTCCTGAGTTCCGCGTTGAAATCGGTGAGATTGTTGTCGACGAAGCGGCCGGCGCCGTAGCCGCGCAGGGTCTGCTGGCCGAATACAACGCTCTCCTCGCCGCCCAACCGCGGCATCGCCCAAAACGGCGTCTCCGCGCCCGCCGGCGTGTATTCGGAATAAACATGGCCGACCAGGGTAATGCGCCGGGTCAGCGGAAAGTAATGGCGCATTTCGAAGCCCACCTGGTTGAACGACGCCGAACTGAGAAAGGCGCGGTCCGCGACGCCGTAAAACGCGCGGTAAAGGCCGCCGCTTTGGGGAATGTCGATCGAATCGCGGGTGTCGTAGCTGGCCATTAGCTGGGTCATGACTTCAGTGCCGCCGTCCAGACCCTTGAGCCGCGGGTAGCGCCGGCCGATAAACGGCAGATTGTCCAGCGCGCCCTGCTCAATCCGCACGTACCACGGCTGCTCGGTTATGGCCAACTGGAATTTGTGGCTGATGTTGATGCCGAGCGTAGCCCGCACATAGAGCTGCTGCGTGGTGTAATTGGTTTCATTGCCCTGGGAGGAATTGTTGCCCAGTCCGAAGAAGCGCTCGGTCGGATCCTTTTCGAAAAAAAGCCGCCCCTCAAACGACCACCATTTATCGCGGTCGCGTCCGGTGGTGTAGAAAAGGTCCACCCGCCGCGCGATGTTCTGCGACCCGCCGCCCATCAGGTAGTACTGGGTGTTGCTCGAGGGATAGGCCAGATAGCGGAAGTTGCCGGTCGCGCCCAAAATGGTGTTGATCGCGATGTCGGGCGCGATGATTTGCTTGATCTGCCCGTGCTCGTCGTTGAACAACAGGACCGGCAGGATCCCGATCGTGGTCCCCGCGTTCGGGTCGGTCGCGATCTCGGGAACCGGAAACAGGCTGAAGGGCCACTGGGTGGGATGAAATACCGGAGAGGTCCACGATTGGGGCAGTCCCCAATTGGCCGGATCCAAGCCTAAAAAGTCGGCGCTCGCCCGGCTCGCCCCCAGCGAGCACAGAACAAGCACTGCCAGTGATACAATCCACCTGCGCATCTACATCACTACACCGGCGCTGAGGCAAGCATCGAAGGTTCAGCGCAATTCGATTCCGGCCACCCAATCAACTGGCTACGCTCGGGTCAAGAGGGCGGTCCGGATTGAAAGCTTTCACCCCGCATCGCCGCCCATCTGTTGCCCTGGCGTCATCCGCCAGCGCTCTTGACCGCCCGAATGATCTCGCGTCCCGATTCTACCTTTAGCCCGTGTACAGCGAAAGCAAGTGGAGACATTTACAGGCGGCGCCGGCGGCCGGCAGAGACCTGCCGGTTGCAAGCGCGTATCGGCGCCGCGCAGATTCCGCTTGGAGCTTTGATCGAAACGTGGCAGGATGGCGCCAAATGAAAGGTACGGTCTTGCGTCCGGACGCTTGCGCGGATGCGCTGCGGCGCCACGGACGGCAGAATCAGGAGGTTTGAAATGGCCAAACTCGATGGCGGCGCGCTGATCGGACGCGTATTGCGCGAGAACCGGGTCAAGTACTGCTTCGCGATTAACGGCGGACACCTGTTCCCGATACTCGCCAATCTGCGCAACAACGAGGTCAAGCTCATCCACATGCGGCACGAGCAGGCGACCGCCTACGCCGCCGACGCTTATGCCCGCACCAGCGGCGAAGTCGGCGTATGCATGGTCACCGCGGGATGCGGCCTGACCAACGCGGTCACCGGTTTGTGCGTGGCCGGTCTGACCGGCAGCGCGGTGGTCTGCATCTCCGGACAACATCCGCACGACGAAGATCGGCTCGGCTCCTTTCAGGAGGCGTACGGTTCCGACGTGGTCGGCAGCTTCGCCAAGTACACCAAGCGCGTGACCGACTGGAAGACGATCGAATTCGATCTGCGCTCCGCCTTCCGCGAGGCCATCGCTCCGCCTCAGGGCGTGGCGCTGTTCGAGATTCCGCAAAATATCCTGTACAACGCCGAGGACGAGTCCAGGCAGCGCCGCGGCGCCAGCGGCTTCAGCGCCGACGAACTGCGCACCGCCGCCGACCCGGCCAAAATCGACCGCATCCTTGAGATGCTTCAAAGCGCGGAGCGGCCGCTGATCGTGGGCGGCGACGGGCTGTTCTGGTCGCAGGCCGGGCCCGAGTTGAAGGAATTCATCGAGCTCACGAATATCCCCCTGTACGCGCGCCGCGCCGGACAGGGGGCGGTTTCCGAAGAGCATCCGCTGGTCATCCGCGGCGCCTTCAAAAAGCCCTTTACCGGACGCGCCGACGTGGTCATGACGCTCGGCTTCCGCTTCTGGAGCGGCGAGCATTTCGGCCAGATGCCGACCTGGAACGACAAGGCCAAGTACATTCAGGTCGATCCGACGCCAACGCGTATCGGATGGCAGGTCGGCGCCGACGTGCCGGTGGTCGGCGATATCAAGCTGGTGCTGCGCCAGCTGATCAATCGGGCCCGGGAACTCAAGCTCGACTTCTCCAAAAACCGCAGCTCGGAGTGGGTCAAGCAGGTCGCCGAAGGGCGCGCCAATATGGCCAAAGCGCTGGTCGAACAAACCAAAAAATTCGCCGACCGCCAGCCGATCCATCCCGCGCGCCTGACCAACGACCTGGTCAGCGTACTGGACAAGAACGCCACCGTGATCGTCGACAGCTTCACGCTGTCGGGTTATCTCAGCCTGTGGCTGACCTGCCGCTTCATGGGCCAGGTGGTTGACGCCGGCCCGCTGGCGCCGGTCGGTCATGGAGTCGGGATGGCAATCGGGGCGCAGTTGGCGCGGCCCGGCGCCCAGGTGGTGGTGGTCAGCGGCGACGGCGGACTGGGCATCGGCGGCTGGGACATGGAGACCGCGGCCCGCTACAAGCTGCCGGTCTGCTGCGTGCTGTGGAACAACAGCTCCTGGGGTCCGAGCTTCGAGTCGATGCCGCTGCTTAAGGATCGCACCGACCCGTTCAACATGCTCGACAACATCCGCTACGACAAGATCTTCGCGGAGCTCGGATGCCACGGCGAGCACGTGGAGAGGGCCGAGCAGATCGTGCCGGCGCTGGAGCGGGCCTTCAAATCCGGCAAGCCGTCATTCATCAACGTGATCGGCGACAAGACGGTGGGCCATCCGACGTTGGGCGGCAACCTGCTGGGATCGACCGGCGCGCGCGGCTGACCCGGCGGTATCGAAGGGAGAAAACGGGGCGCGCCCACGGGCGCGCCCCGTTTCATTCTGACCCACACTCCAGCCGCCCACCAGTCATAAAATCATAGTCGAGACTGTATATCAGCAATAATCAACGCACTTGAAGATCTCATATCACCACTAAGTTCGAAATAAGCGCAACCTGAAGGAAAGGATGATCTGCGCTACCGCAGCTTTGGTCGCGTCTCGTTCCCCGGATTGAATGTCTAACTTCTCAAACAGGGACAGTATGTCGCCCGATGGAATACGAGGTCGCTTCTCTTCATCCGCCGCCACGTTGCGCTATCTCCCTCAAACGCCGTCACTACTGCTTAACCGCCATCAATTCTTTGCCGCGGTCGGCGATCACCTTGACCGCGATCTGGCCATGCATCCCGCTTGGAGCGGCCTCGCGCTCAGCGTTGATTCCTGAACTTCGTACTCGGCTGCTTCTCGGAGTTTACGGCTTGACGTCGTCCGGCAGGCGCGACACGACCGCGCTGTAAAGATTACGCGCGGCCGCCAACGCGGCCCGCGCCTCACGCTTTGTGGGCTGCGCCGGCTCGCCCGGATTATCGAAACCTCCATGCGTACTCAGTAAGTGGAATCGCGCCGGCAATCGCTTCTTTCAGAGTTGCCTCGATCCTGATGCAAGCATTGCCCAGCTCTCTCAGGTCATGGGTCTTGCGGAAAGGCACATCGTACCAGACCAGGAACGCTTTCAACGCCTTCTCGGCGGCCTGCTGGCAGTGAAACACCGCGCCGCCGCAAAGAGCTTTTAAAGGCTTCAACAATTCCTTCGCGATAGCGAGGTCTTCGTCTGCCTTCCGCAGCCAGGCCGCTGTGTCCGCGACTCGTGCCGGGTCATGCGGCATAGAGCAGTTTTCCCTCGCGCAGGACGGTTCCGGGCAACGACGCTTTAAGATGGCGCCGGGCGTCGAAGTAGGACTGCGTGCAGACCAAGGCGTCGACCGCGCCCGTTGTCCCGCAACGCCACAGAGTCTCGTACGCGAGCCGGCTGCGCCGCCGCTCCGCCGGGGCGTCGTCAGGCACGACCAGCAGCAGGTCATAGTCGCTATCAGGGCCGGCGTCGCCGCGCGCTTTCGAGCCGAACAGGTAAATCGCAAGGGGATGGTAGGCGTCGGCCAACCGTCGCACGATCTCCGCCAGCTTCGCGTCACGCGCAATCAGGTCGCCGTCGGTTTGCTCCGTCATAGCCATTCCCCGCGCTTATTTTCGCAAATCTCTCAGGTCCTTGACCACCATCAATTCGTTGCCGCGGCGGGCGGGTGGATGTTCTTGAGATTGACCGCTTTGCCGCCGCCGACATGGAGCACCGGTGACTTGCGCAGCACTTCGAGCATCCGCTTCGGTGAACGAGGCGTAATTCTCGCCTGACGCGGCTCCGCCGCCGCCGTCGCGTTCGGCCGCCTCGAAATCCATCGGTCGCTTCGACCACGAACAGGCCGGTCACGCGAGTGATTCCGCTCACGACCCCGGGGCGGTCAACGAGAATTTCTTCCCCTGGGCGGCTGGTCGTTGGCGATCGATTCAAGGGTAATATGCGGCACGATGCCGCCGACCTCCTCGCCCTTGGCGTTCTGCTTGCGCTTGTAAACGAAGCCCCCGCCGGGCCGCGCGCCTCGTCTTTAAGTTGATAGTATGGAAACGTCGCGGTGAGCAGGCGCTGGCGCCCAAGCGCCAGCGGCACGCGTGAAACATCGGTTGTGATCCAGCGCCGTCTCCATTGCTCGGCCACGTAGGCCGTGGTTCCACTGCCGCAGGTCGGGTCGAGCACGAGATCGCCCGGGTCCGTGGTCATAAGCATGCCGCGTCTGACAACAATCGGAGACGTCTGCACAGCGTATATGTGTTGCGTGCCGATTTGGGTTGATTCCCATTGGTCGGTGATCGCGATGACAGGGAAGTCCTGCACGAACCGACGATAGCGCATGACAGAGCCCATTACTTCAATTCGGTTCGCATTCGCGAGGTTCTCGAGGCCCTTAAAAGTTGTTTTCCAATGAGTATCCCCTCGTGGAGCGTATTTCTTTCCCTGAAAAACAAATTCCCTTGCCTCAGAAGAAGCCCCTTCGGAGTAAAGCGGAGCGAGTTGGTGGCGTCGGCTTCCGTCGGAGTATGCGCTTAAGAAAAAGGTCGATGGCGCCATCACCACAGATACGGCTCGCCGCTTCGCGGGCTTCCGCGCAAAGCAAGCAAAGCGTTTCCCTGAGGACTCCGCCGACCTGATAGCCAGTCCGCGAGTGTGGACAAAGGGGTCGTCGATGCGAACCTCGCACTCAAGTGCATCGAGCAAGAGGTAAGCGCGGCGGCGCTGTTGGCGCATGAGTTGACCAACGCTCTCGCGAAACGGGTGATACGGGGCCGCTTGAGCCTTGAGATCGCCCAGGGGCGGCCCGGAAGCTTGGCGATGCGCGCCAGGCGCTTTTCCGCGTTCAATGACATTAAACGCGATTTCGTCCTATCACCGTGGAGCGAGTTGCACGGGGAGAGATTCGTAACGTCGGACCATAAGGCTGTTGACCCACCGGGGTCGCCGGCCGGGAGCTAGGGTGATGCCGCTGGTGTGCTCGAGCAGCACCTTGAGCACGCCCCGCGCCTCGAGGCGGGCGAGCGGCGCACCGACGCAGAAGTGGATGTCACGCCCGAACGCCAAGTGGCGGCGCGGCCGGTCCAGCACGATCTCATCGGGGTGTTCGAACACGGCGGGATCCCGGTTGGCGGCGCCCCAGAACATCAGGAGCGTGGCGCCGGCCGGTATATCGACATCCCCAAGCCTCGCCCCCCTGGGAACCCAGCGCATGTGATGGCGGAATGGAGACTCCAGGCGGAGCGCCTCTTCCACGAAGTTCGGAATGAGTTCGGGTTGTTGGCGGAGCCGCTGTTGGAGGTCCTGATGGTCCGCCATCATGCGTACGGCGTTGCCGATCAGGCTCGTCGTGGATTCACCTCCGGCGGCCAGCAAGGTCTGCAGGATAACGATGCCCGCGGCGGCACTGAGCACTCCACTCTCAATGCCGCTCCCGATGGAGGTAAGAATGTCTTCACCTGGCTGGTTCGCGGCAAGCGAAAGTTGATCGGCGATCCAGGCTCCAATTTCGTTGCTGCGCGTCATGAGTTCAATCAGTCGTTCGCGGGACAGCGCCGCCCCCACCATTTCCGTTGAATCGAACGCGGCGCGCAGGAGGCGGTCCACATCAAAGTTGCGAAAGCCGATGAGGCGACCGATGATCGTAATCGGGACAACGTTTGCGATCTCGGCCATGAAATCGACGTTCCTTTTGTCCAGCGCTCGCTCCACGCATGCGTTGGCAAGATCCACGATATCCGGCTCCAGCAGTGCCATGCGCTTTGCAACGAAATTGGGAAAGACCGTGCTCCTGTGCAGTGTGTGGATGGGCGGATCAGCGGTCGCAAGCGCCTGCATACCCGGATCACCGAACGCCAGACGAGCCGGGAGCCCGTTGTCGTCGCGGTAGAGCAAACAAGGCATGTTCGAGGAGAAATCCTCGACCCGGCTCGCAGCCTCTGCCAACAGGGCGAACGAGCTCACGACGAACACCTCGGTACCGGGGACCTGCCACACCGGAGCATACCTGTGGAGCTGGCGGTAGAAGGGATATGGATCTTCGATCACTTTCGGATCAAGCAGCATTGTTGCGGAAATCTCTTCAGCCATTTGACATCTCCATCCTCAGCAGTGGCGCCCCGGATGCTGGCACACGTTGTAGACCCGCCTGCACAGTGTCGTCATCGCCCCGAACCATCGAGATCGACTCGTAGGCATGTCGAAGCCGCGAAACCTGCCGCCCGCTCGAGCTGTGCTCACGAAAAGGCGATCTGCCCAGCGGCCCAGACTCAGGCTTGCTTTGCGACGACGCCGGGCTTCGGCAATCCGCAGGTGCGCCCGGGTGACGGCGCCGCCAGCATCGCTCCGGCGGCTGGTCAATTTTCTGGTTCGCCGCCTTTTGGCGGCAGTGAGGCCAGTATTTCAGACAACTTGTCGAGGTCCACCGGCTTTACCAGATAATGATCGAATACCCGGGCCCGATCCGACTCTTTGTCTCTGGCCTGGCCATAGCCGGTGACCGCGATCAGAGTAACGTTCTTTAATGCGGGCACCTCATGCAGCATCCGCGCAAGTTCGTAGCCGTCTATCTGCGGCAGCCCGATATCGAGCAGGACGGCGTCCGGACAAATCTGCGCCGCCTTGTCGATTGCGGCCAACGCGCCGTATACGGACTGCGCTTCATGCCCTTCCAGGATCAGAAGCTCCGACAGCGCATCGGCGGCATCCCGGTTATCGTCCACGATGAGCACGCGTTTGGTGCCCGCTTTGGCTGAAGGCATATTTTTGCAGATATCCTGCGTCTGCTGCGGTTCAATTTTGGGCAGATATATCGTAAAGGTGGCGCCGCGCCAGAGGCCAGCGCTGGCGGCTTCGACCTTTCCGCCGTGAAGATCGATCAGGCGCTTGACTAAAGTCAGTCCGATGCCGAGGCCGCTCTGGGTGCGGTCGAGCGAGCGCTGGCTTTGCGAAAACAGGTCAAACACGTAGGGCAGGAACTCCGGCGCTATTCCGATACCGTTATCCTCGACCTGGATTTTCACCTGGTTGCCGTCCTCGGCAACCAGCACGGCAATCCGGCCGCCGCTGGGCGTGTATTTCGCCGCGTTGTTGATCAGGTTGGTCAGGCATTGCACCAGTCGCGAGGGGTCCGCCTTTACCCAAAGCCGGTCCCCGTTGCCGGCATCCACAACAAGCTGGTGCCCGCGCCGATCGATCCAGGGCTGCGCGGTTTCGATGGCTTGCACCAGCACGCTCTGGATACTGACCGGCGCCGGACGCAGTTCGATCCGTCCCAGCGTGATTCTGGACACGTCGAGCAGATCGTCAATGAGGCGTGAAAGGTGCCCCACCTGACGCTTGACCATCGCCAGCGCGGCCTGAGTGGAAGGCTGCGGCGGAACGATGCGCAACAGCAGTTCGTTGGCGGCGGACAGCGCGGCCAGCGGATTGCGCAGTTCATGGGCCAGCATCGCGAGAAATTCGTCCTTCTGGCGGTCCGCTTCGCGCAGCCGCTCCTCCACCCGTTTGCGATCGGTAATATCCGCCGAAAGGAGGGTCAAGCCGGAACTGGAAGGATAGACGTGGTTTTCGAACCATCGCTTGCGCGGCGGGAAATAGAATTCAAACCGCGTGGGCTTGCGCTCCGCCATCGCCCGGCGCAGTTGACGTTCGAACTCTGTGCCGGCGACTGCGGGAAAGATGTCCCAGAGTTTGTGGCCCAACAGTTGATTCCGGGCAAGCCCGGTAAATTCGGTGACGCGATTGTTGGCGTAAACACATCGCCAGCCGCTGTCGCAGGCCAGAAACTGATCGGTGATTGCGGCCAGGACTCCTTCGAGCTGATCCCTGGCGGCTTGCGCTTCGGCTCGAAGTTCCCGCTCCATGCGGGCCGCATCACGGCGCACCCGCCCCATCTCCAGATGCGCGCCGACGCGGGCAAGCAGCTCCCGTGCGCTGAACGGCTTGATCAGGTAATCGTCGGCGCCCGCTTCCAGTCCTTCAACCCGCGCCTCCTCCCCTGCCCGCGCCGACAGGACGATTACCGGCACAGTCTTCAGTACCGGATCGCGGCGCATTTCCCGCAGCAGCGCGAAGCCGTCCAGTTCGGGCATCATCACGTCGGCCAGCACCAGGTCGGGAGGATGCTCGCGGGCGGCGCGCAAGGCCGCCCGTCCGTCGGCGGCGGCGCGGACCTCGCAGCGCTCCTTTAGAAGCTGCTCGACGTAGTAACGCATGTCGGCGTTGTCGTCGGCCAGAAGTATGAGCGGACGGGAGCCGCGCGGCGCCTTGTGCTCCGGCTGCGCGTCATCGGCCGGCGGCATCGCCTCGATTTGTGCCGTGCGCGCGGCCGGGGCGTCCGCCAGCCATCCCAGCACTTCCTGAAGATAGGCTTCGGCGCGCAAGCCGGTGGAGGCGAGCGTGCGCGGCGCCGCAATCCGGTCGGCCGGTAAATGACCGCAGCCCAGCGGGATCCGCACGGTAAAGGTGCTGCCGGCCCCCGGCTCGCTTTCCACCGCCACGCTGCCGCCGTGAAGTTTGACCAGCTCCTGCACCAGCGCCAGGCCGATGCCGCTGCCTTCGAACGTGCGTCCATGGGCGTTGCTGACGCGGTGAAAGCGTTCGAAAATGTGGGGGACCTCGGATGCCGGAATACCGGTCCCGGTATCCCGCACCGACAGCGCAACGGCCCGGCCCGCCTGCCGCAGAGATATTTCAATCCCGCCTTCGAAGGTGAACTTGAACGCGTTCGAGATCAGATTGAATACAATCTTCTCCCACATCTCCCGATCCACATACACCGGCTCGGACAACGGTTGGCAGCGGACAGTCAGCCGCAGGCCCGCCCGCTCGATTGCGGATCGGAAGACGCTGGCCAGCTCCGCCGTCAGCTCGGACAGATCCACCGCCTCATACGAGGCCTGGATGCGGCCGGCCTCGATGCGCGAAAAGTCCAGCAGGGTGTTGACCAGCTTCAGCAGGCGCAGCGAATTGCGATGCGCGACCTGCAGCCGCTGGCGGTTATCCGCCGACAGCTCGCCGTCTTCGGATAGGATATCTTCGATCGGTCCGAGCATCAGGGTGAGCGGGGTGCGAAACTCGTGGCTGACGTTGCTGAAAAACAGCGTCTTGGCGCGGTCCAGTTCGGCCAGGGCCTCGGCCCGCTGGCGTTCCTCTTCGTAGGCGCGCGCGTTGGCGATCGCGGTCGCCACCTGGGTCCGCACCAGGTTGAAGAAATCGCGGTAATACTGGTCCAGCCGCAGACGCGAGCTTACCCCGGCAATCATGAAACCCGCGGTCTCATGCGGCTTGTTGGATGGAATCGGTACGACCACGGCGGTATGCGGCGGATCCGGCCACGGTCCCGGCGGTAGCTGTCGAAATCTGGCGTCGAGATTCTCAACCACCTGCATGGATGCGGTTCGCGCCGCCTGGGCCAAAGGCCATCCCCGCGCCTGATTTTCGAGGTCGAGCTGCGCCGGACTGAGGTCATCGCCGGCTGCGGCACCGGCCGCGCCAGCCAGCCGCGCGCGCTTCTCATCGGCATCGAGCAGGTAGAGCAGAACGAAAGGAAGGTCCTTGTTGTGCGCCGACAAGGTGGCCGCCGCGATCGCACAGGCCTCTTCGGCGGTCTTGGCGTCGCCGACCCGCGCGCTCAGGTCGCGCAGCGCCACAACGCGCCGCTCGCCCACGACCTTTTCCGTGATTTCATAAACGGTGCCGAGCACGCCGCCGATTCCGCCCGGTGCGGTTTCGTCGGGCACCGGACTGTAGGCGATGGTGAAGTGGGTTTCTTCGGCGAAGCCGTGCCGGTGTATCACCAGGCAGATATCGTCGTCCCACGCGGCCGGCCCGCCGCGAAAGGGCTTATCGATCGGCGGCCCGATAATGTGCCAGATCTCGGACCAGCATTCGGCGGCCGGACGCCCCAGCGCCTGATGCGGATGCTTGGCGCCCGGATAGGGAATATAGGCGTCGTTGTAAAGCTGTATGTATCGGGGCCCCCACCACAGTATGTGTGGAAACCGGTTCGCCAATACAATCCGCAGCGTGGTTGCCAGCGCCGGCGACCATGTATGCATCGGACCCAGCGGCGTGGTGGACCAGTCGAACTCGCGCATGCGGATCGACATCTCGCCGCCGGGCGGCTCGCCGGATGCGTAGCCGGTCGGCGCGGCGCGGCCGCTGTTCGCAGCAGAATTCATCAGCATGCGTCAAAGTAACGGCCGCCGTACCAGCGCCGGGCCTGGTGTGCTCGAAAGCGGCTGAGCTTGATTAGAAATTATCAGCCCGATCGCGGTTCAACAATGAAATGCCGGCGGCACCGGAAATCCCGCCGCGCTGCGCCGCCCGGCTCAGCCGAAATAATAAACCGCGATAATCAGATTGCTGGCGACGAACGCAATCGGCACCGCGACCCTGCTGACGCGCCGGATCTTCACCCCAAACGCGGCCCGCCGGGTTCGTCCGGTCACGTGCACCGTGGTCATCTCGATCGCGGTGAAAAACACGAACACCAGACAATCCAGGAAAAACGCGTCGATGAAGGTCAGGTAGGGCACCTTGGGCAGACTGAGCGAGATCGAAAACGCGAACGCGATTACGGTCAGGATGGTGGTAATGGAGATTTGAACCTGGCTGCTCAAATCCCTGGTATCGATCCAGTACACGGTCCACGACAGTATCACCATCAGCAGGAGCGGGAGAAAAATCTTCCACAGATAAAAAGCGTACTTGCGCCGCACCAAGATCTCGAAATGCGCTTCGGGGATCTCGCCCACTTTGGACAGCGAGATATGGTCGTGCTCGGTCCGGATGCCGACCAGGTCCCAATCCGCCAGCGAGGAATACACCGTCTGTTCGGCGCTCAACCAGGTATGTTCCTGGCTGGCGCGGAAGGCGAGCAGATGGGACTGCGCCACGAACGGATGCACAATGATCTGCAGCGCCTGGCGGTCAAAGGGAAAGCGCCGCAGATGGAAGCGCGTGCTCAACTGCGCCTCGCCGCGTTCCGCGTAAAGCACCGTTCCGCCGGGCTCCACCCGCAGCGACGATTCGCCCGCACTGCGCGCGCCAACCGCATTGATGAAATCCAGCCGCGGATGCCACACCTGATCGACGGCATAAACATGAAACCGCTCGCCCGGCCGACTCGGCGTAAAGGCCAGACGCGAGTCCTGCCATTGCACAAACAGGTAGAACATCACATGGAAGCGCTGCAGGACCTCATCGATGTCGGTCAGATTGATTACGTGGATCGCAATCGCAACCGGAATCGGCTGGCCGTCCTTCAGCGGCGGACGGAGCAGCTCGTCCTGCTGGCCCAGAGAAAGCGGCGCCGCGGCCAGCGCCATCGGCGCGCGCCACGCAATCAACGCCAACGCCGCGGCGGCGCCGGCTGCCAGCACTGTCGGCGAAATTCTCAAAGCAGTGTTGAGCTTAGCCGCCGCGCGGCGGCGCGAGCCATACGCCGCGTTTTTTTTCATCCACATGCAGACAGGGCCGGACTCAAGCTCCGCGCGGTCTGCCTCAAACGCAAGGCGCGGCCGTGATATAACAATAACGTGAGTGCCGCGGTATCCGTATTTCATCCGATCGTGCGCGCCTGGTTTGAGGGCCGCTTCGGCCGCGCGGCGGCTATCCAGGAAGCCGGATGGCCCCTGATCGGCGGCGGCCACGATGTTTTGCTGTGCGCGCCGACCGGCAGCGGCAAAACTTTGGCCGCTTTTCTGTGGTCGATAAACCAGCTGGTGGTCGAAGCGCAATCCGGCGTACTTCCCGATCAGGTTTCCGTACTCTATGTCTCGCCGCTGAAGGCCCTCGCCAACGACATCAGACTCAACCTCGAGGAGCCGCTGGGCGGAGTGCGCGCGGCCGCCTGCGCGGCCGCAATCGCCCTGGCACCCATTCGCGCCGGCCTGCGTACGGGAGATACGCCCGCGGCCGAGCGCAGCGCGATGCTGCGGCGGCCGCCGCATATTCTGGTCACCACACCCGAGTCGCTGTTCATCCTGCTGACCACGAGCCGCTTCCGCGAAAAGCTGCAGGCGGTGCGATGGGTGATCGTCGACGAGCTGCATGCGCTGGCCGGCAACAAGCGCGGCGCGCACCTTGCCGTTACTTTGGAGCGTTTGGAGAGGATGGTCAAATCGCGCACCGGCGTCCGCCCGGCGCGCATCGGCCTCTCCGCCACGCTCAGCCCGATCGAGGAGCTGGGCCGCTTTCTCACCGGCGCCGAAGTCGAGGGCGGCGGCGAGCGGACCCAACGGCCATGCCGCATCGTCCGCGCCGGCGACGGACCGCGCGAGCTTGACCTGCAGGTGCTCGCTCCCGGACCCGAATTGGGCCCGCTCGCGACTCATTCGCATTGGGAAGCGACTTACGATCGGATCGCGGAACTGATCGGGCAGCATCGCACAACGCTGGTCTTCACGTTGAGCCGCCGATGGGCCGAGCGGGTCGCTTTGGCGCTGCAGAAGCGTGTGGGCGCGGACGCCGTGATGGCGCATCACGGCAGCCTTGCCCGCGCCGAGCGTCTGGCGGCGGAGCAGCGGCTTAAACGCGGAGAGCTGCGCGCGATCGTCGCCACCGCGTCGCTGGAACTGGGGATCGACGTCGGCGCGGTCGATCTGGTCTGCCAGATCGATTCGCCCAAATCGATCTCGGCCGCCATTCAGCGCATCGGCCGCTCCGGCCACGCGCTGGGACAGACGCCCAAGGGGCGCTTTTTCGCGATGACGCTGGACGACCTGATCGAATGCGGCGCGGCGGTGCGCGCGATTGGCAGCGCGCGGCTGGACCAGGTGGAGATTCCCAGCGGATGTATGGACGTCGCCGCCCAACAGATCGTGGCGATGGCGGCGGAAGAGGGCGAGATCACCGAAGCCGAAATTCTGCGCACGCTGCGCGGAGCGTACAATTTCGCCGCGCTTGACGCGCCCGAACTCCGCCGCCTGCTCGACCAGATGGCGGCGGAGTTGCCCCAGCGGATCCAGGGCGCGTCTCCCAAAATCTTTTACGATCGCATCGGCGGCAGGATCAGGCCGCGCCGGGGCGCAAGGTTGGCCGCTATCACCTCGGGCGGAACGATTCCTGAAGCCGGCAACTACGACGTCGTGATCGAATCGCAGCAGCGCAAGATCGGCGATGTCGAGGAAGACTTCGCCCAGGAGTCCTCGCGCGGCGATATTTTCGCTTTGGGCTCGATGCCGTGGCAGATCCAGCGCATTTCGCGCGGCCGCCTGATGGTCGAACCGGCGCCCGGGATGGCACCGACGCTGCCGTTCTGGATGGCGGAGGCGGCGGGCCGCACGCCGGCGCTGTCGCAGGAGGTCAATGATTTGCGCCGCGAGATCGCGCGGCGGCTCTCCGACCCCGGCACGGCCGCTCGATTTCTGGTCGACCAATGCGCGATCGAACCTTCCGCGGCGGCGCAGGCGGTCGATTACGTGCGGCGCGGATTGAACGCCCTGGGCGCGATTCCCGACCACCGCACGATTGTCGCCGAGCGTTTCTTCGACGGTCTGGGCGGCACCCAGATCGTGCTGCATTCGCCGCTCGGCATCCGGCTCAACCGCGGTTTCGGACTGGCACTGCGCAAGCGCCTTTGCCAGTCGTTCAATTTTGAGATCCAGGCGTCAGCCACCGACGACGGCGTGCTGCTGGCCTTGAATTCGCGCCATAGCTTTGCGCTCGAAGAAGTGTTCAGCTTTCTGAATTCACGCACGCTGCGCGACAGCCTGACCCAGGCCGTGCTGGCGGCGCCGATGTTTGAGGTGCGCTTTCGCCACGTGGCCACGCGCGCGCTGAGCGTGATGCGCAATTCCAGGGGGCGCAAAGTGCCGGCTTGGATCCAGCGCCTGCGCTCGCAGGACCTGACGATTGCGCTGTTCCCCCAGCAGCAGGCCTGCTTCGACAACAAGCCGCCGCAGGTCGAGATACCGGAGCACTTTATCGTTCAGGAAACCATCCGCGAATGCCTTGAGGAATCCGCCGACATCAAACGGCTGACCGCGCTGATCGAGGGAATCGAGCGCGGCCGCGTGCGGACGATCGCGGTCGATTCCATAGCGCCCTCGGTGTTCGCCCAGCGCCTGCTGCTGGCGTGGGATTATTCCTTCCTCGATGACGGCGAGCGCGCCAACCGGCGCAGCCGCTCGGTCTCGATGAATCGCGGGATGGCCGAAGATGTCCTGCGCAGCGAGGATGTCTCGGAGATGCTGGCGCGCGAGGCTGTCGCGCGGGTCGCCGCCGAAGCCTCCGGTATCGCGGGCGGACGCAGGGCGCGCGACGCCGACGAACTGTATGAATTGATCCGATCGCACGGCGCGCTGGAAGAAGACGAAATCGCGCAGCGTGCGGCCGCCGGCGCCGCACTTACCCGCATGCTCGCCGATACTTCGCGCATCGTCTCTATCCGTCTGCCTCATCGGCACAACCCGCTGTGGATCGCGGCGGAGGACGCCGCGCTGTTTCACGCCGTTTATTCCGGCGCCTCGACCTCCTCCGCGATTGCGGCGCCAACCGAGAGCGCGCCGGAGGCCGGCGCCGCCCGCCTGGAACTGGTGCGGCGTATGCTGCGCACCTCGGGCCCGGTCACGGCGTCCGCAGTCGCCGCGCGGCTGGGGTTTGGCCAGGCGCAGACGGAGAGCTGCCTGGCTGCGCTGGAAGCAAAGGGCGCCGTATTCCGCGGCCGCTTCGTCGACGCCGGCGAGAGCTGGTGCGACCGCTACAACTTGGAACGCATCCATCGCCTGACCCTGGAAAAGATTCGCGCCGAGGTCGAGCCCTGCGAGGATCGCGAGTACACCGCTTTCCTGCTCCGATGGCATCATATTGGCGGCGCGGATTTGCCGCCGGGCGCCGATGGCGCCGCCGCCGTGCTGGAGCAGCTGAGCGGTTTGGCGCTGGATACGGAGTTGTGGGAACGCGCGATCCTTCCCGCCCGCATTCCGGATTACCGCCCCGAATATCTCGACCTGCTGTGTCTGAGCGGACGGATAATGTGGATGGCGGGGCCGCGCCGCGATGGGAGCGCCGAGATTCCTTCTCGCGTCGCGTTTATGCCGCGCGCACAGGGTTGGATCGGATCGGGCAACGAGGCCCCCGCTCCGGATGACGTCAAAGAACAACTTGTACTGAAAATCCTGCGTGAAGGCGGTGCGCTTTACCTGGATCAGATCGCGCAGCGCGCCGGTCTTTCGGATCGCGACGTTCTGCGCACGTTGTGGAGCCTGGCCGCCGCCGGCTTGTCCACCAACGACGGCTTTGCTCCGCTGCGGCTGCTGGCCGGCATTCCCGATCCGTCCGCGGCTTTGGCTTCCACACCCGATCGCAAGCTGAGCCGCTACGACGCCGGTTTGCGCGCGCGGCTCAAATCCAGCCTGGGCGGCCGCTGGGTCGCGATCGGCGGCGGCCTTCAGACTCAGCCCGGGGTGGAGCGGGAACGTGAACTGGCGATGACGCTGCTGCGCCGCCACGGCGTCCTGACGCGCGAGGTAATGGCGGCCGAGGAGGGCGTCAACTGGTCGGATCTGCTGTTTGCCTTGCGGCGTCTGGAGTACGCCGGCACCATCCGGCGCGGCTACTTCGTGCGTTCCTTATCGGGCGAGCAGTATGCGCTGCCGCAGGCGGTCGAGATGCTGCGCGCGGCGCGGACGGCGGCGCCGGACCATCTCGCCGCGCTCAGCGCGATCGACCCTGCCAATCCGTTCGGCGCGGCGCTGCCCGGATGCGGTATCGCGCGCGAGCCCTCCAACGTAATCGTAATCGCGGGCGGAGGGCCGATAATGGGCCTGGCGGGACGCGATTTGATCTGCCTGCGGGAGATGGATTCCACGCGCTTCAGCGCCGCAGTCACCGCCCTCCTGAAACTGCGGCCGCGGCTCAGACTGGATACCGTCGACGGCGAGCCGGCGCTCAGCTCCGCGCGCGTCAGCGAATTGGCCGCGATGCGGTTTCATTCCGACGGCCGCAGCCTGCGCTACGACGGCCTGCCCGGTCCGGTCCCGGCCCGCGCCCGGTCCCGGGCAGCCGCGCATCGTGTGCCGGGATGAATTTCCTCGCCGCCGAAACGCGGACTGCCGGGGGAATTCAGCAGACGGATCAGACCGGGAGAGTCAATCGCGGGCGGTGCGCAGGAGCGAGGGAAGCTGGGCGGCGAATTCCTGGCGCGACAGGACGCGGGTGAAGCCGGCCTGGCGGGCGCCGTCCAGAGATTTCAGATCCACGTGCGAGGCGAACCCTATGATCTGCGCGCCTGCCGCGCAGCTGCGCAGCGTGCTCATCGTCTGTTGAGGATCGAATGCGCGCTCCGACAAATCCACCAAAACCACCGACGGCTGCGTCTGGCCGCATCGTTGGGCCAACAGCGCGGGCACCGACACATAGGCGACTTCGAAGCCGAGCGCTTCGCACACGGCGTCGATTCGGGAACGGAACATCAGGTCTTTGACGAGGCCAAGTACTCGCATTGCTGGTCCTATTTTGCTGAGGGCATGAATCGTGCCGCTGAAAATGGCGTGACGTCGGTGCAGGGCTTGCCTCCGGTAATCATCGCCTCCAGCACGCGGCCGGTAATCGCGGCCAGCAGGATTCCGCTGCGAAAATGGCCGGTGGCGTAATACAGGCCGGGAATCGACGGAGAGGGCCCCAATACCGGCAGAAAATCCGCCGTGGCCGGACGCAGACCCGCCCACGCTTCGCGAAAACGCATCGTGGCCAGCGCCGGCAGCATGTCTTTGGCGGCGCGCACAATACTCTCCATCCCCTCCAGCGTCACGTCCTTGCTCCAGCGCGCCATCTCGCGCGTCGATCCGGCCAGGACACGGCCGTCGCGCCGCGGCACGGCGTAGCCGCGCAAAGAGAAGATCGACGGACCGACCAGGTTGGGCCGCGCCTGAAAACATACGATTTGGCCGCGCACCGGATGCAGCCGGACGTGGTCGGCTTCGGTGCCGCGAATCACACTGGCCCATGATCCGGCGGCATTGACCGCCGCGTCTGCTTCGATCAGTTCCCCGCCCTGCAGGCGCAGGCCGGAGAATCTGCCGCCGCGGGTCTCGATCGCGTCGACGCGGCTGTCCTCGATCAGTCGCGCACCGGCTTTCAGCGCCGCGATCAGAAAGGCCTGGGTAAGCTGCCGGTTTTCGACGCGGTTTTCGTCGGGCATGTAGAGCGCGTGGATCACTTTGGGCGACAACGCCGGAGTGATTTGGCGCGCCCGTTCGCCGCCGATTTCCTCGACCTGCAAACCGGCCTCGCGCTGCCACGCGGCGCGCGCCGCCAGTTCGGCGCGATCGGCCTCGTTGAGCGCGACATACAGCACGCCGCTGCCTTTGTCATACTCGGGATCGATGCCGCTTTGCGCGATCAGCTCGGGCAGAATCGTCTCGAAGGCGTTTTTGGCTTCGACGCAAAAGCGCAGGAAGGGCCCCGGCCCTTCGGCTTCCGCCTGCGGCGCGATCATGCCGGCCGCGGCCCACGAGGCCTCCTGTCCGGCCCGGCCGCGCTCCACGATAGTAACGTCGGCGCCGGCGCGAGCCATCCGCCACGCGATCGAATTGCCGATTATACCGGCGCCTATGATGAGGATTTTCATGCCAATCGAATCTCGGTTGCCGGTTGTGGAAAAGTCCCAAGTTAAGCTTAGCGGCGCGGCGGCGCGGATTAAACCACTCAATCCTGTGCCGCGCTCAGCAGGCGCCCGGGCGCTTCGGGGCTCGAACGGCGATAGGCAAAGCTGAGCGTCCACGCCATCGCGGCGCTGTAAACCAGGCCCGCGATTGCAATCAGCACTCCCCCCACCTGCGCGATTTCGACCCGATCCGCGAGCAGGCCGGCCGCCATCATCAGTATCCCGGCATTGAGGCCCCAGAACGCCAGCGGCCGTCCGCCGTCGACCGACAACTCAGCACGGCTCAGATGGGGCCATCCCAGAGCGGAACGCACTCGCGCCACGAAACCGGAGAACAGATGGTACGACAGGGCGATAATAAAATTGCCGGCAAAGCCGAGCAGGCCAAGCAGCCCGTAAGCGCAGGCCAGATGCGCGCCGAAAGCGCCGCCGGCACCCGCAACCGCCAGCCAGATTCCGGCAATCAACACCAGTACCAGCGAAACTACCGCCGCCAGGGCGTGGAACGTTGTCCACAGGGCCGGCGTGTGGAGTACTCTGATGCGCCTCTGGAAAATCGCAAGCCATAGCATCAGCACCGCCGCGGTAAACACCGTCCAGATGGCGACATTGCCGATTCTCGCCATCAGCGCCGCAAATAACACCATCGCCGCGGCCGCCAGGGCGAACAGTTGCGCGATCGCCGCAGCGGGCATCCCCGGCGGCGTTGGCCTTGATTCCGCCGCGCTGCTCAGGCGATAGGAAACGCCGCACACCGCCATCGCAATCCATCCGATCGCCGCCAGATGCGCATGGGCGGAAAGGTTGCGCAGCAGGGTTCCGGGAATGAAGCTGTGTTCCTTGTCGAACGCGAGCATCGTGCCCAAAGAACTGGCGCAGAGAAGAAAAAACAATCCCAGCAGCAGACCTGTTTCGGCGGTGCCGCGGCCGAAGTCGGGGGCGAGGGCGGGAACCACATTGAGCGCGAACAGGACAACGCTGAGCGCCACCACCGCGCCCGCCATCCACACCCCGTCCCAGCTGCCCAGCATGAAATGCGCAATCACGCCGGAAGCGCCCAGGAAATAAAGCACCAGTTGCAGCGCGGCAAGCCGCGGGAACCGGAGCCCGCGCCGGCCGAATGCGGGGACGTAGCAGTAGATCAGGCCGAGGATCGCCGACGTGATCCATCCCAGGGTAAACGTATGCACCCAGGCGAGCACCGAAAGCTGATAGAAATAGTCGGCCAGCCTGGCCGCGGCCCACGGCGCCGCCGCCGTACCCAGGGCGAAAAAGAAAATCGCGACGGCAAAGAAATGAATCGGAAGACGGACCGGCTCGCCGGCCGGAATGATACCGGCGAAAGCGGGCCGGCGGACAGACTTCAAATCGCGCATCACCCGATTCATTAAACGCCAGATGTAAATCCCAAACCAGCCGCAATCGGCACCCGGCGATGTTTTGCGCGCGGCGGCGCAAAGTGATTACAATTCCCAACTTGAGGCCGCTTATGGCAGAGCCGATGCCAGAGGATTTTTTCCGCCGCATCGACGAAACCGACGATGCGCTGTTCTACAGCTTTCCCCGCTTCGTCGTCCATATCGACGATTGGGCGATCGCCGCTATCGGCCGGATCTTCGAACAAAAGCTGCCGCCCGGCGGCGCGCTGCTCGACCTGATGAGCAGTTGGCGCTCGCACCTGCCGGCCTCGCTCGCGCCCGCGTCGGTCACCGGACTGGGACTTAATCGCGCCGAGATGGAGGACAATCCGGCGCTTACCCAGGCAGTCGTGCATGACCTCAACCGCGACCCGCGCCTGCCCTTTGAGGCCTCCAGCTTCGACGGCGCGATGCTGACGGTGTCGATCCAGTACCTGATAAAGCCGGTGGAAGTCTTCGTCGAGATTGGACGCGTGCTGCGGCCCGGGGCGCCATTGGTGGTGAGCTTTTCCAACCGGATGTTCCCGACCAAGGCGGTATGGGTCTGGCAGCGGGCATCGGAATCGCAGCGGGTGGTGTTGGTGCGGGAATATTTCGCGGCCAGCGGCGTATTCGACGATATCGAAGCAATCGAGCGGCGGTGCGAAACCGCGTATGCCGACCCGGTGTTCGCGGTGATCGGAACCCGCCGCCGTTAGGCATCGCAGCGGCTCTTGAAAATGCCGGGGCTCCATGGTTTCTAAGAACATCGGGGACCTGTCCGAAACCGCGCGTGCCGTGGTCTGGTCAGGACTTGAATAATTTCACCGGGTTACAAGCCAAGCGGAGTTTAACCGCCACAGCGGGGACGCCCGGGCGGAGGAAGATTAGACGATGGCAACCTACGACACCTTTGCCAATGTGCTGAGCACCGAAGCCGACAACCGGATGAAAACCTGCGACGAGCGCATCGACGACAACGGCGCGTTCGACGACTTCTACTGGCAATGCGGCTGCGTGATTGAAGTGTTCGCGGGCGACGGCAGCGCCAAGCTGAAGCCGTGCGCCAAGCATACCAATCTGGCCGGCAACTGATTTCACGCCCGGCGGCGCCGGGGCGCGCTCCCGGCCAGGCGCCGGTACGCCTTGGGCGGCGGCAAGCTACCAGTCTGACAAACGCTTTGGAGCGGCGGCGAAAAATGGTGTACCGGACCGGTACATCGCGGTGCGGCTTGACCAAACGGCTGTTCTGACCTTTGCGCGGGCGGTTTCTTCATATATATTGAGCAAACCAAAGCCGCTGCCGCCTTTTACACCACGCAAGGCATCGCAGTGGCTAAAAGGTTGAGGACAGGCGACGTGCCAAAAGAAAAGGCCCTGCGAAAGACCACCAAGAGCGCGGCAACTGCCGCGGCGCAACCGCGCCGCCCCAAAACCAAGGCGGCCGCCAGGCGCCATCACGACGCCAACGTCGATAATATCCTGGGCTCGGCGGCCAGCCTCTTTGCGGAGAAAAGCTTCGGGCTGGCTTCGATTCGCGAAATCGCGGCGCGCGCCGGTATCTCCTTCCCGCGCATCTACTATTACCTGCGCAACAAGGAAGAGCTGCTCTATTTGGTGGCCAAACGCGGCCTTGAGCGATCGATCACCTCGTTCGAGAAGATCTCCGCCAATGTCACCGATCCCTCCGAGCGCCTGCGCATCTTTATTGAGAACCACTTCAGCGCTTCCACCTCCAGTCCGGCCGAGGCCAAGGTGTTGCTGCAGGAGACCAGCAAGCTCTCCGAGCCGTACCTTTCGGAGATTCGCGCGATGGAGCGGCAGTACACCGAGACCTGCCGCGCTCTGCTGACCGATCTGGCGCGGGCCAACGGCAAGGAACTGAGCCGGGCGCGCTCGCGCATCCTGGTTTCGCTGCTGTTCGGAGCCTTGAACTCGATCGGCAACTGGTACGCTCCCGAGCGCGACGACGCCGACCTGCATGAGATCACCGGCGAGATCTATCGGATGTTCGCGAGCGCGGTGCGCTAGGCCGTCCAGGCCGCGGACGGACAGTTCGCCGGTGGCGAGAGCGGGCCGCGGCGGCCCGCTCCTTCTATCCCTTCAGTACTGTTTGATCACCGGAACGCGGGCGTTGTCGTCATAGACGTAAACTTCGCCGGCGTTCTCATCCCGGGTCCGGCGGTGGGAACCGTCGCAAAACGGTTTGTTCTTGGACAGCCCGCAGGCGCAGATGTAGAGCGGCAGTTCGGTGCCTTCGGGGATTTCATAGGGAACGTTTTGTTCGTGTTTGACCATTCGTGCCATCGCGATCCCTCCACGGAACGCTGTCTGAATGTTTCCCGATCTCGGCAGCAGGCCAACTAAAGACCACCCGGTCACTCATAGTCAATACGCGCTGATGCGGCCGCCAGAGAATCGGCCCGCCGCGATTTCGCGTCAGGCACCGGGGGGCGCCGGGACCTCGATCGCCTCGAGCTGCGCCGCGCCCGGACGCGACGGGTCGGCACCCAGCACCAGGGCCATGATGCCCGCGATGGCCACCCCGATTGCCGCCAGTTGGCGCGCGCCCGCCCGCTCGCCCAGAAAAATCGCGGCCAACAGCACGGCCAGAATCGGCGACCCCGGCACCACCAAAGCGGTGGTCCAGCTCAGCGACAGCCGGCTGATCGCGCCGTACCAGGTCAGGGTGCCGATGAAGTAAACCATCGCACCGGTCGCGATCAGGGTGGCGACGGTATTGAATTGGGCCAACTGCCTCAACGCCGCCGGCCGAGAGACCAGCAGCATCGCGGTCAGCAGGATCGAGGCGTAGGCGTTGCGTGCCGCCGTCACGCTGACCGGGCGCAGCGGCGGCATCACCCGCAGCGTAATCACATGCGAGATTTGCCACATCAGAGGAGTCAGCGCGATCAGGACGGCGGCGGGACTGAGGAAGATTCCCGCGCCGCCCCAAAACGCCGATACGATACCGGCCAGAATTGCCGCCGTCGCAACGATCTGGCGCGCCGAGGGCGCCTCGCCCACCACCAGTGTCGCGATGACCAAAGAGTAGACCGGTTCCAGTTGAAGCAGCAGGACCGCCGCCACCGCATTGACGCGGCGCATCCCGAACACCATCGCCAAACCGGGCAAAAAGCTTCCCGTCATCGAGATTGCGCCCAGCAGCCATCGGTGGCGCGGCCGCACCAGGATACCGACGCCGTCGCCGCCCGCCATAAACGGCATCGCACAACCGCACGCAATTACCGAGGCTCCGGCGCAAAACAACATCGGATCGATATGCGTTGCGCCGTAGCGGGTGATTATCGGCAGCATCGCTCCCGACACGGTGGTGACCGCGGCCATCGCCAGACCGGCGGTCATCGAACCGGTTCTCTGAGCTGTTTGCGCCACTTCAGCTTCGCATGAAGTAGATCGCGATCACGACGGCGGCCAACGCGATCCGGTACCAGGCGAACACCTGGTAAGTGCGGCTGCGGACGTACGCTATCAGGACGGCGATCGCGGCCAGGCTGAAGACGGCGGAGGCCACGAAGCCCGCGGTCAACTCGCCGGTCATGCCGGAACGGAACAGCTCGTGCGCCTTCAACAGACCAGCGCCGGCGATAATCGGTGCGGACATGAGGAAGGAGAAGTTGGCGGCGTCCTGCCGATTGATACCCAGGGCGCGGCCGACGGTGATGGTCGCCCCGGATCGCGACACGCCGGGGATTAGGGCGAATGCCTGCGCCACGCCAATCAGCAAGGCGTCGCCGAGCCGAATGGCGTCGAGGTCGCGCACCTGGCGGGCCCTGAGATCGATTATCCACAGAGCCAGACCCAGAACCGCCAGCGCCGCGGCTATCAGAAGCGGGGAACGAAAAACGGTTTCGGCCTGCTTTTCAAACAAAAATCCGAGGATCGCGCCGGGGACCGAGGCGGCAATCAGCAGGATCAGCAGACGGCGTCCGCGGCGGTCTCCGCTGACCGCGCCATTGATGATCTCAAGCCATTCATGGCGATAGTAGATTAGCAAAGCCAGCAGAGAACCCATGTGAAGCGCAACGTCGAACGCCAGTCCGGGGTCGTTCCAGCCGAACAACCACGGGGTGAGGGTCAGATGGGCGGAACTGGAAACCGGCAGAAATTCCGTCAGACCCTGGATAATTCCCAAAATCGCCGCGTGAAGCTCTGAATTCATAACTCCCATCACTTCGAGGTTTAGCCGGCGATCGGCTGAGCTGACCGATCGATCAATCCGGCGCCAAAGCCTTGACTCTCCAGCCCCTTGCCAAGAATACTGGTGGCGGGCGGAGGTCAGCCCAAACAGGCTCTTTCTAAAACTATGGCGAGCAACTTAAAGGGCAAAGTCATCCCCCTGTGGGAGGATGATGCCGTCAAAAAGCAGGCGGCAATGCCGTTCACGCCGTCGACCGGTCCACGCCAATTTCCCGTTGTCACCACCCCTCCCCGGTTGCCGGTAATGATACCGGACGAGATCCTCGACTACTACGGATGGGTCTTCTGTCAGGGGGGTTTTGTCAACCTCCATATGACGTTTGAGCAGTTTCTTACCGTGATCGCCGCCGTCAGTCCCTCGGGTCTATGCCCCGAGTACGACGGCGCCGAAGACCGGACTTCTTCCAGCGACTAACCGCGACGGCAGATCCGGTCGCGAAGTAATCGCGCCGCCGCTTGCGGTCTTTTCCAACCGAGCCCGGGTTGCCTGGTCCGCGGCCGTTCGATCTTGCGCTCATCTTGACGCTTTGACCCAAATCCTCGCCTTGGGCTGAACTGCCGCGTCCGGGGACGCCTTGGGAATCGATTTCTGGTAACATCTGACGCGTCGGGCGGGAGCGGGAGCTCCGCCCGACGGTTTGTGTTTGCGCCGCGGCCTGAGAACCTGCGGCCCCGCCCACGGTGTTGGGCTGGGGCCCCAACTTGTTTTGGATCATGGAGCGAAGTCTTAAAGAAGCGATTGCCGAACTGGAGGCGCGGCTCAAAGCCGGCACGGAGCGGCATTTTCCGGTGATGGGCCTCAAGGGCGCCGCCGGCCCCCTGTTGCTGCGCGAAGCGATGCTCATGCTCAGGCGCCCGATCCTCGCCGTCACCCCGCTTTCCGCCGAAGCGGAAACTTTGGCGGCTGAAGTGAAATTCTTCCTCGGACAGACGCCCGCGGGATCGGCCGAGCATGCCGTATACCTCCACACCGGATGGGACGTGACCCCGCTGGCGCGCATGTCGCCGCCGCTGGACAACCAGAGCGCCGAGTTCGAGGCGCTTTACGCCTTGATTCGCAAACCCGCCCCGCTGGTCATCACCTCGGTCGAAGCCCTGATGACCCGCACGATGCCGCGCGGCGTGTTCGAAAATTCCGTCCTGAGCCTGACGTTGGGCGACCGTATCGATCTGGAAGGCGTAAGCGCGGAACTGGCCGCGATTGGATATCAGCGGCTGCCGCAAACCGAAGAGCCCGGCGACTACAGCGTGCGCGGCGGTATCGTCGATCTCTTCTCGCCGCTTTACCGCCGTCCGCTGCGGCTTGAACTGGAAGACGACATCCTCTCCTCGATTCGCTTCTTCGATCCGGCCGACCAGCGCTCGTTGGATGAAGTGCTCGAAGCAATCGTGATTCCGGCGCGGTTCGTGGCGCCGGGCGCGCTGCGCGATCGCAAGCTGCGCGATCAGGTCGCGGTGCGGGCGGCCGAGATCGGCCTGGTGCGCAAGGAGGTGGCCGAGCTGACCGAAGCGCTGGAAAACGGCTTGCTCTTTCCGGGGGTCGAAAACCTGACGCCCTACATGTACGACTGTCCGCTGCAGACCATCTTCGACTTCATGCCCCAAAACGCGCTTACATGGATGGTCGAGCCCGGCCGCATCCTCGCGCAAAGCCAGCGCTTTGCCGATCACGTGGCCGAGGAGGCGGAGCAGAATCTGGCGCGCCACGTCTTTTTTCCACCTCCCGAAAGCCTGTTCCTCGACGCCGCCGAACTGCAATCGCGCCTGGAGCAGCTGGTTACGGTCGAGGTCGGCTCGGTGGTGACATTGCGCACGCCGGAGACCGGCCACGCGCTTGCGATCGAAGTCAAGTCCCAGGCGAGCCTTAAGCTCACCGCCGGCGGCAAGGACGGCGCCAAAGCTCCGACGTTCGAACCGCTGATCGAGGAGCTGACGCAAATCCGCCGGCAGATGGGCCGCGCGATTTTCGTGGTCGACGGTCCCAGCCAGGGCAATCGCCTGCGGCGCCATCTTGAGGCTTACGGCTTCGAAATCAACGTCAAGGCGGAAAGCTTTCCCCGCCTGATGGAATCGCCGCCCGGCTACCCCGCGATCCTGGAGGGCGAGCTGGGCGCCGGAACCGTGCTGCCGCTCGACGGCCTGTACATCTACAGTGAAGAGGACATCTTCGGCGAGCCGCGCACGCGCCGGCGGACCCGCCCCGCCGCCAAGGGGATGCTGGTCAACCTGGAGGAGCTCAAGCCGGGCGATTTCGTGGTGCATCTGGACCACGGCATCGGCCGTTATCGCGGACTCAAGCATCTGAAGGTCGCCGAAGCCGAAGGCGATTTCCTCAATCTCGAATACCTCGGCGACGACACGCTCTACGTCCCGGTGGAGCGCATCAACCTGGTTCAGCGCTACGTCGGCGGCGACGGCGTGACGCCCAGGCTGGACAAGCTCGGCAGCGGCTCGTGGGACAAGGTCAAAAAACGCGCGCGCGAGGCGGTGCTGGCGATGGCGTCGGAGCTGCTGGAAATCTACGCGGCGCGCGAAGCGCAGGAAGGCCACGCCTTTCCTCATCCCGGATCGATGTACGAAGAGTTCGCCGACCGCTTCGAATTCCAGGAGACCGAGGACCAGTTGGCGGCCATCGACCAGGTGCTGCTCGACATGTCCAGGACGCGTCCGATGGACCGGCTGATCTGCGGCGACGCCGGCTTCGGCAAAACCGAAGTCGCGCTGCGCGCGGCGATGGTCGCGGTGGCCGACGGGTACCAGGTCGCGATGCTGGTGCCGACCACGGTTCTGGCCGAGCAGCATTTCGAGAACTTTACCGGGCGCTTCAAGGATTTCCCGGTACGGATCGAGATGGTCTCGCGCTTCCGTTCGCCCAGGGACAACAAGGCGATTCTGCAGCTGGTGCGCGAGGGCAAGGTCGATATCGTCATCGGCACCCATCGGCTGCTGCAGAACGACGTCGATTTCAAGCGCCTGGGGCTGCTGATTATCGACGAGGAGCATCGCTTCGGCGTCGCCGACAAGGAAAAGATCAAACGCTTCCGCAAGCTGGTCGACGTGCTGACCATGACCGGCACGCCGATTCCGCGCACGCTGCACATGGCGATGCTCGGGATACGCGATCTTTCGATCATCCAGACCCCGCCGATGGACCGCCAGGCGATTCATACCTACGTCGCTCATTTCGACGACGGACTCATCCGCGAGGTGATCCTGCGCGAGCTCAACCGCGACGGCCAGGTGTTCTTTGTGCATAACCGGGTCGAGAACATCGAGTACATGGCGCGTCATCTGCGCGCGCTGGTGCCGGAGGCCAAGGTCGCGATCGCGCACGGGCAGATGGAGGAGCGCGAGCTGGAAGTGGTGATGCACGACTTCATCAGCAAGCGCGTCAACGTGCTGGTGTGCTCGGCCATAATCGAGTCGGGGCTGGACATTCCCAACGCCAACACGATTATCATCAATCGCGCGGACCATTTCGGACTGGCGCAGCTCTATCAGTTGCGCGGCCGCGTGGGACGCTCCAGGCAAAAGGCCTACGCCTATCTGCTGGTGCCGGGCGAGCATCTGATCACGCGCGACGCCAAGCGGCGCATCGAGGTGCTGCGCGAGCTGGTCGAGGTCGGCGGCGGCTTCAAGCTCGCGATGCATGACCTGGAGCTGCGCGGCGCAGGCAACCTGCTCGGCCGCGAGCAGTCGGGCGATATCGCCGCGGTCGGCTTCGAGCTGTACACCGAGATGATGGAGCAGGCGATCCGCGAACTGCGCGGCGAGCCGCAGCGGCCCGACTTCGAGCCCGAGCTGCAGCTCGGCATCCCCGCCTACATCCCCGACAGCTACGCGCCGGATGAAAGCGAGCGCCTGATCCTGTACCGGCGGATGGCGCGCGCGGAATCGGTGCAGGATTTCGACGATTTGCGCGACGAACTGCGCGACCGCTTCGGTCCGGTGCCCACCCTGGTTGAGAATTTGTTGGCGGCGATGAACGTGCGGCGCCAGATGCGCGAGTTGATGCTCATGAGCGCGGTGCTGCGCGGCAACAGCCTGCAAATCCGCGTGCATCCGCAGGCGCCGATGGATCCGGCGCTGCTGACCAAACTGGTCAACGCCAACCGCTCGCGGATGCGGCTGGCGCCCAACGCGCAACTGACGGTTCGAATCGAAAACCGCAATTACGAGGAGTTGTTCGAGGAACTGGACACCGTCTTGCAGGCGTTGGCGGCGTGTGAAAAGGTGGAGCCTCGGGTGGGGCGGGCGGCAGGTCAGCTCGCTAACTGATTCGATGAGGCATTACGCGCGTATTGGCATCGGCGCAGCGGTCCTGTTCCTGCTGCCGGCTTTTTTTCCCGCCCCGGCGGGCGCCGATCAGATTGTCGATAAAATCGTCGCCACCGTTGACGGCGATCCGATCACGATGCAGGACCTGCGCCGCTTCGCCTCCGCTTCGGGCACCACGCTGCCCACCGACGACAGCCCGCAAAGCCTCCAAATCGAGCGCAAGGTGCTCGATCAGCTCATCAATCAGAAGGTGATGGATCACGAGATGAGCCAGATCCCGGTCGACGAAGACCAGGTCGACCGCTTCATCGCCCAGTTCGAAGCCGGCAACCACGTCACCGACGCCCAGCTGCGCGACGAACTGGCCCAGCACGGCATCACCTACGAGCAGTACCGCAAGCGGGCGCGCCAGGAAGTGCAGAAGATGCTGCTGCTGGAGCATCAGGTGCGCGACAAAATTACCGTCACCCAGGCGCAGATCGAAGCCTATTACCATGCGCACATCGCCGACTTCACATCCTCGGAGGAGCGCTTCAAGCTGGCGCAGATCCTGGTTGCGGTCGATCCCGCGACGGCGCCGCCGATGCTGGTTGAAGCGGCGCGGGCCAGGGCCGAACAGCTGCGCAAGCGCGCGCTCAAGGGCGAGGACTTCGCGGCGCTCGCGGCGCAGTACTCCGACGACGATTCCAAAACCCAGGGCGGCGAACTGGGCTACTTCAAACCCGACGAGATCAACGACCGGATTCTGGCCGCCATTTCAAAGCTCAAGTCCGGGCAGATCTCGGAAGTGGTCAAGACCGGCCACGGCTTTCATATCATCAAGGTGGAAGAACATCAGGAAGCGGGCGTCAAACCGCTGGCCGACGTGCGCGACGCCATTCGCGCCAAGCTGGCCCAACAGCAGATGGAGATTCAGTTCAAACGATGGGTCAGTACGGAATTGATCAAGAACCACTCCGTGCAGACCTACCTGTGAGCGCCGCGGCGCGCGGCTCAGCTCCAATCGCGATCAGCATGGGCGATCCCGCCGGGATCGGTCCCGAGGTAATCCTCAAGGCGGCGGCTTCATGGGCCGGCAAACGCGGCGCGCCGCGGCTGCTCGTGATCGGGGATCTGGGCGCGATGCGTGCGGCGGCAAGCAGTTTGAAGGAGCCGGTTCCGCGCCCGGCCGGATGGATCGGCGGGGATCGCATCGACGCCGGCGGCGATACGCTGTGCGTCATGGAGGTGAGCAGACTCCCCGCGCGCGCGCTCAGGGCGGGCCGTCCGGGCGTGGCGGGGGCGCGCGCCGCGTACCGCTATATCCAGACCGGCGCGCGGATGGCGCTGGCGGGCCGCGCTTGCGCGCTGGTCACGGCTCCCATCAGCAAGCAATGGCTCAACCGGGCCGGACATCGGTTCCCCGGGCATTCGGAACTGCTGGCCGAAATCGCAAAAGTGCCGCGCTGGCGGATGATGTTCGCCGGACGCCGCCTGCGGCTCGCCCTGGTCACGGTGCATCTCGGACTGGCGCGGGTGTCGCGCGCGCTCAGCACGAAAAAGATCTTCGAGACGATTGAATTGCTGGCCGCCCACATGCGCGCCGACGCGGGGGTCGCCAATCCCCGCCTGGCCGTGCTCGGCTTCAATCCGCACGCGGGCGAAAACGGCCTGTTCGGACGCGAGGAAATAGACGCGATCGCACCCGCAATCGCGCAGGCGCGCAACGCCGGAATCGACGCTTACGGTCCGGTACCGCCCGATACCGCGTTTGTCACAACCGCCGGCAGATTCGCATTCGACGCGGCGGTCGCGATGTATCACGACCAGGGGTTGATCGCGGTCAAGGCGCTGGATTTCGACCATGCGGTCAACGTGACGCTGGGCCTGCCCTTTATCCGCACCTCGCCCGATCACGGCACCGCGTACGATATCGCGGGCCGCGGAATCGCCCGCGCCCAAAGCATGCGCGCCGCGATCGAGTTCGCGGCCGCGTCGGTCCGCCGCCGCCTGCGGTCTTCTAGCCGTTGAACTCCGTGATGATCGCGCGCCACCGATCATCCTCAGTGCCGGCGCGGTAGGGGAAGTAGAATGCGAAGCGGTCGAGCAGGCCCTCGTAGCGCTGTTTGATGCGCGCCGCGATGGTGTCGAAGGTGCCGCTGACGCAATAAACTTCCAGCATGTCGTCGCTGACCTCGGCGGCCATCTGGTCCCATTTTCCCTTCGCCGCCTTCTCCCCCAGCCGGGCGCACATGTCGCCCCATCCGTGGGCGTCGAGCACCGGCTGATAACTGCGCGTGGAGCCGTAAAACGCGATCTGACTGCGGATCAGCTCGCGCGCCTTATGAATCTGCTCGTCGTTGCGTCCGACCGCGGCAAACACCGAAGTGAATACGGTGAAATCCTTGCGGCTGCGTCCGGCCTTGCGCAGGCCGCTCTCGATATTGGGCAGCACGCTTTCGCGCAGGTACTTGGCGCTGTGGAACGGATGGGCATGGAAGCCGTCGCACAACTCTCCGGCCATCCGGCAAATCAGCGGATTGACGCCGGCGACATAGATCGGGATGTTGGGCCATTCGTGATGCGGCGGAGTGAAGAACGGCGTCATCAGGGAGAAGTTGTAGAACTTGCCCTGGTAGCTCAGACGTTGGCCGCCCTCGGACCAGCATTTGAAGATTGCGCGCAGCGATTCGATGTACTCGCGCAGCCGCGGCACCGGCGCGTCCCACTTGACGCTGAAGCGCCGCTCGTTGTGGCCTTTGACCTGGGTGCCCAATCCCAAAACAAACCTGCCGCGCGACAGCCCCGCCAAATCCCACGCGATGTACGCCATGGTCATCGGGCTGCGCGGAAAGGCGACGGCAATCGCGGTGCCGAGCGTGATTTTGCCGGTGTGTTCGGCGGCCAAAACCAGCGGCAGCAGGCCGTCGTTGCCGGTTTCCTGCGACCACAGTCCGGCGAAGCCGGCGTCCTCGGCAAAGCGCGCGTCGGCGGGCACTTCGCGCAGGACTTGGGTGTGCAATGTCAGGTCAAGTTTCATGTCTCACCCCGTTATTTTTCGGTTCCCTCAGCCGCAGCGTTTCGCTCCCCCTCCCGCATCTGCTCGCCTCTCCCACATTCTTTCGTGAAAGAGGGGTCAGGATGAGGGTGCCTGATACGCTTACAGCAACACCCTTTCACAACTGACCGCCGATGCGCCAAAGATGCAGCCGCCCTGTCCCATAACGGTGCGCGCGGCGAGGCAGGGCAGGATTGTCAACACGCCGCACCGTCAGCAAAGCCAGGTCCTTTCGCCTCAGCGCGGCAGGCCGTAGATGCGCTCGGCGACCAGGTTGCGATGGATATCCTGGGTGCCGCCGTAAATTGTGCAGGCGCGCGAATAGAAATAATCCGCATTCCACTGACCGCTGCAAATCGCGCGCGGCGCACCCAGCATCCCCAGCGACGCCGGTCCGCCCAGCGACATCGCAAGGTCGTACAGGCCCTGGTCGGTCATCGCCCAATGCAGCTTCATCAGCGAGGATTCCTCGCCCGGCGCGGCGCCGCGCAGATAACTGGTGATGTAGCGCAGATTGGTCAGCCGCATCATCTGGATGTTGGCGTACGCCTGCGCCAACCGTTCGCGCACGATGGGATCGTCAATCAGGAGTTTGCCGTTGCGGCGGATGGTTTTGGCGAAATCGACTTCCTGCCGCCAGGCTTTCTCGAACCGCGGTATCTCAACCAGCGTGTACAGGCCGCGCTCGTAGGTGAGCATCCGCATGGTGACGTTCCATCCGGTGCCCAGTTCGCCGATCACGGCGTCGCGCGGCACGCGGACGTTATCGAAAAAGATTTCGGCGAACTCCTCGCGCCGGCTGATCTGCCTGATGGGCCGCACGGTGATGCCGTTGCTGTTCATCGGCACGGCGAGCATGGTGAGCCCCTTATGCTTGGGCGCCTCGGGATTGGTGCGGGCCAGCAGCGTACACCAATCGGCCCAGGGGGCATCGGAACTCCAGATCTTCTGGCCGTTGATCACCCATTCGTCGCCGTCCAGCGCGGCTTTGGTCTGGACGCTGGCCAGGTCGGATCCGGCGTTGGGTTCGGAAAAGCCCTGGCACCACAACATTTTGCCGCGCAGGATTTTTTCCAAAAAACGCGCTTTCTGCTGCGGCGTGCCGATTTCGATCAGAGCGGGGCCGACCAGTTGCAGGCCGATTTTGTCCGCCGGCATCGGCGCGCGCGCGGCAATCGCCTCCATGATGTAAATCGCCTGTTCCATCAGGGTGGCGCCGCGCCCGCCATATTCTTTGGGCCACGCCAACCCGAGCCATCCGGCGCTGCCCAGCCGCTCCTGCCATTTTCGCGCACAGGCGACCGCTTCCCTCTGGTCCAGCTCTTCGAGCCGGTCGACGGTCCATTCGGGCGGCAGATTCTGTCTGATCCAGCTCCTCACCTCCTGGCGAAAAGCTTCCTCGCTGGATGAAAGGTTGAGATCCAACTTCGAGGTCCTCCTGAGCGCGAACGCGGGGGTTTGCGCGACCCAGATTAGCCGCTGGATGGGGTCGAACCAAATGTTCCGAAAGGGCCGGCCAGTAATCCGGACCGAAAGAAGGCTGCGTTCTGAAAGCGGTCAGCGATTGCCGCAAACCGCGGCGCCATCGCACACGCCAGGCGCGCCGGCCTGGATACTTGCCGGGCGATTGGCGCGTTCAGAACAGTCCGCGGCCGCCGCGGATGTCGGCGGCGCTGATTCGTACCGTGGAGCCGGATTGCTGATGGCGCAAGGCCACCGGAACGCACGACGCCTTGCCGTTCATCATGTTATCCACCGAGTAGCGATTGCCGCACAGCCGGCACACCAGGTTGCCGTTGGGATTGAGCCGGTAGCCTTTGCGATAGCTGTAGCACTGGCGGCATGCGTCGAAGACACTGTGCACCGCGCCGTCAGAGCCGCGCGCCAGGATGAAACGGATTTTATCGCCGGCCTGATCCTGGTAGCAGAACAGCCGCGCCTGACCGCGAGCCAGCGCGCTCAGATCGATACTGACGCCGCCGGCGCCGGCCACCCGGGTGCAGCGCGGCGGCAGTTCCAGATTGGACAACAGCGCCGCGGCGGCAATAACGGCGGCAGCCGCCCCCATCCATTTCAGAGCGCCGGCACGCATCATCATTTATGCTTGCGAGTTAGCCGCGTCAAAGCAAGAGCGGCTATGGCTCGGATTCCGCGGATCCTTTTTGTCCGGACAAAGCCGCGGGCGCGGCGGATTTGGGCTGCGCCAGTTTGGGCAGATCGAGCAGGCTCCCGCCGCCGCTGGGCCCCTGGATGGTGACCTGGCCGTGCATCTCGTCGGGCGACATCTGAGTCAGCGTCTTGACCACCTGCTCGGGCGGCACGGCGGATTTGATCCCTTCGCCGCGGTTGAATTTGATCCGATCCTTCTGGCTCATCGACAACCATAGCTGACTGGCCTCGGCCGCGTTGCCGCGGTTGAGCGCGTCAAAGAGTTTCTGCTGCGGTGTGGGCCGGTGAAACAGCGAGCAGGCGCTGAGGGCGGCGGACAGCAGCAACACCTGCGCGCGGATTGCGATCATGGTCCCGATCATGGCGCGCCGGTCCATTGGGTTCAAGCCGGCAACCGGCGGGAATCGCGCCGGGCCGCTTCGCCGCGGCGGCGGCTTTGGGCTATTTTATTCCCAACACATGACCTTCGAGCGACGCCATCAACGGCTGCTGCCCCGCCGCCTGTTCGTGCGCCGGATGGCGCGATGGAGCGCGGCGGCGGGCATCGTCCTGATCGGATCGCTCGCTATCGGAGTGCTGGGCTATCATTACTTAGAACGGCTGCCATGGATCGACGCGCTGCTGAACGCGTCGATGATCGCGGGTGGAATGGGCCCGGTGGATCCGATCCGGACCACGGCCGGCAAGCTGTTCGCGTCGTTCTATGCGCTGTACAGCGGGCTGGCGATAATCAGCGCCGCCGGCATCCTGTTCGCGCCGATTTTCCATCGCTTCCTGCATCACTTCCACGTCGAAGCGCAGGGCGGATCGCAGGACTGACAGGGCGGCGTCAGGCCGCGTTGAGGGGCCGGGCTTCAGCTTCGGGCGGCGCGGATGCCTTCCAAAAGCCGGTCCACGACCTCGCTGACTTCGCGGCGCGCGGCTTTTTCGTCGTCCGCGTGCGCAATCATCATGGCGGCTTCGTTCAGCGCGCCCAGGATCATCCGCGCCAGCGCCTCGACCGGCTGCGGCGCGACGATCCGCTGGTCGATCGCGGACTGGATGGCGGCTTTCACGCTGTCCAGATAATACATCGCATCCGCCTCGCGGCATCCCTCCCATCCCAGCACCGCGGGCGCGTCGATCAGCAGGATCTGCTGCACGCTGGGATCGAGGCAGGCGTCCAGAAAAGCGTGGCATCCGGCGATCAGCGCCCGCCATGGGTCGGTCTGGCGGGCGGCGATTGCTTTGATCGAGGCGGCCAGCTTCAGTTGTTCCTCTTCGAGGACCGCCCTGAACAGCGCCTGCTTGTCGCGGAAGTGATGATAGAGAGCGCCACGGGTAACGCGCGAGCGGCGCACGACCTCTTCGGTGGCGGCCTCGGTATAGCCCCGTTCGGTGAACAGCTTGCGGGCGGCGCGCAGCAGGGCGGCGCGGGTGGCGGCGGAGTTGCGGGCCTGGCGGCTCTTGACTGGCATATCGGTTGCCGGTTACATACAGTCTGTATGTATGTTGTTGTCCCGCGATCAGGATAGCAATGATGGCCGCCCGTTTCCATTGCCCGGCTCTCCCCCGGCTTGAGGCCCAACGCGCCGCGGCTGGCTTTGCACATTGTTCAGCGGCCGGCGTCTTAACCATGCCGGAGAGTCCGGCATGAACCGTCGATCGCTGACCGCGCCAGACGACTATGAGCGGAGCGTCCCGATGAAGCGGCGAGGCGTTATTGGCCGGCGCGTAAACCATGGCGGCGCGGCGCAATTCCGCCGCAGTCCGCCCATGCAGCCAGAGAATTGCATTGAACCCGCCAGGGCAAGGCATTTGGCTCAATTTGCCGTTAGCAGGCGGGCGCCGCTTCGATGGCATCGAGCTTGCTCAATAGGTCACCAGCAAAAAGCGCAATGCAGTTTGGCGGCGCGAATCCGAACAGTGAATCGATACATAGGGAGAAAACCGATGTCGGCGCTGATTCCATCGATATTTGCCGGACTGATAGCAACCGCAACCGCGGCAATCGCGCAGTGGTACGTCTGGGGCTTTCGCTATAGAAGCGCGGCGCCGCCCACAGGCCGGTCCGCCCGCCTGCGCGGCGGCGAAGCGATCCACGTGCCGAGCGTTTCCGGCCGCGAGATGGTGATCACTCTGACCCGGGTTCAGCGAGCCTGAATCCAACGGATGCCGGAGTTGGCCGCTCCGGAAAATCGCGGGCAGGCAACCGCCGCCGTCATCGGCCCAGGCTGCGCCCAGAGCGCACCCGCCGCCGCAGGAAGGAGCCGGCGATGAATTGGAAATGGGAGGACAATCCTCGCACCTCGATCGTGCTGGGTCTTGCGCTTGCGTTTGTCTGGGGCGTGGTTTCACTGGCATACGCGTACGACCGGACCCTGGCGAACGTGAATGCCGTGTTCGCCACCGGCTTCATGGCCGCCGATCGTCTTGACGCCGTGCTCGACGATCTGGCCCGCCTCAACGTCGATCAACAGGCTTTTTTGTCCACCGGCGATACGCGTTTCCAGGACGGTGTGATCGAGAACGCAGAGGCGCTGGAGACGCACACCGGCGTGCTGAGGGCGACCGCCGCCGCCAGCGGACTCAGTCAGGGCCTGCTTGCGGGCCTGGAGGCCGCGGTCAGTCAGGCGCTCGCCGCGGTCGGGCAGTCGGACCAGATCAGGCAGGCGCGCGGCAGCGCGGCCGCGCGCGCCTACTTCGAAACAAAAGAGAGCGATTTGGCGGAGGTGCGCTGGCGAGTGAATCAGTTGCGGACCGAACTGAGCAGCCATCTTTCCCGCCAAATCCGCGAGGCGCGCAGCGGAACCGGCGTGCGAAGCCTTTTCTTCGGTTCTCGGCCAGCGGCACCGATCGCGGAACCATGACGGTTTTCAGCTCGGCGGCCGGACCCGCAGAAATAGGCGGCCGAAAAAAATCGAAGTTTGGCGTCAATCGGCCGCATGCCGGCGGGAAAAAACCTTCGCGGCAAGGAGTGCTCCGCCGGCCCGATCCAGCGCGGCGATTGTCCGGCGGTACGGGTAACAGGTCAGAATCGCGCGCCCCGATGGGGAGCGCTCTTTGCGCCGCCCACTGCGCGTTCCCATTCAAATACGGACTGTAAAGCCGGATGCTCACCGGCTGGCGAGGATTTCCGCCAGATGAAGGGTTTTGACGCGGCTGTGCGCGCGATGCAGTCCGCCGCCCATCTGCATCAGACACCCGCCGTCGTTGGCAACCACGAACTCGGCGCCGCTTTGCTCGATGCATTTACACTTGTCCGCCAGCATCGCGGCCGAGATATCGGGAAACTTGACCGAGAACAGCCCGCCGAATCCGCAGCATTCCGTGCCGCGCGGCAGTTCGCAAAGCCGCAGCCCGCGCACCTGCGCCAGAAGCTTGCGCGGCGCGTCGATGACGTGCAGTTCGCGCAGCAGATGGCATGACGGATGGTAGGTCACCGAATGAGGAAACGACGCGCCGACATCGGTCACCCCCAGCACGTCAACCAGAAATTCGGAGAACTCGTGCACCCAGGGAATCAGTGCGCGCGCCTTCTTTAGCAGCGCCGGCTGGTCGGCCAGCAGATCGGGATAGAAAATCCGGATCATGCTCGCGCACGAACCCGAGGGAACCACCAGCGCAGTGCCGGGCTGGTGCGTATCGAGAAAGCGCGCGGCCAGTTCGGCGGCGTCGCGGCGCATCCCCTCGTTAAACGCGGCCTGTCCGCAGCAAAACGCGTCGCGGCGCATTTTGACTTCGAGCCCGAGCCGCTGGAGCACGATTCTCGCCGCCGCCACCGCGCCCGGGAACAACTCCTCGCCCAGGCAGGTTGAAAAAAGCGTCACTTCGCGCATGCGTTTACCGCCGCAAATCTCCGATCAATGCGACGTACAATTCTTTGGGACCGTGGACACCGATCACGATGCGCTTTTCGATATCCGCCGTGCGGCTCGGCCCGGTCACCATCACGACCGGGTGGGCGGCGATATTTTGCGGGCCGATTGAGCTGAGCACCGCGGCGAGGTTGGGCAGGATGCGATCGGATCGAAGTATCGCGATATTAATCGGCGGCAGCAGCGAGAGTGAGCGCGGACGGGCGGAATTGGCCGCCATCACCAAAGTGCCGGTGGCCGCGATCGCGTAATCCACTTCGACGATCCCGGCGTCGACGCGGGCGAGTTGCTCCTTAAACAGGGCTGGGCCGCAGGTATCCAGGACGCTGACGTTTATTCCTTCGTGCGACAATCGCGCAGCGGCAGAGGCGGAATCGGTGGTGATACCTTCACCGATCGCCGCCGAACGCGCGGCCCTGGAGCGCAGCAACGCGGCAATCTTCTCAATCGCCTCCGACTCGCCGGCGGCTTCAATCGCCGCCCCGCCCACCGCGGTCAGCGCGGCGACGAACTGCGCGCGCAGTTCATCGCCGCCCAGGTCTGGCTGCGCAATCGGCTGCGGATGCGCGCCGTTGGGCGCTGCCGGTTCGCGCGGCGCGCCGGAATTCAGACTCTGCCGGATGCGGCTGATGAGATGGTCGAAGCTGCTCACGAGCTAATCGGCGTCCATCGGCGGCGCCGTCCAGGCGCGTTAACTGCGGACATGAAGTTATTTCGTCTCCCGGCCGGACGCCCCGTTGCCGCCACTCGGGACGGGGAAATCGCGCACCCTAGTCCACGCCGCGAACGGCCCCGGCATCCGGCGCAGGTAGCCGTCATGCCCGAACGGCTTCAGCAGGAACGCGCCGATCCTGCCTGCCGCCCGCATCATCGACGGATACCTTGCCGCGCGCGCGAACCATCCGGCGGCGGCCCTTACCCGTGCCGGCGCCTGCGGCCACGCCACCTGCCCGCCGCCGCCCTCCGTCATCTTCCAGCGCAGATGCAAAAGGATACGCGGGATGTCGATCTTCACCGGGCAGACCTCTTTGCACGCGCCGCACAGCGTCGAGGCGAAGGGCAGATGCCCCGCCGCGCCGGCGCCAAACAGCGACGGGCTGACGATCGATCCGATCGGACCCGGATATGCCGACTTGTAGGCATGGCCGCCGATATGGCGATACACGGGACATGCGTTCAGGCAGGCCCCGCAGCGCAGACAGTAAAGCGCCTCGCGCAGCACCGGGTCGGCCAGCATCCGCGTGCGCCCGTTGTCGAGCACAACCAGATGCGTCTCGCGCGGCCCGTCCCGATCGTCGGCGGCGCGCGGCCCGCTGAGAAAGCTGGTGTAAGCGGTCAGACGCTGCCCGGTCGCGGTGCGGGCCAGAATCTCCAGGAAATGACTTAAATCCTCAAACCTCGGGATGACCTTTTCAATCCCCATCACGGCGACGTGGATGTCCGGCGAGGTGGTGCAGAAGCGGCCGTTGCCCTCGTTTTCGACCACGACCAGCGTGCCGGTTTCCGCCACCGCGAAATTGACTCCGGTGATGCCCATCCCGGCGCTGAGGAACACCTCGCGCAAACGCTCGCGCGCCACCGCCGTCAGCGCCGGAGGGTCCGAAGTGTAGGCGGTGCCGAGTTTTTCGGCGAACAGTTCCCCGATGTCTTCCTTGGATAGATGAATGGCGGGCGTGATGATATGGGAGGGCGGCTCGCGGCGAAGCTGCACGATGTACTCGCCCAGATCGGTTTCCACCGCCTCGATCCCGGCCTGCTCCAATGCCGGATTGAGTCCGATCTCTTCGGTGGTCATCGACTTGCCCTTGACCACCCGCCTGACTCCCGCCTGGCGCGCCACGCGCACGATGTAATCGCGCGCGGCGGCCGCGTCTTCGGCGAAGAACACCTTGACGCCGCGCGCTTCGAGCCGTTGCTTGAGTTCGGCCAGCAACTCGTCGAGCCGCTCGATGGACTCCTCTTTGATGCGGCGGGCGGCGTCGCGCTCGCTCTGATAGGGGGCGAATTCGCTCACGGCCACGGCCAGATGCTCGAAGTGGCGCGTACTGGCGTTTTCCAGCTTGCGATTGAGCTCGCGGTCGGCGGCGGCGCGCGCTGCCGCGGCGTAGAATGCGTCAGGTCCGGACGGCTCCATGATGCTTCACTAACTGATGCGCGATACCTGTTTGGCCAGGCGCATTACACCTTCGCGCGCGGCGTCGGCCACCGGATGATCGGGCGCCATCGACAGAAAGCTCTGCAGGTCATCCAACGCGGCCTGAAAACATTCGAGGGTTTCGTACAACTTGGCCCGCTCCAGCAGGTCTTCGAGCGAGCGCGGCTCGAGGATCAGGATACGGTCCAGCGCGGCCATCGCGCGCGTCCAGTCCGACGCGGCGACGTAAATGTTCTTAAGATTGCGCAGCATGCGGCTGAGAATCTGGCGCGAGGGCGCCGCCCGCAGCATCGCCGGATGCAGCTCGACCGGCTGTCCGTATACCTGGTTGAGCCGCGCGCGCAGTTGCTCCAGATTGAGAATCGCCCCCTGGTTGAACGGATCGATTATCAGCTCGCCGCGCTCGTCCGTCGCCTTGACCAGGAAATGGCCGGGAAACGACACGCCGTCAAGCTTCAGTCCCGCGCGCCGCCCGACCTCCATGTAGACAACCGAAAGCGTGATGGGGATGCCCAGCTTGCGCTCCAGCACTTCGTTGAGAAAGGAGTTGCGCGGGTCGCCGTAGCTGGTCTGATTGCCGGCAAAGCGATGATGCTCGAACAGAAACCGCGACAGCCCCTGCACCTGTTCGACCGTATTGGCGGCGCTCGCGATCCATCGCGCAGCCTCGCGCGCCAGCTCCGACATCCGCTCCAGATACTGGTCGACGGCGAGGTCGGGATACTCCTCTTTGGCGATAACCAGGGCGGCGCGCGCCAATGGCACCGGCTCGCGCGCGGCCAGTTCGACAAATTCACGCCGAGCTTGTTCGTTCATCGGCATTTCCCTTCAACCCAGGCTCGGATGCATGCGGCCATCTTCTCAGCTTAGCAGGCATCGCCGGCGCTCTCTACGGAGCATGGAGGGAAAGGGCGGCCGCGATTTCGGCGGCGACGGCGGAATCGGATTCGCACGCGGCCGCTTGCCGCAATGCGCGGCGCGCGTCCGCTCCGCCCAGTTGCCCCAACGCCCACGCCGCGTGCGATCGGACCAGCGGCTCATGCTCGCGCCGCAGGGCCTGGATCAGATGCGGCACGGCGTCGGGATTGCCGCTGTTGCCCAGCGCGATGGCGACATTGCGCAGCAGCCCTCGCCGCTTGGTGCGCTTGATGGCGGTTTTGCGGAAGCGGTCGCGAAAACCTTGTTCGTCAAGCGCCAACAGGTCGGGCAGATATGGCTCAAGCTCCGAGGCCGGCGCGCGGCCATCCTCGTTCCACGGGCAGACCTGCTGGCAGATGTCGCAGCCGAAGATCCAGTTGCCCAGATGCGGACGCAAGTGCGGCGCAATCGGACCGCGCAGCTCAATTGTCAGGTAGGAGATGCATCGGCGCGACTCCATCACGTAGCCGTCCTCCAGCGCGCCGGTCGGACACAGGTCCAGACAGCGGCGGCAGGTTCCGCAGAAGTCGCCGTAAGGCCGCGGCGCGCCGCCCAGCTCCAGGTCGGTGAAGATCTCCGCCAGAAAAAAGTACGAGCCATGCTCGCGGTTGAGCAGGTTGGTATTCTTGCCGAACCATCCCAAAGCGGCCTCGCGCGCCCATTCGCGCTCGAACACCGGACCGGTATCAACGTACAACCGCGTCAGGGCGCCGGGACGCAGCCGGACCAGGTCCATAACCACGGCTGCGGCGCGCGCCATCACGCGGTCGTGGTAGTCTTCGCCCAGGGCGTAGGACGCGATACGCCCGCGCAGTTCGCGCCGCCAGTCGCGGCCGCTGGGAGCGGGCGCCTGGTAGGGAAAGCCGAGGCTGATGACGGATCGCAGGCGCGAATCGATGCGGCGCGGGTCCAGGCGCCGTTCGGGCTCACGCGCCAGATAGGCCATCTCGCCGTGGCGTCCCTCAGCCAGCCATCGCGAATAGAACCGATTGCGCGCAAGGACGCGAAGCGGGCTGAATCCGACCAGAACAAAGCCCCGTTCGCGCGCCGCGGCGGCGATTTCGTTTTCCAGTGCGTTCATTCGCGATTGATGCCTGATGCGCGATCCTTTCCCGGGATGCTTGACTGGCTCTTCCGGCGGACGTTAGGCTGATCTGAGGAAAGGCCCAAACGGTCTTCCCTGAGGAGCCCAGGATGGCGGATAACCAGATTCCATCAGAGGAAACTTCGCGGCACCAGAGCGCCTCTGGCGCTCAGAGCCTTCCCACACCCGCAATCGATCTTACGCCCAAAGCGGTCGAGATGGTCAAGAAGACCCGCGCCAAAGAAGGTTTGGGCGAGAGCTACGCCCTGCGCGTGTCGGTGACGGGCGGCGGATGCTCCGGGTTCCAGTATTCGCTGGGTTTTGACAGCGAGCAGCAGGAAGGCGACACGGTAGTGGCGTTTGACGGTATCCGCGTGATGATCGACGAAGTGTCGCTGCCCTATGTGGCCGGGACCACCCTGGACTATGTGGAAGGTCTGCACGGCGCGGGGTTCAAGTTCAACAATCCGCGCGCGGCGCGCACCTGCGGCTGCGGGTCGTCGTTCAGCGTCTGATCGCGGACCGCACAGTGTGAGGCGGATCCCGAGTTGGCAATCAACGGCCGCCGCGACCGGTAGCGTCGCGGCGGCCGCGCTTTTATCGGTCTTCGACCACCCAATCTCCTGTCGATGTTCACCGCCCTGCGCTTCCTGCTGTCGCCCGCGCGTCTGCGCTTCATGCGCGCGTACGGGCGCGGGGCGGCGTTGGAGATGCGCGGGCGGCTGAATCAATTCGCGTCGCGCTCCGGACGCCGGTTCGTCGGCGCGCTGCTGGACGCCAATCTCGAGTTTCTGGCGCATGCTTTTTCTCCCGGCGGCGCGCTCGCGGCGTATCGCAGCCGGCTGACGGCGCAATCCACGCGCGCCTGCCTGAACTCGATCCTGATTTACTCCGTTAACCTGTTCGCGCGCGGCGAGATGGCGCAGGACGGCAGCGAACTGGTGACGCTGCTGGGCCGCGTTCTGGGGATGAGCCGCGAAGCGGTGATGCTGCGGCGCGACGCCTTACGCAAAGCGCCGCGCAGCGAGGAGTGGATGCTCTACACATGGCTGTTGAAGGATCTGGGTGAGGCGGCGCCGAAATTCGACTCGGCGCTGGAGCAGGCTTTCGGCTACCAGTACCTTTCCTATATCGGCCAGTATAAGAGCATCCTGGAGAAGAACGTTCCCGGCGGCGAATAACCGCGCGGCGGAGGCACAATCACACCATGGATCGAGCGCTTGAGGGCAGGGCAATCATCGTCACCGGAGCGACGCGGGGAATCGGCCGCGGCATCGCGCTGGAACTGGCGCGTCAGGGCGCCAATGTCGCGTTCAACTACGCCAAAAGCGCGCCGCTGGCGGCGTCACTGGAGGAAGAGATCAAGGCCGCGGGGGCGCGCGCGCTGGCGTTCCAGACCGACGTAACCGACCTCAAGGGCGCGCGCGAGATGGTGGCGCAGACCAAAAGCGCCTTCGGCCGCATCGACGGCCTGGTCAACAACGCCGGTATCAATCGCGACAAGCTGCTCGCCATGATGAGCGAAGAGGACTGGTCCGCCGTGATTCAAACCAATCTGACGGGGGCATTCAACTTCGCCCGCGCCGCCATCTTCAACATGATGAAAGCGCGCGGCGGCGCAATCCTTAACATCACTTCCGTAAGCGGGCTGGTGGGCAACGCCGGTCAAGTCAATTATTCCGCCTCCAAGGCCGGGCTGGTCGGTCTGACCAAGGCGTTGGCCAAGGAGGTCGGCCGCGCCGGCATTCGCGTCAATGCGCTGGCGCTGGGTTTCATCGAAACCGATATGACGGCGGCGATCCCCGAGCCCAACCGCAAGATGGCGGTGGAACTGGTGCCGCTGGGCCGCTTCGGACGGGTCGATGAGGTCGCGCCAATTGCGGCTTTCCTGCTCTCCGACGCGGCCTCGTACATTACCGGCGCCGTGATCCATGTGGACGGCGGCCTGGCGACGTGAAGCTGAACTTGAGGCTGTGATACGACGCCCAACCGTCCTCAGCGCTGGCTTACTGTCGTTCAGGTTATCCGGGGATGGGCGCCGCGCCGGCGTGAATTTTCACTGCCGGTACGGCCTGTCGCGTTATTGTTCGACACTCTGTTGAGCGATCTTGCCGCCGCCTGCGGATTTAGCTTGAAAGGACAGGATCGCACTACCATAATCAAACTGTGGCGATGCAAGAGAAGTCTTCGGTATTTTACGAAGCCCCTCCCCCGCAGGCTTCGCGCGAACTGGCGGAACTGCGCGCCAGTCCCGGCTACTCGCCGCCGTTTCAGGTCATGCGCCGCCGCGTGATCGACGACTTCAACGAAGGCAAGATGACGATCGACGCCACCGTGGTGATTCGAATCGGTGATCTGGAGGAAACCGAAGCGGCGCGCGGAGTCGGCGTCGTGCACGCGCTGGACCTCGCGTTGCGCAAAGCCCTGCTCAAGTATTTTCCCTATCTCGATTCCGTCAAAGTGACGGAGACCTATACGCATGGCAGCGGCGAATCGACCGAAGCAGAGGTCATCTCGGTGAAGAAATTCTCCGACGGCCACATTACGTGGGTGACGATGGCCAAATCGGCCAACACCGTCGAGGCGGGATGGAACTCACTGGTGGACGGCTACGAATGGCGCATCAACATGGAGAATTTTCGCACCAAGCGCCTGATGAACAATCCGCGCCTGTCCAGCCGCTAGCGCGCTGCGCTGGCCCGCATTTTTTTCGACCGGGCCGCCGCCCTCAGACGCTGCCGCTCCGCTATGGGCGCGGTCAATCCGCAGCGGCCGCAAGCTTCCGGCATGCTTCGCGGGTGTATCCAGCTTGATTGACAGATTCATCAACTTGACTGAAAATTCAGGCAAATTGACGATGTTGCGACACTTTGATCTGAAATCGCCGGGCGTCCTGGCAGCCCTTGGTGTGATCGCATGCCTGCTCATGGCGCCGCGGGTCTGCTGCGCCGGCCATGACAATGGCCACGGCAAGCACGGCCACGGCAAGCACGACTACGATCAGGGCGGCGATGAGGCCGGTCACAAGCACGGCAAGCATCATAAGCATGGCGACTACGACTACGAACATCACTACGATTACGAGCATCGCTACAACTACGGCGGCGATTACCGGCATTACGCGTATCGCGGGCCGTACTTCACCTCCGAGCGCGTAACCCTCATCCGCAACTACTACACGCCGGAAGAAATCGACCGCTTGCCGCCGGGCTTGCGCAAACATCTGGAGCGCACCGGACAGCTGCCGCCCGGGTTGGAAAAGAAGCTGATGGTCAATCAGCCGCTTCCGCCCGGATATTTGGATTACATGGTTCCGGCCCCGCCGCAGTTGGTGGGAACGCTCGGACCTCTGCCCCCCGACTCGCGGCTGTACTTCTACAACGGCGACGCGGTGCTGATTAATCCCAGAACTCAGGCCGTGCTGGATATTGTCCACGGCGTACTTCCGCTGGCCGGTTACTGAAGACCCATCGCGGCGCCATCAGCCGTGTAAACGCAGGCGAGCCGCCCTCCGTCTGAAGGAGCGAAGGAGGCTCGCTATGAAATCTCTGACCAGACTGATTTCTGCCGCCGCGGCGCTGCTGATTCTGTCCGCTCCGATCGGAGCACAGGCTTACGAATGGCACTGGCGCGGAGGCGACGCGTGCGCCTGGCGCCATCGAGACATCGGCCGCGACCGCTTCGAGCTGCATCGGCAATGGCGTGATATCGCGCACGACCGCATGCGCCTGCGCCGTGAGATCGCCAATGGCAACTGGCCGGCCGCGCGGGCGCAGCGCGCCGACCTGGCTCAGGATTACATGAACGTCCACAACGAGCGGCGCGACCTCTATCGCGATTATTACGGAGTCCCCGCCCCTTACGCTGGTTATCCGGTCCCGATCAGCCAGCCGGTACCCGCGCCCTTCTAACCATTACCTCGCCCGGCGGGGTTACCGCGGCCGGCCTCTCCTGTAATCGCCGCGCCGCATCATCGCGCTGCCGATGTTCGGACACCGCAGCAGCCCCGAGCGCGGGGCGGCGAACCAACGCCGCCCCGCCGCTTTACGGACCAGCCCTTTACGCGTGAGAGCCGGCGGCCTGGAATCGATGCTCGATCAATGCCGGCGCGGCGCGGCTTCCTGGGCGAGTTCGGAGACCAGTTCGCCGACCTGCGGATCGTCGGGGACGAGTTCCTTAAGCCGCTTCGCGTAGATCAAACCCCGATCGGGAGCGCCGCTCCGGCCGTAAAGAGCGGCCAACGCCGCCAACGCTTCGCGATCGAACGGATGCCGCTCGAGGTCGGCGCGCAATACGTCGATCGCCGCGCTCCTCTGACCGTCGTCGTCCAGCGCGATCGCATAGACATACGCAATCCTGCTGTCGCCCGGGTCGATGCTGAGCGCGGACGCGAGATGCTGCAGCGCTTCGGGTTTGCGTCCTTCGCGAATCAGCAGCAGGGCCAGCGCATGCTGCAGCGGCGCCTGTCGCGGTGCGCGCGCGATGGCCTCGCGCAGCACACGCTCGCCTTCCCGGTCGCGGCCCAGCCCGCGGTAGAGGTCGGCCAGATTGACCGCGGCGGGAGCAAAGGTGGGTTCCAGCGACAACGCGTCGCGCAGCTGCGATTGCGCTTTCCCGAATTCCTTTTCCTGGGTAAACAGCAGCGCCAGGTTCAGATGCGCCTCGGGCCGGTCGGCGTTGAGTTCCTGCACCGCGGCGTAATCCCCGGTTGCGCCGCGCAGCGCCGCAGCACCTCCAATTACGATCTCAGCGGGCGCGCCGGCCAGCGCCTGCGCCGCCTCGACCCTGACTTCGCGCACCGGATCCCTCAGCAGCGGCGACAGGATTGGCGCGCACAGGTTTGGGTCCGCGCCGATCAGCGCGGTTGCCGCCGCTCGCCGCAGCATCGCTTCGCCCGCGGCTGCGGCTGCGCGCGCGGCGGTCAGGGTCGAGGCGGCGTCGAGCGCGCCGAGCCGGACCAGCGCGCTGGCACGGGCGATAGCCGGCTGATCGCGGGCGGAAATCACCTGGTCCAGCAGTTTCCCGGCCCCGGGCGCGCCGATGGCTCCCGCATTGAGCGCTTGGGCGAAACGCTGGAATCCCTGCGGCACATGCCCATACCACCTGCGCACCGCGTCGGCCGCCCATTGCGCCGGCCTGCCAGTATGGCATTTGTTGCATGCGTTCGGCACTCCGAGACTGACCGACAAGTCGGGCCGGGGAATCCTGATGCTATGGTCGCGGCGCGCGTCCACCGTCATGTATACCGTGGCCGGCATGTGGCATTCGACACAGCGCGCGCCGGCCGAATCCGGTTTATGCAAATGATGCGCCGGCGAGGCGTACTTGGCCGCCGCGTGGCATTGAAAACATACCCGGTCGCCGTCGGCCCGCAGCCTTAAGCTGTGCGGCTCGTGGCAATCGCTGCAGGTTACGCCGGCATGATACATCCGGCTTTGGATGAACGATCCGTACTCGTAGTCCTCCGCCTTGATTTGTCCGTCGGCGTAATACAAATCCGCGTCAAGCAGGGCCGGGCGATAATCGTCGCCCAACGGCTGTCCATGCACGTAGTCCTCGTGGATCTGGCTGCGGCGCGAATGGCATCGCGCGCACATCTGGATCTCGCGCGACGATAATCGCGGCACGCCGCGCCGCGCGTTGCCGCTTGCCGGATCGATTCTCCAGTTCTCATTCCGCCGTTCGTCCAGCGCAATCATAAGTCCCTTCGAACCCGCGCCGCCGCGCCGCGACCCGCGCGCCCACGCCACATGCCGCGAGCCGGGCCCGTGGCATGCCTCGCACGCGACATTTATCTCGGCGTAAGCGGTGGCGTAGGTGCGGGTGCGGAAATCGTAATTCTTGCGCAAATTGGTGGAGTGGCAGTCCGCGCACATGAAATTCCAGTTCTGATCGGGACCGGTCCAATGCAGGGGATCGCCCGCGGCTATCCTGCGGTCCGCGTACAGATGAAACCAGCGCTGACCGCCCTGCGCGCGCGGCCGGCTGTCCCACGCGATTCCAAACGCCTGCAAACGGCCGCCGGGCATCCTGATTAGATACTGCTGCAGCGGCGCGACGCCGAATGTATATTCGATTCTATACTCATTCATCGCTCCCGCGGGCCCGTCCGTATACACCATAAACTCGCCGCGGCGGCGGAAGAATTTTGTGGTGACGCCGTTGTATGTCAGCGACGCGCCGTTGAAGTCGCCCAGCACGGTCGCGTCCGCAGCCGGCTGCATCGCCAGCTTATGATGCGATCCCGCCCACAGTATGTATTCGCGCTGATGACAGGTGGCGCAGGTTCGCGCACCGGCAAACTCAATTGGGCTTTCGGTCCCCGGCCAAAACCACCGATACCCGAACAAAACCCCGGCTCCCGCGAGAACCGCCAGTACGAGCCCAATAGTTATCTGCTTCGCGTCCGGTCCCGAGCTCTTGGGGCTGGCGTCCCGCGCCGCGGCGGCGGACGGCCGGGTTTTCCGGCTCGATGACTGATCGGTTCCTTTTGTGCGGCTGCGCCCGGCCAAGTGAGCATCCCGATCGGTACTATGAGGACATTTGCGCAAGCATCTGCCGTTGCCGATTGCGCAAGGAGTAATGTATCAGGCGGGAAACTGCAGTGCGCCGGGCCGGACTGCCGCCATATTCAGGATGCAATGAGCTCCTTTGCGCGCGGCGCCGCCGTTTGCGGGGCGGCAGCGGACGCGCCCGCGAGCAAGCCCGCCATCTGGACCAAAGCCGCGAAAGAGTCGGCGCGCATCTTCTGCATCACGCGGCCGCGATGGGCTTTGATAGTTCTCTCGGTGGTGCCAAGCTCGGCTCCGGCCTGCTTGTTCAGCCGGCCCAGGGTGATGAGATTGAATACCTCGCGCTCGCGGCGCGTCAGCGTCTGATAGCGGCTCTCCAATTCGATGCATTTTTCATGGAGGGCCTTGCGCTCGCGCGCCAGTTCCACGCCCCGCCGTACGGATTTGATTAACCCTTCGTCCGCAACCGGCTTTTCCAGGAAATCAACGGCGCCTCCCTTCATCGCGGCCACACCGATCGACAGATCGCCGTGGCCGCTGACGAAAACCATGGATACGTGCGGCAGCAGCCGCTTGATCTCGGCCTGGAGGTGAAGCCCGTCCATCAGTGGAAGATTCATGTCCGCGACTATGCATTCGAATTCGGCGCCGGCGGCGGCCTGCACAAAATCGATCGCGCTGCCGAACCCGATCGCCGCAAAGCCGGCTGAACCGAGTTGGCGAAGGAAAGCCCGGCGCGTCGATTCGTCGTCGTCGATCACGACTACATTGCTATCCTGGTTCATGAGTGGACGAATTTCCTTGCCCTGTGATTGTCGCTGGTCGGCAGAGTGAAGGCGAAGCTCGCGCCCACGTCCGCATTCGATTTGCCGGTAATCCTGCCGCCATGTCTGTCCACTATGGAGCGGGTTACGAGCAGGCCCATTCCCATGCCGTTGGGCCTGGTAGTGACGAACGGCTCGAACAATCTGCCCGCCACCGACGGATCTATCCCGCCGCCCGTGTCGCGAACGCTGACCGTAACCCAGCCCGCCTCTTCCTGGACCACTCTAACCAGTACTTCGCGCCGCTGGCCGCCGGCGGCGGCCACCGAGTCGAACGCGTTCAGGACCAGGTTCAGAATGCATTGCTGCAATTCGATCCGATCCCCGACCACGTCGGGGAGATGCGGGGCGGCTTCGAAACGCAGCAACACCTTGCGCAGCATCGCTTCGGCGCGCAGCAAACCCTCGATTTCGGCCAGCAGCGTACCCAGTTCGAGCACCCCTTTGGAGGAATTGCCGTCCTTGAAGAGAGCCCTGACCCGCCGGATTATATCGCCCGCGCGCTTGGTATCTTCGGCGATGTCGCTGAGCGCGGCGACGGTTTCCCGCCGGTCCAGGTTGTCTTTGGACACCATGCGGCGAATCGCATTCACATTGCTCAGGATTGCGCCGAGCGGCTGATTGAGTT
>JAJPJA010000147.1 GCA_021324455.1 Pseudomonadota bacterium | reverse complement strand
GTCTGCACCGACCCCGACGCGCAGGCCACCACCAATATGGGTTTCGCCGGCTACTGAGCTTTCAGCATGCAGGCGGGGCGGCTCCAGCGTCCCGCCTGCGCGGACTTCCAGCTGCGGGTCCCGAAGATTCGATTGACCGAAAAATAGGCGTTCCCGCCCAGCCGGCGCCGTTCCTTACGGCTCCCCACCGCGTCGCAATGCACGTCAATAACCGGCGCCGATCATCTCGCCGACGATACCGGCCGGACCCCGGCATGCCGCGGCCCGAGTTTGCTCTCCCCCGGGTCTTCAGGAGCCGGCGGTTTTGGAACCCGCCCCCAACAGGACCCGCCCGTACTGCTCGGCAGAGCTGTCGAAGTCGAAGCTGGCGTGCTGCGCTCCCACATTGATGTTGCGAAACGCGACCTGGAGCGGGTGCCCTTCGTAAACGGCATGCGCGCCGGACCCCGCGAACAGACGCCCGATCGCGCGGCGGCACAGCTCGCTGGCGTATGCGCCCTGCCATTTCAGCCGTGCCCGCTGCTCCGCGGTGGAAGCGGCGTTTTCGAGCAGTTCGCCGCATTCCCGCAGCCCATCGTGCATCAGCAGGTCGGCGGCCTTAATTTCCGCCGCGGCCTCGGCCAGTCTGATCTGGATCGGCGCGTATTCAGCCTTGCGCGCTCCGGTGATGATTACCCGCCGATTGCGGGTGTGCTCGATGAACTTGTGCAGCGCGAATCTCGCCGATCCCAACAACGCCGTCGGCGCCAGCACCCCCAGGATCGCTTCGGCGGGTAGATAGTAGAGCCTGGTCGGATGATTCCTGATATAGGGACTTTGTCCGAGAAAGAATTTTCGCGTATCGATGGTGCGGTGAGCGGGAACGAAGATGCCGCGGGCCACGATGTCCTTGCTGCCGGTGCCGCGCATCCCCAGAACCTGCCAGGTGTCGTCGACCTCGATATCGCCGCGCGGCACCACGGCATGAACTCCTGGTCCCCGTGTCGCCGGGTCCGCGCAACCCAGCATCACCCACTGCGCATTATCTACGCCGCTGCCAAATTGCCATCGCCCTTCGACGCGATAGCCCCCGTCGACAGGAAGCGCGACGCCCTGCCATGAAAGCGTGCCGGCGATCAGGTTATCCTGCCCGTCGCCGAATATTTCGTCCTGGGCGGCTTCCGGAAACGCTCCTATACACCAATGATGGGTCGAAATGACGGTCAGCACCCACCCGCTGGAAGGGCAGGCTTCGGAGACGCGGGTAGCCGCATCCGCCAGGGTCCGGAAATCCATTTCATAGCCGTGCACCCTTGACGGCTGAAGGATCCGAAACAGGCCAGCTTCGACCATCAGCGCGACGCTTTGCGGAACTACGCGCCGCATCTCGTCGCACCGGCGGGCGTTTTCAGCCAGCCGCGGCGCGATCGCCTCGACGCGCCGCATTATTTCATCGTAATCAACCTTCATCGGTAGGACTCCGCCGAATTCATGAACCCCGACACAGCCTGCTTCTTGCGCTTGGCAGCAATACTTGCATAATGAGACTTTGGTGTCAAACTCGACGGTTGAGGCGGTGAAGCCGCTGGAGCCGCGACCTTTCTCATGCCATGACGACTCACCGGTATATACGGGCCAATTCGGTCGAGCGCGCGCTCAATATTATCGGCGATCGCTGGTCGCTGCTCATCCTGCGCGATTCTTTTCTGGGCGTCAGGCGCTTTCAGGACTGGCAGCAGCGTCTTGCAATTCCGCGCCAGCGGCTGGCGGATCGGCTGAAAAAGCTGGTCGCTCGCGGTGTCCTGCGCAAAGTACGCTACCTCCAGAAACCGCCGCGCTACGAGTATCGGCTGACGGCCATGGGCCGCGACCTCTATACCGTCGCCCTGATGATTAGACGTTGGGAAGACCGCTGGCTGACTGATCGCCGGCAGCGATGGGTATGGCTGGTGCATTCGACTTGCGGCCGGCACATGGACCCGCGATGCGTATGCGGCCGCTGCGGCGCGGAGGTCATTGCCACGCAGACCCGATATGAGAATGGTCCGGGGGCCGGACGCGAGCGCGCGCCCGGGCGTGTGCAGCGCCGTTCCGAAGCATCGCCCGGCGGCAACGCCGGCCAGCGGTTTTTCATCGAGTTGGCGACCGAGGTGCTGGCCGATCGTTGGACCTACATGGTGATCGGCGGCGCTTTTCTGGGTATACGCCGCTTCGACGCGATGCGGCGGGAACTTGCGATCGCGACCAATATTCTCGCCGATCGGCTAAGTCGCCTGGTCGACGACGGACTGCTCAAGCGCCTTCCGTCAAGGGAGCGTGCCGGTGTTTATGACTATGTGCTGACTGAGAAAGGCAAGGATTTCTTTCCGGTCGTGGTGGCGCTGATGACCTGGGGAGACCGATGGCTCGCGGGTGACAAGGGACCGCCGCTGATCCTGTATCATCAGCCCTGCGGGCGGCGACTGGTGCCGAGATTTGTTTGCGACCGGTGCGGAGGCGATTTGCGGCCTCACGAGGTCAGCTACCGGCTTGCCGGGGGGCACATCGAGCCCCTCTCGCACCAGGCGCCGGTCCGATCGCAACACCGGGTGGCATCGAAGCCGGCCGGCATTGAAGAAATCCGGGGCCGGATGCCAGCCGTGAAGCAAACGCGCAGCAAATGACCGCCGGGAGGCTGACGGTTGCGATGGCGCATGCCGATCTGACCAGGACCCATGCCCGGATGTGGGGAAGTGATTATTGCTTGCATTTCTGAGAGCGGCGTCAGATCAATTGCGACTGGTCGTGAGAGGCGCTAATGAGAATTCGCGAATTGTGGAGATGAAGAAAGTCAAAGGGGCGTTACACGACTGATGCCTTAGCGTGGTGGACAACGCGGCGTTTGCGTTTCAGGATCGTAAGTTGTTGACGGACGGTTGGCGGCGTACGGCCGATTAGGTAAAAACGCGAGAGGGAATAATCTGATGGAAACGATCCACTATCGCACCGCCGAGAGCGCTGGTCTTAGGATTTCGTACCGCGAGGCCGGCAGGTCAGACGCTCCAATTCTGCTGCTCTTGCACGGCTTTCCGAGCGCCGGGCACATGTTCCGCGACTTGATTCCGCTTCTTGCCGACAGCTTTCGCCTTGTTGCGCCCGACCTTCCGGGCTTTGGTCAATCCGATCTGCCGTCCCGCCAGGAGTTCGAATACACTTTCGATAATCTTGCCGAGGTGATCAGCCGTTTCACTGAGGTCATCGGGCTTAAGCGTTTCGCAATCTACATCTTTGATTATGGCGCTCCGGTGGGTTTGAGGATCGCACTTAAGCATCCGGAGCGGATCGCCGCGATCATCTCGCAGAACGGCAACGCTTACGAGGAAGGACTGAGCGAAGGATGGAACCCGATTCGGGCCTATTGGCGTGAACCGAGTCAGGCAAACCGCGATGCCCTGCGCACTTTCCTGTCCCCCGAAACCACGCTCTTTCAATACACCCACGGGGTTGCGGATACCTCGCTCGTATCGCCCGACGGCCGCTCACTCGATGATCACTATTTGGCACGCCCTGGAGCGCATGAAGCGCAGCTCGATCTGCTTCTGAACTACGCCAGCAACGTGGCTCTTTACCCTGATTTCCAGGCTTACTTCCGGAAGCACCAGCCGCCGATCCTTGCAGTCTGGGGCGAAAACGATCCGTTTTTTCTACCGCTCGGGGCAAAAGCATTCAGGCGCGATAACCCCCAGGCGGAGATCCACTTTTACCCGACCGGGCATTTCGCCCTGGAAACGCATTGTCAGGAAATTGCGGCAGCCATTCGCGACTTCCTCGCGCGGGTTTTTGACCTGCAGCGCGCTTAGCCACCTGACTTACGTTCCTGAACTTTCTCGTCCGCCAATCGCCGGCTCTCACCGGGAACGGTTGGAAAATCCATTTCGTTCAAGGAAGATTCCGTGGGAAGGATTTGAACCTTCGACCTCCCGGTTATGAGCCGGGGCGCGGCGGCGACTGAGCTCACCGCTTCTTTTACGAGCGAGCCAATCCCTGGAGCGGGCGGCGTTTTTTGCGCCGGTTCATTCAGTCACAAAACAGGGCGTTTCGACTTTGCCGCCTGCGCTGAGCTCATGAAAGCGAAATGCGCAGGACGGCTGGCCGTGTTGCCGGAAAAGGTTCGCCGTATCCGCTTGCTCCAACTGAGCCGAAGTTTGCGCTTTACTTTGCCCGCGGCGGCTGGTTCGTCCGATCCTTACGCTGGAACGAAGGTCCGGAGAAACCCGGGGCGAAGCCAGCCCGCCCGTTGCCGGTGTTCAAACCGCCGTCGACCACCATCGCGGTACCGGTAATCCATTGGGCCTCATCACTGGCCAGAAAAGTCGCCATCGCGGCGATATCCTCCGGCGTGCCGGCGCGTGGAATGGGCTGCTGACGCGCCATATTGCGGCGCGCCTCCTCCTCGCCGCCGGGCATTCCGCGGTACACCAGCGGGGTGAGAATGCCGCCCGGGCAGATACAATTGACGCGTATATGATCGCGGCCCAGTTCGATGGCCGCGCTCTGAGTCAGGCTCACGACGGCCGCTTTGGCCGCACAGTAGGCGTGAAGTCCGGCGGCGGGCCTGAGGGCGCCGACCGATGCGGTCGAAATGATTGAACCACCGCCCACCTTGCGCATTGGCTCGACTGAATATTTGATGCCCAGAAAGACCGCGCGGGTCAGGATGACGAAGGTCTTGTCCCAGTCCTCAGCGGCGATGTCGACGAGTCTGCCGGTCGCGCCGCCGAGGCCGGCGTTGTTGAAGGTGATATCGAGCCGTCCGTACTCACTGAGCGCACGATCGAACAGCGCTTTGAGGTCCTTGTCGCTGCCGACATCTGTGTATTGAAACACAGCACGTCCGCCGGCAGCGGTGATGTCCGCGATGGTTTGCTCGCCGGCCTGCGAATTCAGGTCGGCAACCACGACGGCTGCTCCCTCTTTGGCAAAGCGCACCGCCGCGGCGCGGCCCATACCACTGGCAGCGCCGGTTATGACCGCAACTTTTCCGTCCAACTGTCCCATAATTGCTCCTGCGTTATCTGCCGTCGCCGTCCAATGAGAGGGCCGGCCGCGCTAATAAATCATATCTTTAGCCAGTGCGACTCGCCGCCACGCTATATAATATCCGGGACGCGAGCGGACCTTACTTCTGAAAACCAAGTAGACAATCACGGACACGGGACTTGCCGGGTTTTATGGCGATCGCAGGTGCGCTCAACTCTTGTACGGGATGAAGACCTGTCCGACTTGATATCTAGTACCGGCGCTCTTCTTCCCAGGACTTGTAGTCGCTCAGCGCCCGGTCGAGGTCGCCAAACTGCGGCTCGTAGCCGAGGTCACGGCGGGCCCGGGAAATATCCGAAGCGGGACGAACAGGTCCGGTATGTGGTTCTTTTCCCGACATACCCCGCCACTCACCGGGGCCTACCTCGATTGGGACCTTGGGAAACACGCGTCTCATTGCCGCGGCTATTTCGCCCATGGAATAAAGCCGTCCGGCGCTGATGTTATACAGCCAGTTCGGCAGTCTGGCCGCGCGGTAAGCCAACACAAATCCTCTTACCTCGTCTTTTATGTAAGTGAGGTCGATCCTGGTGTCGGCGCCCTGCGGCACCGAAACCGGTTCGCCGGCGATCGCCTTTTCGAACAATGCCTGAATCGGGACTCCGGCCGACCGGCCGCGCGGCAGGCCCGGTCCGTACACCCTGGCCGGACGGATAATCGCCGCGTCCACTCCATGGTCGGTTCGGTACATGTAGGTAAGTTCCTCGCACATCAGCTTGGTCGAGGCGTATGGAGCGATAGCGTCGCGAGCGTTGACCGGGAGCGAGTATTCGGTCTCGGGAATCAGTTTGGATTGGTCTTTGCCGGCGGCGCCGGCGGCGGCAAAGGAACTGGTGCAAAGCACGCGGCGCAATCCCAGGATGCGTCCCGCCTCCAGTACGTTGAGCGTGCCCATGACATTGACCTGAACGGTTTCGACCGGCCGCTCTCTGGCGCCCATCATAATCGCTGCCAGATGAATCACATCCCGGACCTTGTACTGCTTGATGGTGTTGAGCAGAAGCGGAAGGTCCACCACACTGCCAAGCACGAAGGGGAACTTGCCCCACAGCGTATGGACGACCGAATGGGGCGGCGGCACAGCCGTGTCGTAGCCGATCACCTGCTCGCCTTCGCTCAGCAGCGTACGAACTATATTTGAGCCGATATTGCCCGCGGCCCCGGTCACCAGCACAGACATACTATTTGCCTCTCTCCGCCCGGCTGACGCGCCGGCTGATCAGGACTCTCCGTAAAACCGCCGGGGATTGTCAAAGAGAATCTTCTTCAGCACCGGCTTAGTAACCAGATTCTCCATTTCCACGATCTGCGCAGGCATGTCCGGTTCGTGGTCAGGATGCGGATAGTCACTGGCGAACAGGATGCGATCGCCGCCGATATAGTCGACCAGTCCGCCCAGGTAAGGCTCAACTTCCATCGAGACATAACATTGGCGCCGGAAATACTCCGACGGCTTCATCCTGACGTTGGCCGCCACCGACAGACCGTTGGTCTTGTACTCGATCTCATCCAGGCGCCAGAGCCAGAACGGCAGCCATCCGCATCCCGCTTCCAGAAAAGCGAATTGCACAGTGGGATGGCGTTCGAGCACGCCGCTTTCCAACAGGGCCAGAAAGGCCAGCATTTGTTCCATCACGTGGTTCGTGTGGCAGGCGAACTGGCTGGTGAAGCGTCCGTCGGTGACCCGCGGCAGAGCGCCGCCGCCCTCGTGGACGCCGACGCTGATGCCGAGTTGCTCGGCGGCGGTCCACAACGGCTCATAGACTGGATCGCCCAGGGTCCGCATCGTATCGTTCACGATCGGATTGGGCCGCACAAAAATGGCCCTGGCCCCCAGCGCCGCAACCCGCTTGAGCTCGATTATGGCGTCGTCAGGGTGGTGAAGGCTCAGAGCGGGAACCGGCCTCAGGCGTTTGGGGTCGTAGGAGCAGAAATCAAACAGCCAGTCGTTGTAAATCCGCACCAGCGCGGCGGCCACCGCGGGGTCCATATTGCGGAACGCCCAGAGCTGGAGACCCTTGGTCGGATAGAGATAACTGACATCCAGTCCCATCCTGTCCATGGCGTCAATTTGGGACTTCGAGTTCCACCGGGCTTGCGCTTCGCTCCGGTAGTTTTTCTGCTCGCGCCGCTTGAACTCCTGGTGGAGCACGTCAGTCATGGTCGGTGGAACCTTTTGCCCGTTGTAGAACCAGTGATGCGCACCCTTTCGCTTAGGCGCGAGCGGCGCGAGCTCGGGAGAAAGGTGCTTCTCCCATAAATCGTCTGGTTCCACCACATGACCGTCCGCGTCGATGACTTGATATCCCTTAATCATCTGTGCCGGCCTCTGTGCCTGTTTTATCTCCCGCTTCAGTGCTGCAGGTTTTCCTGCGGGACCACGCCGGTCATCGGGATCGGAATCACTCCGGCATCGAGTATACGAAACCGAATCTCTCGGCAAGGTTTTCCCGGCGCGCGGATGCGTGAAGACACCATGACGCGGCGCTTTGCGCTTAATCGGCGCTATGCTAGGAGCTTCGCATAGCGGGTCCTGTTTGGTGCAGAGGAGGGCATGCTCATGGCAGCAGTTGCCGGAACCAGAACCAGGCTCAACGAAATCTTCGCGCAGGCCCTCGATCGCTCGATTCGCGACCATGGCGAGGTCGGACTTCACGTCGCCATTTACCATGAGGGCGAACTGGTGGTGGACGTGTGGGGCGGCGTTGCCGACCCCGTAACAGGGCGCAAAGTCCAATCGGACACGCTCTTCCCGGTCTTCTCGGTCACCAAAGCCGTCACCGCGACGGCGTTGCATCTCCAGGCCGAGCGCGGGCTGGTCGAGTATGACAGGCCGATCGCTCAATACTGGCCGGAGTTCGCCGCCGAGGGCAAAGGCCAGACCACGGTTCGCGACGCGCTGAGCCATCGCACCGGCATCCCGCAGATGCCGCAGGGTGTGACACCCGATCAGATGGCCGATTATGAATGGATGGTCGATCGACTGGCGCGGATGAAGCCGTGGTTCGAACCGGGCACGACCAACGCCTACCATTGCTATTCCTTTGGCTGGATCGTGGCCGAAATCGTGCGCAGAACCGATCCCAAGCGGCGGCCGTTCGGCAGGTTCGTGCAGGAGGAGGTCTGCGCGCCATTGGGCATCCATGACCTCTTTATCGGTATCCCCGACGCGGTTGAACCCAGGGTGGCGAGGTTGATCGATCCACCGGACATGCAGATGCCGCCCGATGCCCCGTTTTTGAAATGTATCCCGCCCCAGGTCGGCTGTTTCGAACAGGTCTTCGGCCGTGCCAACGTGCGGCGCGGATGTATCCCGGGCGCCGGCGGAATCATGAACGCGCGCGCCGTTGCGCGGCTCTTCGCGATGCTGGCCAATGAAGGAGAGCTCGACGGCGTGCGCCTGCTCTCGGCCGAGCGCGTGCGATCTTTCAGCAACCCGCGCCCCAACACCGACGATCAGCCCGACGCCATACTTGGTTTCCCGGTGCGGGTGGGTACGGGGGGTTATTGGCTGGGCGGTCCGGGGGCGCCCTCCGTGGTTGGGTCCAATCCCCGCACCCTGCACCATCCGGGCGCCGGCGGATCGATCGGATGGGCGAACACTGAAACCCGTACCGCGGGCGCTGTTTGCCACAATCGAATGTTCAACGCGCCTGAGGACCCGTTCGCTCCAATCGCGCAGGCGATTGGCCGGAGTTTTGGCGGCTGACCGTTCCCGGCTCCGCGCTTGAAAATCTGCGATTGGCGGGGACGATTCTCGAGAAGTTCGACTGCGTTCAATCAGTAAAGAAAAGTAGGAGGACGCGATGACCAGCGCGGTTGGCAGGCTCTCGGGCAAGGTGGCGATCATCACTGGGGCCAGCACGGGCACCGGCCCGGTCATGGCCCGGCTTTTCGTGCAGGAGGGCGCGCGCGTGCTCCTCGCCGCCCGGCGCGAGGAGCTGGTCCTTCAGGCGGCCCGCGACGCCGGCAAAGGCGCCGTAGGCATGCGGGCCGACGTCACGCGTGAGGAGGACGTCGGTGCGATGGTCGACCGCGCGATGAAGGAGTTCGGCCAGGTCGACATTTTGCTGAACAACGCCGCCGCCCCCGGCACTGACAAGTACATCTGGGAGCAGACGCTGGAGAACTGGAACGCGACCATCGCCATCGACCTTACCGCGGCGATGCTCTGCACCAGGGAAGTGCTCAAGCGCTCGATGCTGGAGCGCAAGAGCGGCTCGATCGTGAACTTCTCGTCCACGGCGGGATGGAACGGGATAGCGCGCAAGAGTCATTATGTTTCGGCCAAAGCGGCTTTGAGAGCGTTTACCAAAAACGTGGCGCTGGAGGTCGGTCCGCTGGGCATCCGCTGCAATTGTCTGGTGCCGGGCGGGATCGACACCGAACTGTGGCGCAATTACGGCCGGCGCATGGCCGGCGAGCAGGGGATCGACTACGAGACCTGGCGCGCGAAAAGCCTGCAAGCCGTCCCGCTTCGCACCATCTCCCAGCCCGAGGACATCGCCCACCTCGCCCTGTTCCTGGCCAGCGATGAGAGCCGGACCATCACCGGCCAGTCCATCAACTGCGATGCCGGCGCGGTGATGGTTGGCTGAGCCCCAACTCCGCCGGAGTATCAACCCGGCAGGCGGTTGCCCGATCCTCTCTCAAGAGCCCATCGGCGGAGCAGCAAAATGAGCTCGATAAAGTTCTCGCTCGGAATCCCGCTGGGGATTATCGAGCCGGCCGGCGAGTTCCAAAGCCAGGAGGCCGCGGCCCAGATGGGGCGGGCGCTTGAATCCGCCGGCGCCGCGGCCGGCTACGTCACCGATCACCCGGCGCCGGTCGCCGCCTGGCTGCATGCTCACGGCCACGACGCCACCGATCCATTCACCAGTCTCTCGTTTGTGGCCGCGGCGACTAGGAGCCTGCGCCTTCACACCAATGTTGTGGTGCTGCCCTATCGTAATCCGTTCATCACCGCAAAGGCCGCGGCAATCCTGCAGGTCTTTTCGGGCGGTCGACTGATCCTCGGCGTCGGCGCCGGATACCAGCAGGGCGAGTTCAAGGCGCTGGGCGTGGATTTCGCCAGGCGCGACCTCCTGACCGACGAAGCGCTGGAAACCATCAGGCTTATTTGGAGCGGAGGTCCCGTGGTCAAACAGGGCCGCCACTTCAACGCCGGCGGCAACGAACCTCGACCCATCCCGCAGCCGCCGCCCACAATATGGGTCGGTGGAGGAAGCGACCGGGCGGTCGAACGTGCCGCCAAATGGGGCGACGGCTGGTCGCCGTTTTTCACCGCGCCGACCCTGAGCCCTAACAACCGTGCGTTGGCCATACAATCGCTCGAACATCTGGCCGAAAAGATCCGCGTGCTGAACGGCCTTCGATCGGAAATGGGAAAATCGGGCCCGTTCGACGTCTGCATCGGTCCCCGAGTTCCCATAAAGGCCATGGACCGCGTTGACGCCGAGCGTTACATCGACGCGGTAGGACGGCTTGCGCAGATCGGCGTCAACTGGATCACCACCGATCTGCCGCATCCTAATCGCACGGCGTATCTGGAGGCCGTGCATTGGTTCGGACAAGAGGTGATACAACGGCTTTAGCGCGGTCGAGGTCGCCTCGATCGCCGCATTTTCGCCACCTATGTCCGCTTGCGCCGGGGAGCCTGATGCGCTGATCGGCCGCCCCCGGCTTCGCGGCGGCTACTCGCTGGTCAGGTTGAAGACGCGGAGTGCGTTGTCCACCAGCATCTTGCGCTGTTCGTCCTGGGGAACTCCCTGGAAGGAGCGCTTGATGAAATCCTGCGAGTTGGGCCAACTGCAGGTCGGATGCGGGAAGTCTGACTCCCACATGATGTTATCCACGCCGATATGGTGGCGATTCTCGATTCCAACCTGCTCATACCAGAAGTTTACGTAGCACTGGCGATGGAAGTACTCGCTGGGTTTGATGCTCATGCCCTCGCGCCAGAGCTTCTGCCGCTCCCACTGGTGATCGGCGGTCTCGAGCAAATAGGGCACCCAGCCCAGCCCGCTCTCCGACGACACGATCTTGAGCGCGGGGAAACGCTCGAGGATGCCCGAGAACAGGATCGTGCTCATCACCTGGGTGTTGGCCGAGATCGCCCGCGTCGAAACCTCCGCCAGCCAGCGCATCTCGCTGTGGCCGGCGAAATCGTTGCTGGCGCCGATGCCCATGCTTCCGCCCGAGCCGATGTGCAGGTTCACCGACAGCCCGCTCTCCTCGCACTCCCGCCACAGCGGGTCCCAGTGCGGATCGGCGATATGGGGATAGCCGAACTGCTGGGGAAAGGCGAAGCTGATGCCGTGGATCCCCAGTGCGCGGGTGCGCTTTACCTCGGCCACCGCCGCCCCCGCGTCCCACAGCGGCACCACCGCCAGCGTGATGAAGCGGCCCGGGAAGGGACGGGCGTAGGCCTCGATCTGGAAGTCGTTGAACGCGCGAATCGCCTCCAGCCGGAACTCTTCCTCATATTTGGGATTGCTGAACGTGCCGCCCGCGACCCCGGCGATGTTGCCGAACAGCGTGTGCGCGTCGACTCCGTCCTGGTCCATCGCCTTGACCCGTTCCGCCGGTACGTAGGCGATCCGCGGTACATCTTCCCAGCGATTGACCGACTTCGCGCGGTCGGCAAGCGCGCCGTGAACGATCGCCACCCCCAGCCGTTTGTTCGGCTCGCCGTATACGAACCACGCGTCGCGCTCCTTATCCAGCGGCTTGAGCTGCGGGATCTTGTCGCCCCATTTCGCTGCCGACATCCGCGAAGTCCACGTGTCGGGCGCTTCCTGCAGATGATCGTCGGTCGAGATGACTCGGTATTTCATGCTCCCTCCTTGAAGCTTCGCCTGTTCAGCGCGCCTCTCGTTGCACGCTCAGATCGCCACGTTCCCGCCCCGCAAGTCAATGGCGCGCCGCGCGCGCTCCATTCCCGCCGCACTGCACTCTGCTGGTCTTTTTGACGCCCCGCCCGCCGGCAAAGCGGCGGCCATATCCGGCCGCGCTCCGAACGCAGGCTTTCAGCCGTTTTTCGAGGGCAGCGCGCGGGTTGGAGTCGTTCCGCTCCGCCAATCTCTTTGAGCTATATCGGCGCTCCCGAATGGGAGGACGGGCCGCCGGCGCGCGCCGGACCCAGGCGGCCGCGCGGTTCCGGCCGCGCCGATCGATCCTGTCAATCCGTGCGAGCCGTTGACAGGCGCTTATTTCGACAGTAGTGTCGAAATAAAGCGATGCCCAAGGTGGTCGATGCTGACGCTCAGCGCCGGATGATCCGGCGCGCCGCGCGGCGCGTGTTCGCCCGCCGCGGCGTGCGCAGCGCCGGCCTCATCCACGTCGCGCGCGCCGCCGGGGTGGGCCGCGCCACCCTTTACCATTACTACCCCGACAAGGCCGCCCTGGTGCGCGACCTCGTGCGAGAGCTGTTGGCCGAGGAGGAACTGCTGGTGTCTGGTGCGCTCCACAGCCGGCAAGGCACGCCGATGCGGCGTATCGAGCGCCTGGCGCGCGATCTGGCGGATTTGTTCGCCCAGTGGGCGCCGCTCGGGCAGATGCTGTTCGAGCTGTGGTCCGTGGCCGGGGCGTCCTTTCGCCCCTTCTTTCGCAGGCTGCGCGGCGAACTGGCGCAACTGATCGCGGAGGGACAGGAGCGGGGCGAAATCGACCGTCGACTCAGTCCGCGCGCAGCCGCCATCGCGCTAATCGGGCTGATCGACGGAACGCTGTTGCAGGTAATGGTCGACGAGACCGTGTTCGACGGCCCCGGCGCGGCGCGGGCGCTGGTGGTTGCGGCGGCGCGCAAGTTATTGACGCCATGAGTTCGCTGGCACTGATGCGGCTGCTGGAATCCGCCCCTCTTCGTTACGACAAGGGGATGCGGCTGCTTACGCTGGGCGCGATCGACCAGGTTCGAACCGCTCTCGCCGCGGCTATTGACGTTGACGGCGGCCGCGTGCTCGAGATCGGATGCGGCACCGGCGCGCTGACGGAAAAGCTGATTGCGCGGGGCGCCCGTGTCACCGCGCTCGACCAGAATCCGGAAATGCTGGAACAGGTGCGTGCGCGCCTGGCGGGCGCCGCGCGCGATGCGCTGGTGCTGGTCGAGCGGACCGCGGCTGAAATCGATTCCTTCGCCGAACAGAGCTTCGAGGCTGTCGCAGCGAGCCTCAGCCTGTCGGAGATGTCGCGCGGCGAGCGCAGCTTCGTACTGAGGCAGGCGTTTCGCGTCCTGCGTGCAGGGGGAGTTATTGCGCTGGCGGACGAGGTTGTGCCCCGGACCGGGGCGGCTCGGCTGTGGCATCGAATGCTGCGTGCGCCTGTGGCTGCGCTGACGTGGGCGATGGTCGGGTCGGTGTCGAGTCCGATTCCCGATTTGGCGGCGGAAACCGCCGCGGCCGGATTCCGCCTGCGCAGCGAGCGGCGATGGTTATGCGAAACCCTGGCGATGGTGGTCGGGGAGCGGCCCTCATGATTCCGCGCGCGGTTTCCGACTTCGTCCGCGACGCGCTGCAGACCGGCTTCAGGCTGGTTCCATGGCCGACCGAACCGGGGCTTCGCGCGCTGGGCAATCCGGGACCGCTCAGCCCCGTGCTGGTCACGGGCAATTTCGATCTGACCGTGCGGCGCGTGATGCGCGCCATGCGCGGGGTGGACGCGTGGCTGGTGGTCGCACCCTCCAGCGGTATCAACGTGTGGTGCGCGGCTTCGGGCGGGCATCTGAGCACCCACCAGGTGATAACCGCGCTCAAAACTTCGGGAGTATCGCAGCGCGTGCGGCATCGGCGCGCGATTCTGCCGCAGCTCGCCGCCACCGGCGTGATCGCACGCGAGGTCGAACGGCGCGCGCATTGGCAGGTAAAATTCGGTCCCGTGTACGCGCGGGATATTCCCCGCTATCTCGCCCAGCACGAAAAGAAATCCGAGGACATGCGCCGCGTTCGCTTCGGCCTGCCCGAACGGCTTGAGATGGCGGCGTCGTGGGCAACGCCGATGGCGCTGGTGGCGGCCATCCCGTCGCTGCTCCTGCGTCCCGCATGGACGCCTGCGCTGGTTGTTTTGGTCGGCGTCATCGCCCTGGCGGTGTTCACGATTTACGATCGGGTTGCGGCGCGGCGCCGGCGCTACCTGATCGCGGCGGCGCCGCTGACGGCGGTCGCAGCGACTGCGCTGGCGGGCGGAGGGACGGCGGCGCTTATCACCGCCGCGCTGGCCAGCGCGGCGGCCGCCGCAGTTCTGACCTATGACTACAGCGGTTCAACTCCGATCGAAGGCGGCAGCCATTTCAGGGAAGCGCGCTGGCATATCAAGCTGGATTTCGATCGCTGCAAGGGAGTCTATTTCTGCTGGCAGGTCTGCCCCGAAGCATGCTTCGATCAGCGCCCGGACATCGGCAAAGTCGAGATTTCCCGCAGCGACAGTTGTATCCGCTGCGGCGCGTGCGTGGTCCAGTGCCCGACCGACGCGCTCTATTTCGAGGACGGCGGCGGGCGCCGCATCGAACCCGAAACGATTCGGCGCTTCAAGCTGAATCTGCTCGGCCGGCGCAGCGTCCGCGTCGGTTACGGCCAGGGCGCGCCGGCATCAACCGACAGCGGCTAACTGCTGTGGGGGTTGAGGTCGAGTTTCAGGCTAGCCGCGCAGCCTGGCGGATTTATACTCAATGCCGGCCGTCGGCTTCAGGCGCTCGGCAATGGCGGGAAAGCGGTCGGGTCGAAGACTGCCATACATGCACAGGCGCAGGCATTCCTGGACAAACCGATATGCCAGCCGCCGCCGGTCCCGGTTTCCCCGGCTATGCGCCCGGGCCCAGACCGGCCACAGAAATGTGCCCGCCAGCATAATCACGGAGAGCACCTCGGTATCGATATTGTCCTGGGCCAGCCTGCTTTGCGCGAAGCGCGCCAGCGAACCTTCATACTCCTTCCAGAACGGATCGCTCGCGGGATCGGGCGAAGACAGCACCCGCAGCAGCCAAACCCGGCACAGCTCGGGATTGTCCATCGCGAAATTGGCCAGCCGGTCCGTCAGACCGGCGACGTCGACCTGCTCGATGCGGCGCTCGCCAAGCGTGGCGGGATCGCCGAACGCGGCGCGAAACAATTTGTCGGCAACCCATTCCGCCGTCGCTTTGATCAGCTTGTCGCGGGTCTCGAAATGCTGATAAGCCGTGCCCCGGTTGACTCCGGCCAGATGCGCCACCTCTGAGAGGCTGAGCCCCTCGGGACCGTCTTTTGCCAGGCGCGTACGCGCGGCCTCCAGGATTGCCTCCCGGGTGCGTGCAGGATCGCGCGGACGTCGTCGTCTGTTCACAGCCATCTTTTGCCCTTTCCCTTCCGCGGCAGCCTAGATTATGCGCGCCCGGCGTCCCGTCCAATAGCGGGTTGCAAATCTCGTTTGCGCAATCCGCCTTCGGAGGGAAATTCGTTGCTTCGGATCGGAAAGATAACCAAGGTTTGGCTGGGCAATTGAACAGCGCGCCGCGCTGGGCGGGGACTGGCTATTGGTTGGAAACCTTTACAGCGTTTTCCGGAAATGCGAAATGTATTTCATGATTTCGAAACCGGTCGTCAGGGCGGCCGTACGCACGATGGACGTTTTCGAAACCTTCAAAGCGCACAAGCGGCCGCTCTCGCTCAGCGAGATCGCCGATGAAATCAACACTCCCATCAGTACCTGCCACGAGATCGTCAGGACCCTGCGGGATCGCGGCTACCTTTATGTCGTCGACAGCCGCAGCTTTTACCCCACCGGCCGGATAGTCGATTGCGCCCGCGCGATCGCCGCCCACGACCCCATCGTCCATCGCCTGACGCCGGCGCTGGCGCGTTTGCGCGACGCCACGGGCGAAACCGTAATTCTGGGCAAGCTGCAGACCGATCGTGTCGTCTATCTGGCCATCGAAGAGGGGCTGCAAACCATCCGCTACAGCGCCAATGTGGGCGATTCCAAGCCGCTGCATTCCAGCTCAATTGGCAAGGCAACGCTGGCGCTGCTGGATTCGAAGTCGCGCGCCGCGCTGCTGGCAAAACTCGAGCTGCCCCGCGTGACACCCAACACGATCACCGCTCGGACGGTTCTGGAGGCCGACCTTGCAGCGGGGCGGCGGCGAGGGTTTTTCGTCACCCGCGGAGAGAATGTGGCGGACGTTATGGGCATGGCGGTCGCGATCGACAGCGGGAGCGGGCTGGCCGGCATCGCGGTGGCCGGGCCGCTGAAGCGGATGGAAGACAATTTCCAGCGCAATTCGCGCCTTCTGCTCGATCTTTCCCGGGAGCTGGCGATCAAAGATGACGCCGCCCGCCATCGCGCCCGCGGCGTCAAACCCGCAACCTCAAAACCGTGGACCCGCAAACAAGCCGGGCTTAAATGATCTCATGAGCGAACTTCAGGTTATCGCCGAGGGCGGCGTTTTGCGCGTCACCATCAATCGTCCGGCCAAGCGCAACGCACTGAGCCGCAGCGTGCTGAAGGAACTGGGCGAAGTGTTCGCGGCGGGCGGCTCCGATCCAAACCTCAAGGCCGCCGTGCTGCGCGGATCCGGCGAGCTGTGTTTCGCCGCCGGCGGCGACCTCCAGGAACTGGCGGCAATCGATACGGCTGAGGGTGCGGCGGCGATGGCCAACCAGGTGAAGGATTGTTTGGAGAACATCCGCCGCTTTCCGCTTCCTGTAATTGCGGCGCTCAACGGCGACGCGATGGGCGGCGGTGCGGAGCTGGCGCTGGCCTGCGACATGCGTATCGCAGCCTCGCACGCGCGTATCGGCTTTGTCCAGGGACGCATCAATGTAACCACCGCGTGGGGCGGCGGCGTGGATCTGATGCGGCTGGTTGGTCCGTCGGCCGCGCTGCAGCTGCTTTGCCAGGGTGAGATGATTCCGGCGCGCCAGGCGGCGTCGCTGGGCCTGATCAATCGGGCGGCCGATGATGGTCAGACACTGGACGCGCTGGAAACGGATTTTCTGGCGCCGATCCTCAGGCAAGCGCCGCACGTGCTGCGCGCATTCAAGGCTTTGGCGTACGCCGCGCGCTCAGGTCTGTCGATCGGCGAATTGAACCAGCTGGAAACACGGCTCTTTGCTCCCAGTTGGGTGCATCAGGACCATCTCCGAGCGGTCGAAAAACTTTTCGCAGGACGTTGAATTATGAAGCCCGACGCCGAGCTTGCCGCGGCTGACCCCGCACAAATCCGCCATCAGCAGTTAACCACTCCGTCCGGCATTCCGATACCGGTGTTCGCCACCGCGGACATGCACGGTGAGCATCGCGACGCCCCCGGCGAATATCCGTACACGCGCGGGATTTTCGCTGACGGCTATCGCGGCCGTCTGTGGACGATGCGCCAATACTCGGGATTCGGTACGGCGCAGGAATCCAACCAGCGTTATCGTTTCCTGCTTGAGCAGGGACAGACCGGGCTGTCGGTCGCATTCGATTTGCCCACGCAATGCGGCTACGACCCGACCGACCCGATTGCGGCGCAGGAAGTGGGCAGGGTCGGGGTCTCGGTTTCCAACCTGCGGGAGATGGAGATTCTGTTCCAGGGGATCGATCTGTCGCGGATTTCGGTGTCGTTTACCATCAACGGCACCGCGGCGATCATCTATGCGATGTATCTGGCGGCGGCGGACAAAGCGGGCGTGCCGCGCCGCCAGCTCACCGGCACCATTCAAAACGACATCCTCAAGGAATACGTCGCGCGCGGAACCTGGATTTTCCCCGTGCGCCCCTCGATGCGCCTGGTGGCGGACTCGGTATTGTTCGCCAACCAGCACACCCCGCGTTTCAATCCGATAAGCATCGCGGGCGCGCACATGCGCGACGCCGGCTGCACGGCGGTTGAGGAGGCCGCTTACACGCTCGCCAATGCGCTGGCCTACGTTGACGAATTGCGCGCGCGCGGCGGGGAGCTGGACAGCTTTGCCGGGCGGCTTAGTTTCTTCTTCTATGTGCATACCGACTTTTTCGAAGAGGTATGTAAGTTCCGCGCCGCGCGCCGAATCTGGGCGCGGCTGATGAGAGAGCGCTATGGCGCCGCGGATCCGAAAAGCTGGCTGTTCCGGTTCGGCGTGGTCTGCGGCGGTGCGTCGCTCACCGCCGCGCAGCCCTACAACAACGTCGTGCGGGTGACGATTGAAGCGATGGCCGCGGTTTTGGGCGGCGCGCAGTCGATCTTTACCGCCGCCCTGGACGAGGCTTATCAGATTCCCACCGAACAGACCGCCGAGATTGCGCTGCGTACCCAGCAGGTGATCGCCTGCGAGAGCGGCATCGCGCACACCGTCGACCCGCTGGGCGGCAGCCATTATGTCGAGTATCTGACCGACCGCATGGAGGAGGAGATTGTCAAGCTGATGGCGGATATCGAGCGCATCGGCGGTATGGTCGGCGCTATCGAGCAGGGCATCATTCAGCGGCGCATCGCGCAGCGCGCGCGTGAGCGCAAAATCCAGACCGATAACGGATCCAGAATCGTAGTCGGAGTGAACCGCTATTGCCGCGAGGATGGCGCCGGCCACGAATGGAACGGCGCGGAGTTCAGCGCCGACCCCGATGCGGCGCGCAGCGTGGTCGAGCGATATCGGGCATTGCGCGGCGAGCGCGACAATCATGCGGTTGAAGCGTGCCTGTCGGAGCTGAGCGCGGCGGCGGCCGGCGATCATGACAATTTGATGCCGCTGCTGATCAAGTGCTGCCACAGCTATGCGACGGTCGGCGAAATCGTAAGTACGCTCAAGCGGCATTGGGGCGAATTCCGGGAACCCACCGGATTGTGATGGGAGCGGTCAGTGGCGCTTAAAGGAAAGAAGATTCTGCTGGGCAAGGTCGGGCTTGACGGTCATGACGCCGGCGCCAAGGTGATGGTGCTGGCGCTGCGCGACGCCGGCGCCGAAGTGATTTACACCGGATTGCGCAAATCGCCGGAGTTCATCGCGCGCACCGCTATCGACGAAGACGTCGACGCGGTGGGACTGAGCCTGCTTTCCGGCGCGCACATGGAATTGGTGGGCGAGACGATGCGCCAGCTTTCGCAGTTGGGGCGGCCGGAAATAAAAATCTTCGTCGGCGGCACAATTCCCGGAAAAGATCGTCAGGCTCTGCTTGATATGGGAGTGCGAGGCGTCTTTACGGCTGAGATGAAACTTGCCGACGTTCTCGACCATATCGACCGCGAGCTGTCATGAGTCGGCTGCGGAAAGCGCGCGCGCGGGGCTTTTGATTCGGCGCCGGGCGCCGCTTTGTGCTCTGCGGTTACAATGAGCTAAGAACATCCAGACGCCGCGGGCGGCTATTTCCCGCTGCGCGTAAAGCGCGTCATCCCGGAGACCCCTGATTACTGCTCGCTGGTGCTCGACATACCCGGCGGCTTGCGCGAACGGTTCACCTATAAAGCCGGCCAGTTTCTGACCTTTCGCATCCCGGTTGCGGGTCAGCCGTTGCTGCGCTGCTATTCGATGAGCAGCTCGCCGGATACCGATCCCGAGATGAAGGTGACCATCAAGCGCATCGCGGGGGGACGTGTTTCCAACTGGATCAACGATAACGTTCGCGAAGGTGAGATTTTGCAGGCAAGCGCGCCGGCGGGCCGCTTTTGCCTTCGCGACCGCGGCATTCCGATCGTTGCCTTCAGCGGCGGCAGCGGCATCACTCCCGTGATTTCCATTATCAAGACCGCGCTGGCAACGACCTCGCGGCGCATCAGACTGCTTTACGCAAATCGGGACGAGGATTCCATCATATTCGCCAGGGAGCTCGCCGAGCTCAGTCGGCGCCATCCCGCGCGTTTGCAGATCGCGCATCATCTCGACCGTACGGATGGTTTCATCGGCGCGGCGGCGCTCGATCGCTTTATTTGTGGAAATGAACAGTCCGATTTTTACATCTGCGGCCCGGAGCCCTTCATGGACCTGGTGGAAAAGGCTCTGGCTAATGGAAATATAGATAGAGATGGCATTTTCATCGAACGTTTCATCTCGCTGCCCGACAATTCAGTACAACCGCTATTCGATCAAGCCGGCGCGGCGAGAGCGGCAACGGCCGTCGAGGAAGTGGTTTTCATCATTCGCCGGACCAGACATCGCGTACCTTATCGCGCCGGCGATACCCTGCTGGAGACGGCGCGGCGCGCGGCGCTGCGTCCGCCCGCTTCGTGTGAGAGCGGCAACTGCGGCGCCTGCGTGGCGCGGCTTAAAGCGGGCAGGGCGGCGATGCGGGTCAACAATGTGCTGACCCCCGCGGAGGTCGCCGACGGCTACGTCCTCACCTGCCAGGGCCGCCCCACCGCTGCGGGCACGATCGTGGATTACGATTGGCGATGCAGGCAACGGCCCTGATCAAGCTGATCGGCCAGACCTGCGCGGCACTTTTTTAGTTTGGCCGCATCGGCTATACGTCAAAATGCCGCGCTTGCGGCGGCCGGAGGTGCCAGGATGCGCGTTCAGAAGTTTGCCCCGATGACGAAGAATTTCGCGACCTTTGACTGCGACGCGCACGTCTCCGAGCCGCCCTGGTTGTGGGAGCGGGCCCGGGACCTGCTGAGCCAGCGCGAATTGAGGGCTTTGGAGGACACCATGTGGTATGACTCCGAAACCCGCCAGCTGATCGTCAACGGCAAGGCCGGCGTGGGCGCGCTCACCGGACAACGCATCGGCGGTACGCCCGGCAAGGTCAACCTGCTGTCGCTGTCCGGTCCCGGTCTCAAGCATGACATCCAGCGGACCATCAACGTCCGCAATCTCGATCGGAAAACCGCGCTCACCCGCGAGCAGGCGGCCTATATCGACCATCGGGGCGCGTACGAACCCAAGCCGCGGCTGCGCGACATGGATATCCAGGGTATCGACCAGGTGATGATCATTCCCTCCGATATCGATACCTATCCGTGGCTGCAAAACGACATCGGCGCCAAGGCGATGTGCAAGGCCTATAACGAATGGGCCTACGATTACTGCCAGGAAAACCCGCGGCGGCTGTATTTTGCGGCGCTGCTGCCGCTGCAGAATCCGAAGTTCGCGGCGCAGGAAGTCTATCGCGTGGCCGACAAGGGATGCCGCGTCGGATTGATACGGCCGGTCGACGCGATGGGCAATTACCCCATTCAGCCCAAGTACGATCCGGTGTGGCGAGCGATGGAAGAAACCGGCGTGGTTTACGGGATGCATCCGTTTCCCGCAACCGGATCCATCAAACCTCCGGCTTACACCGAGCAGTATTCGGGCGCGGAATTCATTGAATGGAGCATCGTGTCCTCGACCGTGCCGCAGTTGTTTCTGACCAACGTGCAGAACTTCCAGGCTGAAGCCGCGTTGTGGGTGACGATGGCCCTGATGTCGGGATTCTTCGAGCGCTTTCCCAAAATCCGGGCGGCGGTGTTCGAGGCCTCATCCACCTGGCTCAGCTTTCTGCTCGACGAGTGCGACAAGACTTACCGGCTCTACCGCAACGACCGCAAGCGCTTTGCGCTCAAACGAATGCCCAGCGAAACCTTCTTCGAGCATTGCGTGACCGGGTTCGAGGGCGATGAGGCGCCGCCTTCGCGCTTGCCGGATTTCTATGGCGATATTCTGGCCTGGTCTTCCGACGTGTACCATCACGACGGCGACGACGCGTGGCGGGCGATCGAGACCATGCGCAAATGCGAATTGCCGGAGTCGTATCAGGCCAAATTCCTCGGCGATAATGCGCGGCGTCTGTACAGGATCGAGCCGCCCGCCGAATTTATCCGGGACCGGGTCACCGAGATCGAGCGGCCCGACTGGTGGCCCACCGATGAGGAGGTGGAGCGGGCGATGCGGCCGGAAGCCGCCTTGCGGCGCTAGTTCAGGCGGTTGCCCGGCCGATCCATTTCACGACCGGGAACTTTCACCGGCGCCGGGCCCGCGGCGCCGCTCATCTATCTGCGGCAGAATCTATCCGCCGGCGCGCATCACTTGGCGCTCTGCTTGAGCCTGGGCATTACCTTGCCGGCAATCAGCTCGATGGAACGCATTATTTTGTCGTGCGGCGTGGTGTAAAGCTGCATGAACAGCAACGCTTCGTCCACCCCGGCGTCGGACAGGTACTGCAGTACATCGAGGCAGGTTTCGGGGCTGCCGATACAGGCGCCGCCGGCTTTGACTATTTCCGAAATCGGCACCGAATGCGTCAGGTACTGCGTCTCCAGCCAGTGCTTCATGAAAAATTCGTAGGAGCGGGGCGGTTTGCCGTCGATCCACGGCGCGAACAGGTTGCGCACCGCTTCGTTGTACATCCTGAAGTTCGGCCCCTGGATCGCGAGCGCTTCCTCGTCGGTGTCGCAGCACAGGGTGAAGGTCAGCAGGGCGAACTTGTCGTTGACGAACGAGCCTATCGGAGTGCAGTTCCTGATCCGATCGCGGTACAGGCGGACATATTCGTTGGACTTGCCCTGACCGATGCCAAAGCCAAGCACGCCCAACCCATGATCCCCGGCGAATTCCAGCGTGGCGGGCTGAGTGGCCGCCACCCACATTGGCGGATGAGGTTTTTGCACCGGTTTGGGCACCACCTGGCGTTCGGGGATTCTCAGGCTCGGACTTTGATATTCGAAACTTTCCTGCGTCCACATCCGGGGCAGGACGCTCAATGACTCTTCCCACTGCGGACGGGTGTCGTCCGGATTGACTTCAAACCCGGAAAGCTCCGATTCCGAAATCGCGCGCCCGCCGCCGAACTCCACCCGTCCATTGGACAGCACGTCGAGGGTCGCGATCCGTTCGGCCACTCGCAAGGGATGATTGATGCGGAAGGGCAGCAGCACGATCCCATGCCCAAGGCGGATGTTCCTGGTCCTGGCGGCCAGATGCGCCAGAACCAGTTCCGGCGACGAGCTGTAGGAAAATCCGGGCAGAAAATGATGTTCGGTGAACCACACGGCGCGGTATCCGAGCTGGTCGGCGAGCATCACCTGCTCCACGCACTGATCGAAAGTGCGCCTGACGCCGGCTTCCGATAAGTCCGAGGTCTCGAGTTCGAAAAACAGACTCAGTTCCATGGCGAGCCTCTCAGCAGTGTTTGTCGGCGTGCCCGGCGCGTGGCGCCTTCCAATCGCGGTCGGCGCCTTCCATCTGACCATGCCCGACCCTCCGCGGCGCTTGCGGAAACCGGAAATCATACTGCCGAACCAGCCCGGCAGCACCTGACGGCAGGCCAGACACGGCGCGTTTTACACCGGCGGTGTCACGCGGTGCAGGATGAACCACGCAGAGCGGGATTTCAAGCGTTACATGCGGCCCCCAGCAACGCAGGCCGCGTCGATCGCGCAAGGGTCCCGCGCAAGCGCCGTTCGTCAAGCATCGGCCATATAACACAACATTGTTGTACATGAAAAAGGGCGGCGGCGCGCTCAGATCGGCCGCATCCCTTACCTGCTGATTTGAGCAGGACGACGCGGCGGCCGGCTCGATTTTTAAAGCGCGTGGAGTCGCCGGCCGGGCTGGCCTCGATCTTAATCGCGCCGGCGCCCAAACCTCCGCGCCGAAATAAATCGCCGTGTGTGACCGGAAACGCCTATGTGTGCTATGGAGGATTGACAACGCCCGGCGTGGCTAACCGGCGAGGACCGGGGGCGGTGCCATTCTTCGAAGTCATCATGCGTGAATCATAGAAACGTCAGGAGTATCGGATTGAAATTTGGCTACCTTGAATTTCTTCAGCTTCCCAAGCCCTGGGGACCGGACTCGGAACATCGGGCGTGGAAAGAAGGACTGGACCGCATCGAATGCGCCGACCGCGCCGGAATCGACCATTTCTGGGAAGTCGAACACCACTTTTTGGAAGAGTACGCCGGTTCGTCGGCGTCGGAGAGTTTTTTGGCTGCCGCCAGTCAGCGCACCAGGCGTATTCGTCTCGGTTCGGGTGTGACCCTGGTGGCGCCGCCCTACAATCATCCGGCCCGGGTTGCGGAGCGGGTCGCGGCCTTGGACCTGATGAGCGACGGGCGCGCCGAATTCGGCACCGGCGAATCCACGGCCTTCGCGGAATTGGACGCCTTTCACATCACGCGCGCCGAAAAGCGCGCCATGTGGCGCGAGATGCTGCCGGTGATCGCGCGCATGATGGTGGAGACGCCGTTTCGCGGCTACCAGGGAAAGTATTTCGCGATGCCGCCGCGCAATGTCGTACCCAAGCCGCTGCAAAAGCCCCATCCGCCGGTCTGGATGGCGGTGTCGCGCCAGGAAACCATCCTGCTCGCCGCGGCTTACGGCCTGGGCGTGCTCAGCTTCGGATTCCTGTCGCATGTGGAAGCAGGACGCTGGACGCACCAGTACTACGAGGCGCTCAAAGAATGCCGTCCGCTCACTTATCGGGTGAACCCCAATGTCGCCTTCCTGAGCTTCCTGATGTGCAAGCGCGACGGCGCCCGGGCGGTCGAGCGCGGCCGCGCCAACGAAGGCTTTTTCACATTCCTGTCCAAGCATCACTATGTCGACGGGCATCATCAGCCGGGAACGACCAATTTGTGGGAGCAATACCGGGCCCTCTCACAGCGGCACAAGGACATATTCCATTCGAACTTTACCAGCTGCTTCGGCACGCCCGACGATATCCGCAAGCTTCTGCTCGCATACGAAGGGGCGGGCGTCGATCAGATCATGTTTATTCTCCAGTACGGAGACTTGCGCAATGACGAGGTGCTGGAATCGCTTGAGCTGCTGAGCAAGACCGTTCTGCCGGAATTCAGGGAGCGCGAGGAAAAACGCGCCCGCGAAAAGGCCAGCCAACTTGAACCGGTGATCGAAGCGGCGATGAAGCGGCGTATCGAGATGCGCGCCGATTGGTATCCCGATGACTATTCTTACGACGCCGACGGCGCGCTCGTATCTCATTACGGCTTCGGCGGCGACGCCGGGCAGCAGGGTCGCCGCAGTACAAGTCAGGGTTGAAACATTGCCTTTGCACCCGCTGTTCCAGGGATTTGGCCAGAGGAGACATCGATATGGCCCCGATGCATACCAAATCACAGGCGACGCGCGCCCTGCTGACACATCCGGTAATAGACTCGGACGGTCATTTCACCGAGTACATTCCGATCGTGCGGGAATACCTGGTCAAAAAGGGCGGGCATGATCTGGAACGGGAGTTTTTCGCGGCGTTCAGGGACACCCCGTTAAACACCGAATGGTACCAGCTGTCGCCCGCCCAGCGCCGCGAGGTATGGGCCAAGCGCCCGCCGTTCTTCGCCACCCCGGCCGAAAATACCCTCGACCTTGCCACGTCGTTTTTTCCCAAACTCCTGTACAGCCGGCTGGATGAGATCGGACTGGATTATACTGTCCTGTATCCGGGGATCGGCTTCATCGCGCAGATGTTCTTTAATGATGACGTGCGGCGCGCCGGCTGCCGCGCGCTCAATGATTACTATGCGGACGCTTTCGGTGAATTTGCGGACCGCATGACGCCGGTTGCCTCCATCCCCATGCATACCCCGCAGGAAGCGATCGACGAACTGGAGTATGCGGTAGAAGGGCGCGGCTTCAAGGTTGTTCTCTTTCCCAGCTACGTCAAGCGTCCGATACCCGCGCTGGCCCGCAAGTACCCGGAGGCGGGGCATTTCGCCTACCGTCTGGATACCTACGGCATAGACAGCGAATATGATTACGATCCGGTCTGGGCGAAATGTCTGGAGCTAAAGGTAGTCCCTACTTTCCATGGACCTGGAGAGGGACTGGTCCTGCGCAACTCGATTTCCAACTACGTTTACAACCACATCGGCCATTTCGCCTCGGCCGGCGAGGCGGTGTGCAAATCTTTGTTTCTCGGCGGGGTCACTAAACGTTTTCCTCGGCTCAAATTCCTGTTTTTGGAGGGTGGAGCAGGCTGGGGCCGCGCGCTGCTGTCGGATCTGAAATCCCATTGGGACAAGCGCAACCGGCAGGCGGTCATGAAATTCGATCCGGCCAGGATCAATCGTGAGCAATTTCTGGATCTTTACCGGCGCTACGGCGGCACGCTGTTCCGGGAAAGTGTAACGCTTAAAGACAGCGCCCATTTCGTCGCGCAGCGCCAGGCTGCCGCGGATGTCGACGACTTTGCCGCCGCCGGCATCGAACGAGAAGAGGACATCCGCGATTTATTCGTGCCCAGTTTCTATTTTGGCTGCGAGGCGGACGACCCGGTGACCTCCTCCGCATTCGACGCCAAACGCAACCCGTTCGGCGTCCGTCTCAATGCCGTGTTCGGTTCCGATATAGGCCACTGGGATGTCCCCGATATGACCGAAGTGACCAAAGAAGCCTATGAGGCGGTCGAACAGGGGCTGATGACCGGCGGCGATTTCCGGGACTTTGTGTTCGCCAATCCCGTGAAGCTGTGGACCGCGATGAATCCCGATTTCTTCAAAGGCACGATGGTAGAGGGGGCCGTCGCCGCGGCTTCGCGCGCAGCGTGATACGATCGGTAAAAGGACAGCCGCCCGCGGGCGGCGCCGTTGTCCGCACAGGCTTGTACATCATTATGACGGAGGATCTCCCATGCGTGTAGTTTCGGCGGACTCGCATACCGTGGAACCGGCCGATCTCTGGAGCGCGCGGCTGGACCGCAAATTCAGGGACAGGGCGCCTCACATCGAGATGCGCGGTACGACCGCGCTGCTGATGGCGCCGGGTATCAGGGCGTTTCCGGTCGGCGGCATCAGCGCCAGCGGCAAGAGCGGCGAAGAGCTGGCCAAACATTGGAAAACCGGTTACGAAGCGGTCCGTCCCAGCGGCTGGGATCCCGCCGAACGGCTCAAGGACCAGGATGTTGATGGAGTTGAGGGCGAGGTGCTTTACACCAGTCTCGGCCTGCCCCTGTTCGCGCTGCCCGATCTGGAGCTGCAGCAGGCCTGTTTTTCGGCTTACAACGACTGGCTGGCCGAATACTGCAATTATAACCGCAAACGTCTGGCCGGCATCGCCATGATTCCCACCGAGGATATCGGCGCGGCGATTGCGGAACTCAAACGCGCCGCTAAGCTGGGTTTGGCGGGGGCCCAGATCAGCGGCGCGCCGCCCGAGGACAAGCCCTACCGGCTGCCGATGTACGACCCGTTCTGGCAGGCCGCCAGCGACCTTCAAATCCCCATTTCACTGCACGTCATCAGCGGCCGCCGGAATCTTCCCAAAGCGGACGAGAAGCCCAAGCCGCTGGACCAGACCAATGTGGTCCTCAATTACATGTTCCTGATTTCCGAAGTTCAGGAGACCTTCGCCGACATCATTATCGGCGGCGTGCTGGAGCGTTTCCCCAACCTGCGGCTGGTGTCGGCGGAAAACGACACCGGATGGCTGCCGCATTTCCTGTACCGGCTCGACCATGCGTGGGACAAGTACAGCAAGGTCGGAACCTATGCGAAGCTCACGCTCAAGCCGAGCGAATACGTCAAGCGGCAGGTTTGGGCGACGTTTCTCGATGATCCGGTTGGCCCCGCCACCTTCAAGTTCTTCGGCGAGGACAATTACATGTGGGGATCCGATTTTCCGCACTCCGATTCCACCTGGCCGCGCTCGCGTGACGTGATCAAGGCGGACTTCGACGGAGTGCCGGAAGTAGTAACGCGCAAAATGGTATTCGAGAACGCGGCCCGGCTTTATCACCTGGGTGCATGAGGGGATGCCTGTCTGGCGGCGGCAAATATATTATGCGTAGTCTGTTTCTGTCTCCTCTCCGTATTCTACTTTGCGAGAGGGTTGGATTTGTTGAGTAGCTGAAGAAGACCGGGAGGAGTGCCGGCCGCCATGCCGGGCACTCCGCCCCGATTCACCGCCCGCCGCGCCTGTCCCCGCTGGTGCCGGAGACGACCCTAAACCGGTAGTTCCACCTCGGCGGTGCCATCGAGCAGCACTCCGCCGTCCTGATTGGTCATGCGCAGCTTGACCGTGACCAGCGGGGCGCCGAAGGCGGATTCCGCCTCTTTGGCGATAACTTCGCCATCGGTGTAAGTTACGTCGCCCTCAAAGGGCGGCGCACGGAACTGTGATTTTGAATGCCTTACGAAACCCTCGTTGCCGGCCCAGAAGCCCAGGTAATCGAGGACCCACGCTCCCATCGTTGCGCCATAGCCGTACGCGCGCGGCATGCCGATCTCGGTGGCCTTGTTCATGTCGACATGGCCGCGCGACGGCCCCAGGTACAGACCGTCGCGCTTGCGCGGATCGATTTTGGCCGCTTCTTCATCGAACCCGAACCCTTCCACCCAGCCCGGATCCTGGTTGATCCACGGATCCTTCACGCCGGGCGGCGCCACCCAATGAAAGCTGCCCCAGATATTGAAAAGAAACGCGCGATACTCGGTCGCAAAAGACGCGATCGTGTGCGGACCCAGCACCCGGCGCGGCAGCCGGTCTCCAATTTTGACTTCCTCGAAGCGCGGCGAGATGCCCATGCGATTCGACATCAGCCAGTCATGCCGGCCCTTCTCGACTTCCATCAGTTCCTGCGGCGTCCAGTTGCGCATCGGCGGCACCTGGGCCTTGTACATGCCGCGCCGCTCAGCCTCCGCGGCGAGATAACGGATGCTGGTCGAGCGTTCGCGCGCGACCAGGGTGCCGTTCTGATTGGTGTGAGTAGTATCGCCGCGCGAAAACATGGTGGGACCGGCAAACCTGGTGTCGACCACCTTGTAGTCGTGAAAACGCCGCTCCTGAAACAGCCGGTCCCCCGGCCGGATGCGATGACCGTAAAACCACCATTCCTCGCCGCCGAAAATCAGGTGGGAGCCCGGGATGCGGCCGACGCAGGCGGGCTGCACGCCGTGGCCATAATCCATCGCGACGGCAAAGGATTGCGGCGCCACGATGCCGCCGAATTTCGAATTGCGCGCGAACTCCTCGTCCCAATGGATCGGGTTGGGGTAGTCCATCGCCATCACCCAGCGGCGGATATCGGTGGCGGAGCATGGCTCCCACAACTGTCCGCCGCCCACCGGCTTGCCGACGCGATGGTCCACGTCGCTGAGATCGAGCTGCGGCTGATTCTTATCCCCAGTGCGGCTGGACATTTTGAAACTCCCGGCTATCGCCCTTGACTGCGATGCGTTCAGGTCCGGCGCGATGGTGCAAGCGGAAATCGCGCCATCATAACAAATCCGCGATCAATCATCAGCGTCAAACCGGCCAAGTCGAGCCCCAGCCCTCCCTCGGCCGGTGTTTCCCAGAGTTCCGGAAACGTTTCCCCGACATGTAACACAACACTGTTGTTCATAAAAGAGAAAACCGGCATAGTAGCCGGACGAAGGTCGCCTGCTGGAGCGCACCCAACACTTCTGGTACCTGAATCGGAAACCTGACGCAGGTGGCCGGAGGCGCCCATGGATTTTTCCTTAACTCCGGAACAGGAACAATTTGGAAAACAGGTCAGGGAGTTCATTCATGAACACCTGAAGCCCGAACTGCGCGACGAAGTCGAGCGCGAACAGTATTCGATCGGACCGCTGGGCAAGAAATTCGTGCGGCTTATGGGTCAGCGGGGATGGCTCGGTATCGGATGGCCCAGGCAGTACGGCGGACAGGGACGCGGGGCGATTGACCAATGGTTGTTCCTGCAGGAGATGGATTTGGAGAACCTGCCCACCGGCGGCCTCACCCTCAGTTCCGCGGGCCCGACCCTGATGCGCGTGGGTTCCGAAGAGCAGAAGCGCGAATATCTGCCGAAAATTCTGAGCGGCGAAATCGAGTTCGCAATCGGTTACACCGAACCCAACGCCGGCTCGGATTTGGCCTCGCTGCAGACCCGGGCCGCGCGCGAAGGCGACAGCTATGTCATCAACGGCCGCAAGATCTATACCTCCGCGGCCCATCATTCCACTCACATATGGCTGCTGGCGCGCACCGATCCGAACGCGCCCAAGCATCGGGGAATCTCCATCTTCATCCTGCCCATCGACGCTCCCGGCGTGACCATTCGTCCGCTGCGCACGATGGGCAGCGAGCGCAGCAACGAGGTGTTTTTCGAAGACGTCCGGATTCCCGCCGGCAACCTGGTCGGCGACGAGAATCAGGGATGGTACTACGTCACGATGGCGCTCGACTTCGAGCGGCTGATTCCGCATGCGCGCGCCCAACGGCAACTGGAAGATCTGATCAATTACGCAAAACGGACTGTGGTTGATGGCCGGCCGCTCAGCAGGCGTCCGCAGGTGCGGCTTGCGCTGGCGCGGCTGGCGGTGGAGGTTGAGGCGGTGCGCCTGTTCTCGCTGCGCAGCGCATGGATGATCGAGTGCGGAAAAACTCCCAATGTCGAAGCGTCGATATTGAAGGTCTTCATCAGTGAACTCAGCGAGCATATCTCAGTCGCAGCACAGAACATCATGGGACCCTACGCCGCCGTGCGCGCGGGCGATCCGTTGGCGCCGGTGAGAGGACGGCTGGAGCGGCTGTATCGGGGGTTTCCGATGTACAAGTTCGCCGGCGGCACCAATGAAGTAATGCGAAATATAATCGCCCAGCGCGGCCTCGGGATGCCTCGCGGTTAGTATGCTTAACGTGCAGCAGTAATCGAGTGTTGCTACTCCCGCTTCGTGCCCGCGCAAAATCGCGATGATCCGCTCCTTTGAACCTGCTCCGCCGCATCTGTCCGTCTTCTTCGCCCGACGGACTCTACCTCAAAACGCGGGGATTTTTGGGGTGCAGGCCACGCCGCTTGGTTGATGATGCGTCAGGCGAAGCAATTGGGGCGGGCGCTTCGGCAAAGGCACGAAGAGCACGATTCCGTTGTTCCGGAAGGTCAAAGACTTGAGTTCCCGGGATGCCGGCGCGGTTCGGATAATTCAGGGTATCCGTGCAAATCCGCCAGATGCGGCGCTGCGGCGCGGTGTCGCCCGAATCCGAATGTCCGGGGAATCTTCAGCCGATTTCGCCGCCGCCTATGGGCGGTCAGTTCGGCAGTTTGAGCTTGAAAACCTCGATCGCATTTTCGCGCAGGTAACGCCGCTTGACTTCGTCCTTGACCGGGACTTCCCAACCCTCCCTGGCGCAGCGCTCCATAGGCAGCAGCGGATAGTCACTCGCCCACATCAGCTTATTGGCTCCGCGCGTATTGGCGAATTGCCACAATTCCTGGGGCACGCGTTTCGGCACCCATCCGGAGGTGAGCAGGTGGAAGTTCGGATATTTCTGCAGCAGGGCGATGCATTCCAGATGCCAGGGATGGCCGACATGTGCGCCGACGACGATTAACTCGGGAAACGCCAGCAAGACTTCGTCCAGATGAAGCGGCTGCTGCACCCAACCGAAGCCCTGGAAAGCGGGGAACCCGACGTTCATCCTGACCGGGATGCCCAGTTCCACGCACTTCGCGTAGATCGGAAAATAACATGCATGATTGGGCGGCAGGCCGATCCTGGCCGGCAACATGAAGCATCCGTTGAATCCGTATTCACGAACCGCCCGCTCGAGCTGGCGCACGGATTTCATCATGCCGGTGGGATCGATTGCGACGCAGCCGAAGAAGCGCCCCGGGTAGCGGGCGATCATTCCGGCCACGTCCCTGCAGGCACTATCGAATGCCGCGTCATCGACTTTCTGGCCAACTCGATATGGATGGAAGGGTTCCGCTGAAGCGCTGTTGACGGTTATGATCGATGCCTGGATGGAGCACTGGTCCATCTGAGCAACCATCTGCTCGAGGGTTGCGCCCTGAAAGTTGGTATCGCCAAACACTTTACTGAGCAGCGGATCTTTTGGCAGCTTCATGTTTGGCGGATACGCGACCGCATCAATCAGTTTGTATTCTGCCGTCATGGTCTGGATCCTCTTCGCGTTTTTTGCGATCGCCTAATCAGCCGTGCCAGGCGGCGCCGCCAAACCATCTTTGGCCATCGGTAGCATCAGCGGCACGGAAATGTCCACCGCGTTGAGCACAAGGGTGCTTGATAGGCATCCAGTCCGGGCGGAATTGTTGCGGGGGCGGCCACACCGGATAGAGGGCGGCCGCATTACGTTGGGGCAATCTTACGCCTGGATAAATGACGCGGCGCAACGCCGGCTGGTCCGCGGCGGCATAATGGAAGTAATATCGGATGAAAGTCGATCTTTTGTCGGCGCAGGCAGCGGGAAAAGGCCGCTTCCGGACATAGCTTAAAGGAAGAGCGATGGACTTCTCATACACGCCCGAGCAGGAAGCGTTTCGGATGGAGATTCGCCGATGGCTGGCGGATAATCTGCCGCCCGATTTGCGCATCGACGACCCCGTCGATGACTGGGTTCCCGGCAATCGCGAGATTTTCGAGAAGCGGCGCGCCTGGCAGGCGAAAATGTACGCCGCCGGATGGGTGGAGATTGGCTGGCCCAAAGAGTTCGGCGGGCGCGGCGCCGGTCTGATCGAGCAGGTCATCTTCAACGAAGAGTACGGGCGCTCGCGGGCGCCAATCCTGCCCGGATATTCAGGAATCAGCATGTGCGGGCCCACCATCGCGCAGGCCGGGAATGACGAGCAGCGCCGGCGCTTTCTGAAACGAATCCTGACCGGCGAGGACATATGGTGTCAGGGCTATTCCGAACCCTGCGCCGGCTCCGATTTGGCCGCCATCCAGACCCGGGCCGGGGACCGCGGGGATTACTTCGTCCTTAACGGCCAGAAAATCTGGACTTCGGCCGCACAATTTGCGGACTGGATGTATCTGCTGGCGCGCACCGACGCCAACGCCCCAAGGCATCTTGGGATCAGCTATTTCCTTCTCGATATGAAGAGCAAGGGCGTCGCAGTGCGCCCGTTGGTCACTGCGGCAGGCCATCACCATTTCAACCAGGTGTTCTTCGAGGACGTTGAAGTACCCAGAGAAAACCTCGTCGGCCGCAAGAATGAGGGATGGAAGGCGGCGATGACCACGCTGTCGTACGAGCGCGGCGCCACCGGCGGCGGTTACGATTCGCAAATCCACGGACTGGTGAACCTCGCCCATCGCCATCAGATCGACGCACGGCCCGCGTGGCAGCAGGAGTGGGTGCGCCAGCGTATCGCGCAGCTGGCGATCGAATCCAAAGCGGCCAAATACACCCGTCTGCGTTCGTTGACGCGTCAGCTTAAGGGCCAGCAGCCAGGGCCCGAGGGCTCGATACTTAAGCTGTCCGGCTCGGAACTGGGGCTCCGAATCGCGTTCTTGGCTTCCGAAATGCTGGGGCCGTACGCGCAGATGGCACAACCGATGCGGGCACTGGAGGACGCTCCGCGATGGCAGAACCGGGTGATCAACTCACGCCAATACACAATTGCCGGCGGCACCAGCGAAATTCAGCGCAACATTATCGGCGAGCGCACATTGAAGCTGCCCAAGTGATAAAGCGCCTTGCAACGGGCGCTGATTTCGCTCGCGGTCCGGGCCACGCCTATTGCGGAGGATGGGAAAACCGAACCCGTATGAGTAATCGAGGTTCAGCGCGTGGCGAGCGTGTAAAGCCGCTATTGCTACTCACATCGAATAGCCTGAATCGAGCGCCAGACGCGATTGGAGGTCCGCAAAGTCTGCGGCTCCGCGCGCATTCGCAGCGGAAGATCTCCTTTACCGCGCCGCGCAGCACAAGAGGTTTTCCAGCCACAGCCACCGCTGGCAATTGCCTGGGGCTTGTGCGACAAATTGCCCAGGCCGCCTCCGGCGAGGATTAGCGAGCCGCCCGATCCCTGTTGAACCGCGACCGGCCAGTTGAACGCGGCCTGGGACAATATTTAACCGGGGCGAGGTAGCAGTCTGATGAAACTCAAAGGACAAGTCGCGATTGTGACCGGCGCGAGCCGCGGCATCGGCAAACGCATTGCCCTCCAACTGGCCGAAGAGGGGGCCGACATCGTGCTGGCCGCCCGCACCGTGGACCCCGGTGCCGCGGTCTATCCGGGAAGTATCCAGGAGACCGCGGCGGAAGTGCGTAAGCGCGGCGCGCAGGCGCTGCCCGTCAAGTGCGATCTGACCGTTGCGGAACAGACCGAGCGCATGTGCCGCACGGCGCTGGAGCATTTCGGCCATGTTGATATCCTGGTAAACAACGCCCATCATCGCAGCGATCAGCATTATAGTATGTTTCTGGATATCAGACTTGACACCTGGCAGGACACCTGGACGGCGAATGTGCTGGCGCCCGTAATCGCCTGTAGGAGCTTGCTGCCGCAGATGATTGAACGCCGCCGCGGGATAATCATCTGCCTTACTTCCTCGGTAGTTACAACCGAGTCGCCCAACCTGCCCGGCCAGGGCGCGGTCAACGTGGTTTACGCCGCCACCAAGGCCGCACTGCATCGGTTTGCCCAGGGCCTGGTCAAGGAAGTCAGGGAATACAACATTCCCGTAGTCCTGATCGATCCGGGATTCGCTCTCACCGAACGCATCGAAGTCGAAAGCCGCGGACTGGGTGGGATTGATACCAGCCGGGCGCAGTCACCTGACGTTCCGGCCAAGGTGGCGCGCTATCTGTGCACCTGCCCCAACCCGATGTTTTTTACCGGAAAAACCCTCTACTCCGGGCCGTTCGTGGAGGAACACAATCTCTAACGCACCGGACGCTCCACGACCGCTGGCCGGGTGCCTGATCGGGCAGGGGCGGATGCATCATCTGCGCGGTCTGAAACGGCGGCCACAAGGACGGCGCCGGTCAGTTCACTGACAATCCATAAAACTCCGCGGCGTTGTCTCTTACCAGGCGGCGCGTTTCGGTCTCGGGAATATCGGCGAAGTCCTGCTCGATGCGTTCTTTGGAATGGGGGAAGGTGCCTTCGCTGTGAGGATAGTCCGAACCCCACATCAGATGATCGGGATTGAGCAGATGGCGGGTGACCACGCCCGGCCGATCATCCTCGAACGTCGCCCAGAACTGCCGCTTGAAATAAAAACTGGGCGGCTGCTCGAGTTTGGGCTGCATCCATTTGTTATGGTCTTCCCACCAATGGTCCATAAAGCGCAGCATTCCGGCAATCCAGCCGATCCCGCTCTCCACCATCACAAAGCGCAGCCGTGGATGACGTTGGGGAATGCCGCCGGCGATCAGCCGCGACAGGCAGCGCATCATGTTGACGATCTTCTCGTCAACCACCCAGGCGTTTAACGGCACCGAGGTGACGCTGATGTCGAGTTGCTCCTCCTGGGTGGCCGTATGCGTCACGACCGGCAGGCCGAGATCTTCCAGAACCTGCCACAGCGGCTCGTAATAGGGGTCGTGGTAGGGGCGGAGCGGAAGATTGGGGATCATCACCTCGCGCAGACCCATGCGGGCGCAGCGCTCGGCTTCCGCGATCGCCCATTGAAGCGGGCCGCGAAACGGCAGCATCCCCACTCCGAGCAGACGCCCGGGATTGGCCGCCGAAAACTCGCGGGCGAAGTCGTTGTAAACGCGCAGACATTCGCGCTGATACTCGGCGTCGGTGATGCCGTAAAAGAGCAGCGCGTGGCCGGGATAAAGCACTTCCGCGGCGATATGATCGACGTCCTGATCCAGCAGCCGCAAATGGGGATCCAAACCGCCGGGCCGGACCTGCTCGTGGCGTCCGCCCTGGCCGGTGTCCATCGCGGCGCGTTGCTTTTCGTCGGTCGCCAGCATCAAGGGGTTGTCCTCGGGCGCCGCGTACAACCCCTTCACGACCCAGGTCTTGACGCCGCTGCGCATCTCGATGCGCGGCGCGTCATCGCGAAATCTCCGATCCATCCGCTTGACCCACAAATCGTCGGGCTCATTGAGGTGGCTGTCGGCTGACACGAAGCGATCGATATCCAATGCCATCGCCGTAACCCCCGTAATGCCGTGAATCAGTTTTTCTGAAATGCTTACGACAACTCGCGTGTCGCCGCAAACGGGCGTTTGCGGTGACACCGATAGCCCGGGCTCAATATCAGTTTTCAGGCAGCAGCGGACGCCGCGCGGGCAAGCGCCATTGCTTCCACTGCAACGGCGGCTTAATCCCGGCTGAGGCCCTGGTCAGCAGCATCCCGTTTTGGTTTCGACGTCGGCGCTCACGATTCCGCTTTTGGCGCGCGGGACCGCTTCCGTTTTAGTGACCCCGCCGCTCAGGAATGAGCGCACAACCACCAGGACCAGGCGTTCAGGTGGCTACATCGGACCCTTGTAGATTTTGCCTCCCTTCATCACGAACTGGACCTGCTGGGTCACCTCGATGTCGTTCAGCGGATTACCCGGCACGGCGATCAGGTCGGCCAACAGACCGGGCCGGATCCGCGCGCGGTCGGTTGCCCCAATCAGGTCCGCGCTCACGATGGTCGCCGCGCGCAAAGCGTCAATCGGCGCCATGCCGCGATCGACCAACGCCCACAGTTCCCTGGCGTTGTCGCCGTGCGGGATCGCGGGTGCGTCGGTGCCGCACGCGATGCGCATCCCGGCCTTGATCGCCCGCCGCAGGTTCTGCTTGGCCTGGGGAAAGACTTCCTCGGCCTTCGCCCGCAGCAGTGGATGCACCCGCGAGACGTCGAGCCCTTCGGCAAGATAGCTGGTGGCCACGAGGAAGGTCCCGCGCCGGATCATGAGCTCCATCGTTTCTTCGCTCATGAGCGAGCCGTGCTCGATACAATCGATTCCCGCTTCGACCGCAGCGCGAATTCCCTGATCGCCGTGAGCATGCGCGGCGACCTTTATTCCGCGCCGGTGCGCCTCGTCGACGATGGCTCGCAGTTCGTCGTCGGAGAAGTGCTGGGCGCCGGGCGACCCGGTGAGCGACATCACGCCGCCGGAGGCGCAGACCTTGATCACCTGGGCGCCGTACTTGATCTGATAACGGACCGGCGCACCTGTTCGACGCCGTCGCAGATGGTTCTTCCACCAGGTCCAGATAAGCGGAGCCTGAATCGGGCACATGCGGCTGCTTCCAGACCTCGACCGGGAACGAGACCATGATCAGCGAGTAGAGCAGGAGCAAGAGGTTGTGCACCTGCGCGGTAAGCTCGTTCAAGTCGAACTGGTTGAGGTAGGCGATAGCGGCCTGGGCGCGTGGAAAGGCCGCGTCATAGAACGCCTGCATTTGCTCCATCGAACTCGCAAGGCGCCGGGCGTAACGCTCGCGTTCGGTCGGTAAAACCCAGTCGGCGTACGGCTCGAGGTCGGCGAATTCCGCAGGCAGAAGCGCGGTTTGGTCTGACATCACTGCCTCCTGTATGTGACGCGGGGAGCTCGCCGTTCAGCCCTGGTACGCGTTTACCCAGTCGCACACAACCTTATGCAGATGGCGGCACAGGATCTCCTGATCGCAAAGCGGGAACTTGTCGACGACCCGGGACTTCAGCATCGTGTGAGTTGCTTCGAGAGTGTTCCCGTCCTGCAGGCTGTATTCCTTGAACGTCACGGCCGCGGTCTCCTGGGCGAGCCGCTCCGCGGCATTTTTGGGCGGCGCGAAATAGAGCGTCCCCTCGAACAGATGGCTGTCGGTGGTGAGCGGCCAGTAGTGATAGGTGAGATACCAGTTCGGCTTCCAGATCAGGATTGTGAAGTTGGGGAAGAACTGGAACGAATCCAGCCCCCACATCGGCGACCGCGCGGGATTAAGCCCGCGCGGCAGCTCGCCAGGCCCAACCGTGATACTTGCAGGCGAACTGCTGGCAAGTCCCGCGGTCTTCCTCGCCGGGGTAGTCGGTCCATACCGGTTTGTTGCCGCGATGCCGGCAGATGTTATGGAACGCCCGAAGCTTCTGGTCTTTGCCGCGCACAACGATAATTGAGGTATTCGCGGCGGCGAGTTCCCGGGTGAAGTAATGCCCCGGTTTGGGAACCTGCTCCACGCGGCCGACGTTGAGCCAGCATCGGCGAAAGATCGCCTTGCGCTCGGCCTCGAAAAACTCGGGTGAGATCGAGTCCTCGTACGAAATCGGTGCGGTCCCAAGCTCGGGGTACGCCTCGGTCCAGCTCCCGACGTTTGGCTTCTGTGCGACAGCCATTTGCTCACCTCCGTTTCTCGAGCTTTCCAGGCCGGCAAATGTATCAGTAGCCGTATTTCCGCAAACTGAACTGAAATGCTTCTCGACTACAGGAGATAGCGGCCCCCATTTACACTGATCGTCTGACCCGTGATGTATCCGGCGGCCTCCGACACCAGGTATGAACATGCAGCCGCGATGTCCTCGGGTTGGCCAGGCCGCCCCATCGGAGAGGCCGCCGCGGCGGCTTCGATGTTCACCGGGGAGCCGCGCAGCATCGGCGTGTCGACGAATCCGGGCGCAATCGCATTAACCGTGATTCCCTTTGACGCAAATTCCATAGCCAGCGCTTTGGTGAAGCCGGCCACGCCGCTCTTGGAAGCCACGTAATGCGACATGTTGCGGGCGCCCGACTGCGTGCTCGAAGAAGAGATGTTCACAATACGGCCCCAGCCGGCGGCGAGCATGTCCGGCACTATCGCCCTGGCGCACAGGAACGGGCCTTTCAAATTGACCTGCATCATGCGGTCCCACATTTCTTCGGTCAGATCCAGCAACGCGCAGAAGCCGCTGATGCCGGCGTTGTTGACCAGGATGGTGACGGAACCCAGCTCGCTGCGCGTGCGCGCCAGCGCGGCGGCAATCGAATCGGGGGAGCGGATGTCGGCGGCGCAGGCGATCGCAGCGCCGCCCGATTGGGCGATCGCGTCGGCGGCGGCGCGGGCGCCTGCGCCATCCACGTCCCACACCGCGACCGCGGCGCCGTCCTGAGCCAACCGCAGCCCGATTCCCCGCCCGATGCCCCTGGCGCCGCCTGTGACTACGGCTACTTTGCCCCTGAGCGACAAGGTGTTTCGCTTCCCTTAAAAGTCTGAGCCGTCCAAGCGTGCGCCGCGCTCACGCCAGCGCTTCCTCCCCGACCAGTGTGGTCCGATGCATCATGCGGCCGCTGTCCGCCGGGTAAGGCACCACCCGATGCATCGTGCCCGTATTGTCCCAGACCACGAGGTCGCCCAACCTCCATTCGTGCCGATAGACATACTGCGGCTGGGTGGCCCATTCCGTCAGGCGGCACAGCAGGGCGCGTCCTTCGGGCAGGTTCATGCCTTCGACGTGCGAAGCGGTCATCCCCAGCACGAGCGATTTGCGGCCGGATCGATGCCGCCAGACCAGCGGATGGGTCTTCTCCGCAATTCGCTGCCAGGCTTTGAGTTCGGCATAGGTCGGCGCCGGATTGATCATGCGCTGCGAGGTTTCCAGGCTGTGCACGACCTTCAGTCCAGCCAGATACTGCTTCTCCGGCTCCGGCAGATCGTCGTACGCGGCGTAGGTGTTGGCGAATTCGGTCTGGCCGCCGGCCGCCGACAACTTGCGCGCGCTCAGGATCGAAGCAAGGTTGGGGACGTCGTCGGTGGTGCCGTCGATATGCCAGAAGAAGGTGCCTTTCAGGTATTCGGCGGAGCGGTTGACGCTTTTGTCCAGGGTGACCTTGAAGATGCTGTTTTCACCCAGTTGGGTGACTTCGCCCAGGGTCCGGGCAAACGCGACCTGCTGGCGGTCGTCAAGGTTGGCTTCGCGGAACACGATCACGCCGCGCTGTTCGAGCAGGCGGCGAAATTCCGCGGCCGCCGATCCGTCCAGCATGGTTTCGCGGTCCGTCCTGATTTCGGAGCCGATGCGCGGAGTCAGATCAATGGTTGTGAACTTCATCTTCCTGCCTCAGCGTCTGCGGTCGAAAGGGCCGCCCCTGGCCGTTCGCCCTGCGAGAAGGGCGGGGCAATCGGGCGGGCTCGATCGATCCGTTCGACAAAAAAGAGAATTCGGCAACCCCGCCTGAATAAACATCACTGTTGATTAGCTTGTCAAGCGGCGGCGCTTGAAGCGAGCGCGGAACCCGCCTGCTTTACGGGCTGAATCCGTAAAGATTCGCCGCGTTGTCCAACACCATTTTGCGCACATCGGCCGCCGGAATGCCGGCGAAATCATTGGCCACCTGCTCGCGCGAATGGGGAAAGGTTCCTTCGGTATGCGGGTAATCCGAACCCCACATCAAATGATCGACGTTGAGCAAATCGCGGGTCAGCACGCCGGCGCGATCGTCTTCAAAGGTCGCCCAGAAGCTTTGTTTGAAGCAGGTGCTGGGCTTTTGATGGATGCGCGGCTCCATCCAGCGCCGATGGTCCGTCCACCAATGGTCCATGAAGTGCAGCACGCCCGCAATCCAACCGATCCCGCCTTCCACATAAACCAGGCGAAGCGCGGGGAAGCGTTCGGTTACTCCACCGTAAATCATCTGCGCCATCAGCCGCATCCCCTTGCCGATCTTGTTGTCCACGACATGAACGCCGTAAATTCCATACGCTTTAATCCGTTCATTGACCTGCATCCCGCTGCTGGTTCCGGAATGGATTGAGAGCGGCACGTTCAGATCCGAAATCGCGGCCCATAGTCGATCGTATTCGCGCGATGTATAGGGGCGCTCCGGCACTTCGGCGGCGACCATTACCGATTTAAGCCCCAGCTTGACGGCGCGCTGCGCCTCTTTGACCATCGCTTCCACCGGCCCGCGCGCGGGCAAGACGCCCGCTCCGGCCAGCCGCTGCGGATTGGCGCGGCAGAACTCGGCCAACCAGTCGTTGTAAACCTGGAAACAGGCGAGTTGGTATTCCGGGTCCGGCGCGCCGAGAATTCCAAGTCCCATTCCGGGATAGAGCATCTCCGCCCGGATGTGATCGAGCCGCTGGTCCTCGATGCGGGCTTGCGGGTCCCATCCACCGGGCCGCGTCTCTTCGTGCCGCTTGCCGCCGCGGTCCTTGATCTCGCCCTTGATCTTGTCGTTCATAAGCGCCCCGGTGAGGCCGACCGGCGACGGGGTGAGACCGTCGATGACGCCGTAGTCACCGTCGGGCCGCGACTCGATGCGCGGCGCACGATCGCGAAAGCGCCGGTCCAATCGAGTGAGCCACAGGTCTTTCGGTTCGACCACGTGGCTGTCCGCGGAAACGTAGGTATCGGGAATACTCGCTTCCATACCGCCCTCACTTTTGTGAAATGGGTTGGGCAGCCTGAGCGCCGCAAGGCGGCGTCGACCTTTTGCTTTCCGGCGCGAATAGCCGCAAGAGGAAATTCCCCGATTCTCTGGAACAAATTATGAAGTAGTGGCGTTTTGGCGGCATGTCAAACCGCAGCTCACCGGCGCCCGCGGCGCCATTGACTTTCGCAGCAGAAACGATCCATACGCTGTCCAAAGGGAATCCAACGCCGAACGCCGGCGGGTGCTGCCGAAAAACCATTGAGGAGCAACGCAGATGGCATCGAAAGCGCGAGATCTCGACCTTTCCCCGATGGACACCAGGGACGTCGATCGATGGATTGGGGTGCCGCTGGCGGGCGCGCAATTAAAGGAGCCGATCACGGTTAATGACATCCGGCGCTGGGCGCAGGGGATGCAGAATCCCAATCCGCTGTATTACGACGAGTCTTATGCGGCCCAGAGCGTGTTCGGCAAAATCGTCGCGCCCCAGTCCTTCACGGTCTGCTGCACCGTCGGACACGGCGCCCAGCCGGCGATTCAGGGCAACGTCCCCGGGTCGCATATGCTTTTCGGCGGTGATGAATGGTGGTTTTACGGACCTCGAATCCTGCCCGGCGACCGCATCCGCTGCGATCGCATGCTGGTGGACTACAAGGTCACTCATACCAAGTTCGCGGGGCCGACAATGTTTTCCCGCGGCGATACTACCTATATCAACCAGCACGGCGAGATCATCGGCAAGCAGCGCTCCACCTCCATCCGCTATCGCGCCGACAACGCGCGCAAGATGAACTCCTTCGCCGAGCAGGCGCGCTCGCCCGAATGGACGATGGACAAGTTGCAGCAGATCGAAGACGAAAAATTTGCCTATTACTCAACCTTCCAGAACCATCCCAAACGAACCCTCAAAGACGTCAGGGAAAATGAGGAACTGGTCCGGCGGCCAATCGGACCGCATACGCTCCAGACCTTTACCACCGAATGGCGCTCCTACATCTTTACGGTCTGGGCGTCGAACGCGGTCGATACCCAGTCTCTGACCACTACCGACTACGCCGGATGGCTGCCGGAGATGACCCGCAGTTCGGACAAGGCGATGATCGATCCCACGTACGGCGACGGCCTCTACTACGGGGCGTCGCGCGGCCATGTCCATCAGCAGTACGCGCAGTTGATCGGCGTTCCGCGCGGTTACGGCTACGGCGCCTCCATGGGCGCATGGGTGCTCGATTATCTGACTAATTGGGCGGGAGAATTGGGTATCGTCCAGCACTGCAACGTGCGTTACATCTTCCCGGCTTTCGTGGGCGACGTCACTTACCTGACCGGCAAAGTGACAAAGAAGCAGCCGGACCCGGCCCGCGGCAAAGGCGTAGTCACGATCGACGTGGAAATGAAGAATCAGGACGGCTTTCTAATGGCCAAAGGCCCGGCCGAAATTTCACTGCCGTTGTAGCTTCGATTGCGATTCACTCACGGATCTCGCGCGGCGAAAAGAACGGACGCTCCAGCCGCATTGGCAAGCGCAAGGATCCGGTTTCTCCGTGCCGCCGCCTGGTACGTTCGGTGGCTGACGCCCTTCCGGCACGCTCGGGTTTTAATAGCTGCCGCCTCACATCGCCGGAACGATTGAGGTCCGGTCGATCGGAAATGACCGCGCGGCGCGATTGACAACCATGTTGGAGTTGCGCGCTTATAGATACGTTCAGGCTCCCCGGAAGTTTGAACGGGGCAAGAGCAAAGCGGCCGAGCCGGCGTCAAGATCGGCGCTGGCCTTCTTGATCGGGGCAGTGTCCCTGCGGGAAAGGAAGCCAGGATGGAAGCAACGGGTCCACTGAAGGGGATCAAAATCGTAGAGCTTGCGATGTGGGCAGCCGGACCGATGGTCACCGGAATTCTGGCGGATTGGGGCGCCGAGGTTATCAAGATCGAATCACCCGAGGGTGACCCTTACCGGGCGCTGAACGTTCACCCCGGTGTGCAGCCGGCCAATATCACCAATCCCAATTTCCGGGTCAGCAATCGCAGCAAACGCGGTATCGTTCTCAATCTCAAGACTGAAGAGGGCCGCGGGCTGGCGCGCGAGCTCATCGGAGCGGCCGACGTGTTCATGACCAATATGCGGGTCGGCGCGGTCGAGCGGCTCGGACTGGACTACGATTCGCTGCATCCGCTGTTCCCGCGTCTGATCTATTGTCACGTCACGGGCTACGGCGTTGAGGGCGAATGGCGCGACCGGGCGGGTTACGATGCCGGCGCGTTTTACGCGCGGGCCGGGGTGTGGTCGGCGCTGCTGCCGCCGGGGGACTTTCCGATGATGCGGTGCGGCGCCTTCGGCGATTATTACACCGCACTGGCGGCCGCCGGGGGTATTTGCGCCGCGCTGGTCGGACGGGCGGCCACCGGCAAGGGCCAACGCGTGCTGGCCTCGCTGCTGCGCACCGGGGCCTACGCGGTGAGCAGTGCGATGAATCTGGCGCTGCTGGGCTATCCGCAGCGCTCCGCGAGCGGCCGCTCTCCCTCGTTCAATCCGCTGATCAACTGTTACCAGGACCGCGACGGCAAATGGTTCTGGCTGCTATGCCTGCAGGGCGACCGCTTCTGGCCCGGCGTGACCCGGGCAATTGGCCGTCCGGAGCTGCTTGACGACCCGCGGTTTAACTCGCTGGACAACCGCGGCAAAAATTCCGTGGAGCTGATCCGGATTCTGGACGACATTTTTAAAACCAAACCCCTGGAGGAGTGGGGACCGATATTCGATCGCGAGGATGTCTGGTACACGCCCGCCAACGACATCCCCGGCGCGCTCAAGGACGAGCAGATGCGGATCGCCGGATGCTTCACCACGATGCCGACCAACGAGGGCGAGGTCGAAGTGGTGCCGGCGCCAATCGACTTCAGCGAAATGCCGTGGAATATCCGTGATGCGGCCCCTGAACTGGGCCAGCACACTGAGGAAATCCTGCTTGAGATGGGCCGCAACTGGGAGGAAATCGCCAAACTCAAGGAACGCGGCGTCATCATTTAGGTTTTACGGCTGAATTCGCGGCGGCCTGGCGTCGCGCCTTTCACCGCTGGGGCGAGCGCCGGACCAAAAACGAGGGAGCAGCACCGCGCGCCCGGTCCGGCCGCCGCGAACCGGGGATGACGGGCGGCCGCGCCGATAGTGAGTACAATCTTATAGACAACTAGTCCATTGACAGATTATACAGTCGAGCCGCGTTCTCACAGACGATCTTGCTGGTAACGCCGGCGGGCAGGCTGCTGAAGTTGCGCTGTATTACGTCCCGCGAGTTCGGCCAGGTCGAGTCCGAGTGCGGATAGTCCGAAGCCCACATGTAATTGTCTTCGCCGAAAAGCTGCCAGGTGGCCGGACCCACCGGATCGTCCTGAAAGGTCGCGTAAAGCTGGCGGCGCAGATACTCGCTGGGCCGATGCGGCAGCGGGTCGCTCATCATCGCCCAGTACTTTTCGTAAGCGTGATCGAGCCGATACATGAAATGCGGCAGCCATCCGACGTCATTTTCCACCGAGATGAACTTCAACTTCGGGTAACGCTCCATCACCCCGGCGTAGACCAGCGCGCACAGCGAGCGCGGCACCTCGTACATCGCATTGACGTAGCCCTCGGGTGCGAGCGTTTGCGGCATACGCTGCCTGGCAAAGAAAGCCGCGCCGGTCGCAAGATGAAGCGACAGGGGAAGGCCCGCAGCGGACGCCGCCTGCCAGAAGGGCTCGTAAATCCTGCTGCCGAAAGGTCTGTCGTCGGGCGCGGCGGCCCAAATCGCCGCGCCGCGCAAACCCGATCGGGCGCAGAATTCCAGCTCCTGGACCGCTTTCGCGATATCGTCCAGCGGAATCAGACCGACACCGGCGAGCCGGCACGGGTCGTACGAGCAGAATTCAGACAGCCAGCCGTTGAAAGCGCGGAAACAGGCGCATTGAAATTCAGCGTCCTGAAGCCCGAACAGCTGCGCTCCCAGCGTGGTATAGATAACCTCGCATCCAACGCCGTCTATTTCCTGATCCTTGATGCGCTCCGCGGGGTCCCATCCGCCGGGACGCGCGGCCTCATAGCCCCGGGACATGTGCTCTTTCAGTTCATGTCCGCTTTTGCCGGCCGCGAATCCTCCCGCAATCTGAGTGACTAATACTCCCGGCACAACGAAAAGATATCCCGAACCTTTTTCGTTTTTGGTGATGTATGGCGCGCGGTCCCGAAACTTTCGGTCCAGCCGCGTTTGCCATAAGTCGGAAGGTTCGTTGACGTGTGAATCGGCGGAAATCAGGCGTTGCGCGTCCATCATATCACCTCCAATTCCAGGCCTCGGTCACTCGGATAACCACAAACCCTCAAATGCCGGTGTCATGCCTCAGAAAAGAATCTAGCATTTCTGAGGCGGCGTGTGATTCGTTCAGCGGTCCTGGTCCGGACCAGGGGTTGAGCATTCTCGCGGGAATGGCGGGGCGCAGCGGCGCGATCCGATCAAGCGCCTGGATTTGAAACTTCTCGTCCACGCGCAGCACCAGGGCCTGTTCCGGAGCATCCAGATAAAGCCCGGCAATGTCCGCCAGCTCGGTCTCGAAGTCGGGAGCGGCGCTGAACTTGAAACGTTCCGGCCGATGCGGTTGCAAACCGTGCTCCGATCAAGAGCCTCGGCCACTACGCGCGAAGATCCTTTGTCCCCCTGTGTGCCGCAAGCTGGAGCAATTTTGCTCGAAGTTCATCCGTGATCATCAATGGGCGTGCTCATGCGGTGAATTATACGCAAAGCATGACTGTGCATGCACAGTCATTCATCAGGCCTCACCCAAGCCCACAATGCTCGAACCGCGCAGAAGAGGGGTAAAGCGCGGACAACTCAGGAACTCCGCGCCGCTGATTGCGAGCGCCTCGGCAAGCCTCCGGGTGGCGATTTGATAGGCCTCCTCAATGAAACTCATGTTAAACGAACAGCCTGCCTGGAGAGGGCTGGCGGGCACCGATGGCCGCTGAAGCCCGGCAGGCGCGTTCGCGGCGATCGATTTTACGCGCGCGATGCCGAAAGCTTGACTTTAGCCGCAACCCGCCTTTAACTGAACTCTCGTTCAACGGCACGGGGACTTCGAGTTGCGTCCGCGTGGTGGAGTTTATTCCGCCTCGGACGCGAAACGAAGAAATAGCCGGACGAAAATCAGATTGGGAGGAACCGCAGTGGGATCCAGGCTCTCCTATGCTTTATGCGCACTGCTGCTGACAGTTGGAATCGCTGCCAGTGCTCAGGCCCAGATCGCGTACGACAAGGCCAATTATGACGCACTGGCGTCGGCGGATTCCACCGACACCATACCGCCGGGTACCCGGATAACACTTCAGAACTGGCAAAGTTATAAGAAATTCATGCCGATTGGCATACAGGCGATGTTCAGCCAGGCCTACCCGTTCAGGGTCGGCAGCGGACCCGAATTCGCGGTCCGGGTCGGACCCACCATCGCTGTGCCGATGGCCAAAAAGCTTAAGGAAAACACTGAGCGGTACGCGGGCCAGGTCAAGCTTAGAAAGGTCGATAGCGGGGGCTACACGGTCGACGGCTATGTGGCGGGCGTTCCGTTTCCAAAACCGAGCGGAGATTTGACCGGCGTGGAAGTCCTGTACAACATTTTCTTCGGATTTATCCCGCCGATCTACCGTTATGTCACGAACTCCAGTCTGGTCGACCGGTTCCATAACATCTCCCCGCAAGTCACCGAGGTGGTTTACTGGCGCCTGAGCCACCTCAGCGATCCGGGAATGCCGACCAATCCGCCTTACGGCAAAGGCTATCTGCAGTCAGCACGATATTTTGTATCCTCGCCCGAACAGATGCACTACACCACCCAATTGGCGCAACAGCCTGACGACCCGCAGAGGGTGCAGGAGATTTATGTTTTCCTGCCCTCCCTGCGCCGCTCGCTGCGGCTGTCCAGCGCGGCGCGGTGCTCGCCGATTCTGGGCAGCGACTGGGTCCAGGACGACAACTCCGACGGAATGTCGTTCCAAATCCCGAACTTCAACGTCAGGTTCCTCGGTCGGAAAAAAGTCCTGTTCATGGTACATGCCAGCGATCCAGCGATGTACGACAGTCAGAATTTTAACCTCAGGAGTTCGATGCCGGCGTTTCCCGGTCCCAAGGTCGGCAACTGGGAGCTGCGCAACGTCATGGTGGTCGATACCAGCCCGATGCCATCAGTGGGCAGTTACTGCTATGGGCACAAGGTGGCATACATCGATCCCGACACCTGGACTCAGCTCGGATGGGACTTTTACGATGTCAACCTGAAGTTCTGGAAATTCAACCTTATCCCGATGCGGCCACTGAAAATCGACACCGGCGACGAGACCACTTTCCACTCGGCCAATCTGGACATAATGTGGGATTTTCAGAACCAGCACGTAACCGCGTCCATCCCCGAAGGGCCCACGCTATTCGCCAGCAAGATCAGCGCCGACTTGCGCGACGTGCAGACCTGGGCGTTTCCCGGCTCGCTCTCTCGTATCATGAGGTAGCCATCCGGTGGGATTCCCTTCCGGATCATGCCAACTGGCGGTGACTATTGCGGAGAAGGTACAGGCGATGTCGCCATCGATGCGGCCGAGGAGGTGCCTGGCATTGCGGAGGGCTCGCCGCGGCGCACCGATGCATCCTTGGCGTTCTCCGCACTCGTAAACAGCCGATGGCGGGATATACAGATCGCGCCACTTGTTGCGTCTGCCGAAAGCGGGCTACGGCAAGGGAATCACGCTGGCCGACGGCGTCCAGGATATCCTGCGGTCAACACACCCACGATATTTGGACGGACAAATCCTGACGTTAATTTTTCCAGATACGACACTAAGCATTTTCCGGAGCGCAGAACTTCGCCGGGCATGGCACCGCTACGTTTTCCGTTTTCGAAAACCACTTCGCCGTTGACGATTGTATAGTGTATTCCCCGGGCTTGCTGGACCATGCGGCGTCCGCCGCCGGGAAGGTCGGAAAGCATCACGACCGGACTCGGCATGACGCGGTCGTAGTCGAAGATCGCGATGTCCGGCCAGACCGGTTCTCAGGCGTCCCCGTGTCCCGATCCCGAAGTAGTCCGCGGGTTCGGAAGTGAGGCGTTGAACCGCCCGCTCCAAACTTATTACCTGCTGTTCACGCGCCCATACGCCGAGCAGATGGGTGCAGTATCCGGCGTCGCACAGCAGCCCGACATGGGCTCCGGCGTCGGACAGGCCAAGAATTGTACGCGAGTCCGCGACCAGCTTCGGTATCTCGCCCGCATCCGAGGTCGTTGCGTAATGAAGATTGAGATCATCCTCCAGCGCGAGATCGAGGAATGTATCGAGCGGATCGCGGCCGCGCTCGCGCGCTATGCGGGCGACGGTTTTTCCTTCCGCGGACTTCAACGCCGCGCCGCTGCGCCGCGTCCATGTACTCGGGAAAGCTTTGCCATTCCCAGCGGATGCCCTGGTTCAGAACCTCAAAACGGAATCGCTTCGACGTTCACCAGATCCCAGGTGACGATCTCGCGATCCTGCGGACGGCAGGGAGCGATACCGACGCCGTAATTCCCCATCATCACGCTCGTCACGCCATGCCACGGCGAACAGGTAATGAGGGGGTCCCAGCAGATCTGCGTGTCGTAGTGCGTATGCGGATCGATAAATCCGGGAGCGACAATCAATCCCGAGGCGTCGATGAGGCGTTTGGATTGGTCTGTCAGCCTGCCGATCGCTGCGATTCTTCCGCCGCTGACAGCTACGTCCGCGTGATAAGCCGCGGCTCCGGTGCCATCGACCACTTTGGTATTCTTGATCAGCAGGTCGTACACTGTCGAAGTCCTCGAAATTGCCTCGTTTCGTTCCGACGCTGCGGCCAGCCGGGGTAAGTTGTCAAATGGAGGAGTAAACCCGGCAGCGCTCCGTCAGCCATGCGATCGAACGCTTCAGCGCAACGAGCGGTAAAATGCACGAATGTCCTCTACCAACTGCTCCGGCTCCTCACTGGGCGCAAAATGTCCTCCCGCGGTCATCGGAGTCCATCGTTTAAGATTGAAGTAGCGCTCCGCCCACTTGCGCGGCGGTATGAACAGTTCGCGGGGGAAAATGCCGAGGGCGGTTGGAGCCTCGACCACAGGCATACGGGAATGGACCGGTGCCCACGGATTGTGCGCTGCTTCGTAGTAATAGCGCACGGAGGTCACGAAACAGTCGGTCACCCAGTAGAGCATTATATGCGTCAGCAATTCATCTTTAGAGAAGCGCAGTTCGACATCGCCGCCGCAATCGCTCCAGTTACGCCGCCGTTCCAGTATCCACGCGCACAGCCCCGAGGGCGAATCATGCATCGCATAGGCCAGGGTCTGTGGATCGGTCGTCTGAACCGCGACGTGGCTGGTAACGAATGGGGCCACCTCTTTGGAACGCGCCAATGCGGCCTGCTCATCTTCCCCATATTCATCTGCGGTAATCGTACGCCGCCCAAAAAAATCCATCGGAACCGCAAGACTGAGATATATACCGATCAAATGCTGCGGGTACTTATGGCCGAGTTGTTCGGTCACAAACGCGCCCCAGTCTCCGCCTTCGGCGGCAAATTGCCCGTATCCCAGCACCTCCTGCATCAGGGCCAGCCAGAGATCGGCCGTGCGCCAGCAGTTGATGCCGGGTTTGGTCAGAGGCGTGGAGAAGCAGAAGCCCGGCAATGAAGGGACGACCACGTCAAAGGCGTCGCGCGCGTCGCCGCCGAACGCCGCCGGGTCGGCCAGAGGTCGAATCACTTTATGCAAGTCCCAAAAGGTCCAGGGCCAGCCGTGAGTCAGAATCAACGGGATTGGATTCGGCCCTTTGCCGGGCTCATGGATAAAGTGAATTGGAACTTCATCAATCGTGACTTTGTAATGCGAAAAGGTGTTGATCTCCTGCTCGTGTATGCGCCAGTCATACCGGTGAATCCAGTAGTCCACAAGTTCGCGGAGATATTCCCGGTTGGTGCCGTAGGCCCAATTCCGGTTGGCAAAATCCACCGGCCAATGCGTCCGGGTCAGGCGGTCATGCAAGTCCTGCAGCACCTGGTCCGAAATTGCGACCCGGAAGGGATCCTTGCGCATGTTCTGCTCCTCTCTCCACCCCGGCGAGCGGGCTTTTTGCCTGACCGGCGGTTGACAAAACGCTTCTACCACCCATCGACTTCGAGACCAAGCGCAAACTGCTCAGCGCCAGCGCCGCGCGCGTGTACTCGATTCCGGTTCAGGCAGCGGCCGGAGCGGTCTTGGTTGACATCGAATTTGATAACAGCGGCGCCGGTATTTTCAGGAGCGCCGCTTTGGGTTCACAATAGTCCGGCCCGGCCCGACCGCCGATCGATTGGGCCCGGCTGACTAATCAGCCGTGAATTTCACCGGCAGGCGGCTCAGGCCGGAGATAAAGTTTGACGCCAGCCATTGCGGCGGACCCGCCGGTCGAAGGTCGGGCAGGCGGGTGAAGATCTCCCGCAGCATAACCTGGATTTCCAGGCGCGCGAGGTGTGCACCGAGGCAGAAATGGGCGCCGCCGCCGCCGAAAGCGATGTGATCGTTGGGCGCGCGCTCGATATTGAATTCATCGGGGTTCGTGAAGACGGCCTCGTCGCGATTGGCCGCGCCATAGTACATGACAACCTTGTCGCCGGCGCGAATCTTCGCGCCGGCCAATTCAGTATCGCAGGCCGCGGTGCGCCGCATGTAGATGACCGGACTTACGTAGCGAAGCATCTCCTCGACCGCGGCGGGGATCAGCGCGTCAAGGTTTTCCTGCAACCGCCGCCGCTGCTCGGGATAGTCGAACAGCGCCAGCATCCCGGCGGCCAGCAGATTGCGCGTCGTGTCGCCGCCGGCGTTGATTAGCAGCATGAAGAACAGGCCGTATTCCGCCGGCGTCAGCCGATCGCCGTCGATCTCGGAGTGCAGAAGCTGCGTCGCCAGATCGGGGCCCGGATGCTGGCGCTTATGCTGCGCGACGCCGATCGCGTAATTGAGCATCTCGATCGACGCCAGGCTGCGCTCATCATGCGCCGCGCCCTCCCTCGACGCATGCATCTTCTCGGTCAGCTCATACAGCCGGCGTCCATCCTCCAGCGGGATACCCATCAGATCCGCGATAACATACGAAGGCAGCTCGCCGGCGATATCGCGCACCAGGTCGCATTCGCCGCGCGCGCTTACCCGGTCGATGATTTTCGCGGCCAGTTCCTCCACGCGCGGACGCAGGGCTTGCACGCTGCGCGGCGTGAACTGTCTGCTGACCAGCTGGCGGTAGCGGGTATGCTGCGGTGGGTCCATCATGAGCATCATATTGCGTGACTCGGCCAACGCCGGCCCGCCTGGATCGTCGATCAGGATTCCGCCCCTGTACGACGAATAGGTTTTCGGATCGCGGCCGACCGCGCGCACGTCGTGATAGCGGGTTACGGCCCAGAAGCCGCGCCCATGCGGTTCGGGATGCCAATAGACGGGAGCATTGCGCCGCAGCCAGCGGAACTGCTCATGCGGCTGGCCGTTGGCAAATGCCGCGGCGCTGACCAGGTCGATAGCCGGAGGTTGGCTCATCTAATCTCCTCGCGCTGATAATGGCTGCGGTCCTGAGCCCGGGTTGAAGGCGCACGCGCACCCGGCGATCGACGCCGTCCGGATCGGCCGCGCACCGTTGGGCTAAGCGACGCTTGCGCGCGGGAGCGCGGCTTCGGTTATTTCAACGGCAGCCTGATCTCCGCCGGACCCTTCGCCATCAGCATCCCGCCCTGGTTTTTCATCTCGAAATCGACCGTGACGATACCGCTTCGGGTGCGCGGGTTCTCTTCTTTCTTCGTGACGCGGCCAGTCAGGAAGGTGGCGTCGCCGACGAAAGCGGGGCCGATGTAGCGCGCGTTGCAATGCACCACGAAGCCGAGTTCGCCGCCCCAGTTGCTGAGGTAATCCAGCACCCAGGCGCCCATGGTGGCGCCGTAGCCGTAGCCGCGCGGCACGCCAATCAGTTGCGCGTATCGTTCATGCACGTGTCCGCGCGAGGGGCCATAGTAAAGTCCGTCGGCGTAGGTGGGATCGATTCTGGCTCGGTCCGCGTCGCGCGACATTTCCGGCAGCCATCCGGCTTCCATGGATGTATTAGGCAGATTGTCGGGTTCGTCGGTGCCCCAGACGGTGAAGATGTAAGCGCGCCATTCGCTGGTGAAGGTCTGGAGGGTATGCGGACCAATGGGCCGCACCGCCAGCTCTTCGCCCTCCCTCACGTCGTTGAAGTAGCGGATCATGTGGTTCTGGAAGGTCTTGTAGTATTCGAACTTCTGCGCCTCGATATTGTCGAGGTCTTCGATGGTCCACTGGGGCGGCTTACGCTGTTCGGCGAAGGAGTCCATCGCGCGCGCGTTTTCGGCGCGATAGCGGATCGAGGTGGAGCGCCCTTTGGCGATTACCTCGCCGTGCTGGTTGATGTAGGTAGTATCGCCGCGCGAGAACATCGTTGGCCCGGCGAACTTGGTGTGCGTGACGCGATAATCGAACAGCATCCGATCCGAACGGATCCGGTCGCCGGGGCGGATGCGCGGACCGTAGAACCACCATTCGTCGCCGCCAAACAGCATGTGCGTGCCCGGAATATAGCCCTGGATTGCGGGCACCGCACCATGCCCGACGGTACAGTTGACCGTGAAGGATTGCGGGGCGATGATTTCGCCGACGGCGCTTTCAGCCGCATACTTCTCGTCGTAATAGAGCGGGTTGGGGTTCTGCATGCCCTGCGCCCAGCGCCGGATGTCGGTGACCGTGATCGGCTCCTTCAACTGCCCGCCGCCCAGCGGTACGCCAACCCATTTGTCGGTTTCCGTGGTGTCCAGCGGTTCCATGTTTATCTGGTCAACCTTGTCTGCCATCTCGGTCTCGTCCTCCGTTGTGGCTGAATGACAAAATCACGGCTCCGCCTCAATGGCAATCCGCCCCTGTCAGACGCGGATAACGGCCGCTCCGATGCGTCAGCCGGCGTCCGGTTCCGAGGCCCAGGGGGCCTCGTCCACCCTGTGTCAATGGTTTGCAGTCTGCAGCTATAACACAACATTGTTGATTAGAAAAAGCACGCAACCGCGGCCTGAACGGTTTGCGGCCAGATTCGGCGGGCCGCTTGAGAGAAAGCAACGCGATGCTGGCGGCGGCCTATCGGGTCATCCCGGCTTGTTTCCGCCGCCGCCCTGGTCTCGAATCGGCGGGCTCAGAGAAAAAAAAGATTGCCTGCATTTCGCATCTGTGACATATTTAGAGGCAGTCCATCCCGGGTGGACCAGGTTTCGGCGTCGGCACATGAAAAGACGCGTGAAATCGCCTGCCGCGTCCCTTCTCTTGACGTGCTTTCTCATCTTGACATTTGCGCAGTTCGTACGGCCGTTGGCCGCGGTCAGCTTCAATCCGCGCCGTGCGCTAGCGGCCGACTGCTTTAAACTCACCCGCCACGTGGTGGAGGAGGTGGGCGGCGCCGTTCCCGACCTCCGGCCGCTGGCCGATTTCACCGCGAGCGAGGTCAACCCCGTCTCGGCTTCCGCGGCCATGTGCGTGCCCCTGCGCGATCGCGGCTTGGAACCATTTTCGCTGCGGGCGGCGCTGATGCATCGCCGTACGTCTCCCTCGCCGGCCGCGGACGATAACTGCTCTGCGGCGGTCACTTCCCTTTAAGCCAGTCCGGCCGGCGCCTTCCTTCATAGTCCTGCTGTTTGGGGTTGCTGCGGCACCGGCCGTGGAATCCATTTTTCATCCGAAACCAAACTTGCGGAGAACCGGGTATGAACTTGAAAAAGATAATTTCCATAGCCGCGGCCGCAGTGCTCTGGCTTTCCTTGCCGGGCATATCGGCGGCGCAACTGAAATGGAGCGAGCAGGGCTACGACCGCCTCGTCCCCGCGGATTCACACCGGACGATTGCGCCGGGAACGCGAATCACGGCTCAGAACTGGCAGCAGTACAAGGACTTCATGCCGGTTGGCCTGCAGGGGCTCTGGGCGGGAGCGTTCTACTGGCATCTGCCTCAGAACGCGGTCATGGTGGTCGGGCCAACCACGCCGACGCCGCTGCCCAGACAATACCAGGAAGATACCGAAAAGTACGCGAGCCAGGTCAGCCTGACTAAAAATTCAGACGGCGGCTACGACATCAAGGGCTACGTCGCGGGTGCGCCGTTTCCAAAGCCAAGCGGTCCGCTGGCCGGCGTAGAGATAATGTACAACGAGTATTACGCCTATATTCCCTACGTGATCACCACTTACGCCAAGCTTGGTTTCACGATGGACAAGTTCGGCAACAAATACGTCAATGAGGTGCGCGAGGTAAACTTCAAGGTCAAGCACCTCAGCGACCCTGGCAAACCTATCGACATATCCGGTACCGGCGACGTCTTCCTGACCCAGAACAACGTCATCATGGAGCCCGAACAGTCCAAGTACGTGAACTCGCTGCAGATCTTCCACGACAATCCGGGCGACCTGCCCGAATCCTACGTATTCCTGCCCTCGCTGCGGCGTTCGCTGCGTCTTACGACCGCGGCGCGCTGCTCACCCCTGGTCGGCAGCGACTATACGCAGGACGACGAACGTTCGATGAACCTGCAGCCGCCGATCTTCCAATCGCGCTTCCTGGGCTACAAGAACATTTTGGTCGGTTATCCGGAACCGGGCTATACCAATAAAAACAATTACTACAAGCCCTTGTACTTTCCCGGCCCGCGGGCCGTTACCTGGCAGGTGCGTCCGGTCGCCGTTCTGGACATCCGCCGCGTGCCGTCGATGGCGGGGGGCTACTGTTACGGCAGCCGGATGGCCTACATCGACCGCGAGACATGGCAGCCTATCTGGATGGACCTGTACGATGCCGGCCTGCTCCTGTGGAAGACCGGGCCGTCCATCTATCGGCCCATGCCGCTTCCCGGGACCAACGGCGACGTGGCTACCGGCGCGGGAGGCCCGGGCGACGGCGATTACATCTTCTGGGACGTGCAAAACAACCATCTTACGTTCGATATACAGAGCGGTGGACAGATAAATGGCAACGCCGGAGCGTACGACGACTACAACCGGTGGGGCACGCCCGGCGGAATGGATCAGGTGATGCAATAGCTAATGCAGAAAAATGTTCTTCCGGCACGGACGTGCACACAGTTCCGGCAGTAAACTCGGCGGGAGTTTATCTATGAAAACGTCAATTGCGGTGGCGTCTCTGGCGCTGCTTTGCGTGGTTCTGAGCGCGCCTGTCAGCAGCGCGCAGATTGTCTGGAACGAACAGAATTATCGCGGACTGGCCGATGCCAATGCGGCGGGCGGCGTACCGCCCGGAACGCGGATAACCTTGGCGAACTGGCAATCTTACAAAACCTCTCTGCCGATCGGGTTGTGGGCCGCGCTGAGCGGAGCTTATCCGTTCCATGTCACGGCGGATCCGGAGTACACGATCGTTGTGACTCCCACGACCCATTTTGAAATGCCCCCCAAGTGGAAGGAGGACGGCGAAAAATACGGCGGACAGACCCGCCTTGAACGCACTCCCCAGGGCGGATACATCATGCACAACTGGGTGGCTGGACCGCCGTTTCCCAACCCCTCCGGTCCCAATGAGGGGGTTGAAATCATGTATAATGCCTGGACGCCCCTGCGCCCATTCAATATGCATTCGAATTCCGACGGCTGGCTTGTGGACCGGTACGGTAATCGCACTCAAAACACCAGTGATGACAGCTTCTTCCAGCTCTCGCATCTGAGCGAACCGAATATGGGCACCAGCGTCCCGTACGCCGGCGGCATGTTCTATGTTTCGCGTTTCATGGTTATCGAGCCGGAACAGTCGAAATACACCACTCAACTGCAATCGCAGCCCGACGACCCCACCCGGCTGCCGGAGACCTACGTGTTTCTGCCCTCCTTGCGCCGGTCGCTGCGGTTGTCGAGCGCCGCACGGTGCTCGCCGATATTAGGCACCGATTGGGTGCAGGACGATAACGCGTGGAACCCGCCCTACTTCAAGGTCAACTTCCTGGGCGAAAAGAAGCTGCTGGTCAACATCCAGGACCCGGACAAAGCCTTCAAAGCGGCCTCCTATGTCGGAATCGCGGATCCGTCAGCGGGCGCTTTTCCGGGATGGCCGAAGGCCGGAACCGGGCACTTCGAACCCCGCATCATGGATCTAATCGACCTGGAGTGGATGCCGGCGATGGGTCCGTACTGCTTTTCCCATCGGGTATTTTATGTCGACCGGGAGACCTGGGTGCCGATGATGATCGACGAGTATGATAACGAGGGCAAACTGTGGAAGATGGGTTGGAACAAGTACGCTCCGCTTATGTTCCACGGCCGTCCGTTCCTCTTTCTGGACGGCTATTCCGCGCCGCAGATGATCGATTACCAGAACGTGCACACCACCATCGGATGGGCGACTCGTTCGACCATCGATGAGGACGTGCCGGCGCATTACCGCGATGTCGCGGTGCTCAGTTCTCCGGGCGGCCTCGATCGCATTTTGCAGTAGCGGTATCGGCGCGCCGGTTCAACTGCGGCAGGCGAGGGGAGCGCTCCAGCGAACAGGCCGTTGGAGCGTCTGCCGCCTCGCAGGCAAACAGGCCGCCATCAGGCAGCGCGCGGTCGAGCAGGCTTGTCACATAAGCGGGGACTGAAAGGTCCTGCGCAGCAGCGCCGCCTTGACGCGCCGCACCTGGGAAACCCCGCCCTGTATCGCGGGGATGCGAACGAATACGCTCACGCGTCCAGTGTGGACAGGTCAATTATGCGGGCGGCCCTGCTCTCTGGCGTTATCTCCAGAACGGCTACGGTGCCGAGCCTTATGTTCTGTTTGACCAGGCTGGGGCTGCCGGGATTGACGAACAGCACCCCCTGGTGAGTTTCCACCATCGCCTCGTGGGTGTAGCCGAAAACCACTATGTCCACCGGCTTGCCGAAGATGCTCTCCAGCGCGTCGGGCAGCGACTCTCCAGGCGGGAATGCCCTCCCGATCGCGCCCGGGATGACGTCGTCGCCCAGGCTCTTCAGGATCAACTCGTGGCACATGCCGATGGTATGGTTCTCCGCTTCCACCACCTTGATCGTGTTCACCCTGGGGAGAGCCTCGCCCGTACCGACCAGCCACGATGTCGTTGCCGTAACCGGCGCGATGCGCTCCAGCCACTGTATGCAGGAGGGGATTTCAACATGCCCGGCGTGGAGGATCAGATCGACCCCCTCAAACGCCCGCACCACCTGGGATGGCGGTTGCGCACCCATCGAGGGAATGTGGGTGTCGGAGATCAGGCCAATCTTCATGCGGCGTCGAGCCTGCTCAGCGCTGGTCAGTCAGCCAGGCCAGCCAGGGCTCGGCAACGGCTTCGTGGTCCCACCAGAAATGGAATCCTACTTTTTCGGCGAGCTGGCGATCGATGTCGCGGTCGCCGATGTGAACGTAGCGGTCGGCCTGAAAACGGGTCTTCACGTCCAGCAGCATGTGCTTGGGCACCCAGAAATCGACCGCGACACCGTAACTATCCCATGCCTTCTTCTGCCATGAGGGGAACCGGTCGGAGCAACTGCCGACGATAAACCCCAACTCCTTGGCTCTTCGCACCATTTCCACAGTCACACCGCCGGCCGGGTCGCCGAATTCCATGGTGCCGTCGATGTCGAAGCTGAGCAGGTAAATCAACTTTCGTCTCCTCCCACTTGTCCAGCGCCCACACGGATTCAGAAGCAGCCGGTGATGCGCTGCGCAATCGTTGTCGCCCTGGACAAACGGATTAAACTCCGGATACCACCGGTTGCCGCGGCTGCAACCGCCTCCCGGGCGACGGTATAGCGCTGTCTCCCTAGTATTAACGTCCCCGGTTACCCGTCAAGGCTGACCGCTGCGATACTGGCCAGACCGCGACCTAAACCGGGGGAGTGGCGCTCCAAATCAGCGCGTCGCATATGTCGGGCATCGGAGCACCGGAGACGCCAATCTCAGCCTTTTTCCTGATCTGGGAGGGCGATCGCCCCTGCAACTGCAGGATGGTGTCCCGATGGTTCCACCAGCGGGTGCGTCCGTTGCCGTTGTTGCCGCCGCTGGGCGAAACCGGATTCGGCCCCTCGATGCTGATGTCGGTCTCGTAGAGGTCCAGAGCATAGCCGCGCTTCTCTCCACGGGCAGCGTACCGCAGCCCCTCCAAGTGGAACTGGTGGAACAGGGTGAAGCCGTCGTACATGTTTTCGAAGGACAGATCGTCGGGACCAACGCCCGACCCTTCGTAGAGAATCCGCCCCATGCGATCGGTGGCCTGCTCCCACTTCTCCAGCGTGGGCGTGACGCCCATCATTTCCGGCCGCGTTTGCCCATGGCTCAGGATGTAAACCGGCTTCTGCTTGTGGTTTTTGGCCCGCTCCGGAGTGGTGAAGACCACGGCCAGGGCGGCCATGATCGGCAGGTCGTTGTCGTAGATGTTGGCCGGCTTGGCGATCCATCGCGCCGTCAGGTAGTCCTCCACCGTGATCATTTCCGGCCGATGCTGGCTGTAGAACCCGTCCGGATTCATCAGGCCGTTGCGCCGCTGGGTCACCACGAAGTTGGCCATCTGATCGTGGCTCTTGCCGTACTTGCGGCAGTACTCCTCGAAGACCATCGCCGTGGTGCCGCAGGCCGGCAGGCCCCAGATGCTGCTGTACTTGAACGGACCGGAAGCCGTGTTTAGCGCGCTCGCCCCGACTCCCACATAGTAGCGGCCGGCCAGGTTGTGCCAGCCTCGAACCACCAGGCAGGTCTGAGTGAGCCCGCGCGCCACCGCCTCCGCCGCGGCGACAAAAGACACCGACATACACATGGCGCCGTTCATCATGAACTTCACGTTCTTCAGCTCCGGCGTGTTCAAGAGCAGCCAGTCGATGTCTCCCCGGGTGATGCCGGCCTGAGGGAAGGACGCCATTTTGAAGTGCTTCTCCCAGCCCGGAGGCGGAGGGGTTTTCGGATCGTTGGAAACCCCGGTGGTGGATTCGGGGGTCAGAACCAGCCCGTCGATCTCGTCGGGCGAAATCCCGGCGTCCGCGATAGCCTTGCGAATCGCGATGATGGTCAACGCACCCATGCTGGTCTCGGGCTTTTCGTCCCAGCGCCGCGCGGTGGGTGACGTTCCGACGCCGGTAGCTACGACCTTGCCTCGGCCCTCCCACAGCCCCAAACCATCTTTATTTCGGAACCAACTGTGAGGAACTCCCGGATGCGGCATAGTCAACCTCCTGCTTCGCGTTTCCGTCCTGTCGCCCTTGGGGTCTAGCCTGCCACCCGCCATTCGGGCACCTTCTGGCCCGTCGCGGGGGTCGTCTCAAAGATCACTTCGACCGCAGCCCCGATCGGTACCTGGTCCACCGGAGTCCCGGGAAGATGAGACAACATGATTATGTCGGGCTCTTCATCCAGCGCGATGGCCGCGACGTTGAAGGGTTGCTCCGGGATCAGCGAAGAGGTCGGGGTGTCATGCACCACGACACGGCTGACGATCCGGCCGCGGCCGCTTAGCTGGCGCCACTGCACCGAGGCGTTGTTCCCGCAGCGGGTACACCCTGGGCGCGGCGGGAACTGATACCTCCGGCAACTGGTGCAATACTGAATTACCAGCCGCTCCTCGTTGCAAGCGTCGTAAAAGGGCTTGTCCAACTCATCGGGTATCGGGGACTGTTTGGGCATATCTCTCCTGCCTTTCGCTTCCAGCGTACACCTCTCCGGCACGCTTGCCTGGTTGGCACTGGTCCCGGAGTGCAGGCAGTACCACCCTACGATGCGTGCCGTCAACGGTGGAAGTCGGCCATAGCCATTCTCCATCCGCGCAAGTAGTTCCGTCTGGAAGGACTGTAAACGGGAGGTCGACGCTGCTCCGCGTGCCCGCATCGGAGAGGCGGCCCGCCAGGTACTAAACGGGTCCGATACCGACGCGGTGGTGCCCGCGTGGGCAGCCGGCGCCGCCCAGCCCGCTGCCGAAGAGACGGCCGAAGACGGGGATCTGTAAAGTTTCTTACATAGCCCCCGCGGCGATTCGCGTTGCGGCTCTTTCCTGAGCGCACAACAATTAGGAACGCAACGCCCATCGCGTTGGGGCTGTGGTCAGCCGCGAGGAGGTATGCGGTCGTGTCAAAATTCTCAGGAGGCGAGGCGATGGCTGCCTTGCGAATTATCTCTGCCGATTCCCACGTGCTGGAAGCGCCGGATCTATGGAGGGCACGCATGGACAAGTGGTTGCGCGACAAGGCGCCGCGCGTCGAACCGGTCGACGGCGTCCCGTCATTGGTCGCGCCGGGGTCGGCCATTCAGCGCTTTGCGCTGACCGGCTTGCTATTGTGCCTGCTGTGCGCCTTGGTGCCCTTGTGGGCGCATGCCCAGCAGTTCGACCTCAACGCCTATAAAGCCCTGGTTGACGGCGACAGCTCCGAAACCGTGCCGGTGGGCACCCATATAACGGTTCACAACTGGCAGAAATACCGCAACTTTTTCGGAATCGGCGAGCAGGCACTTTACAGCGGCAAATATCAGTTTCACGTCGGCGACGACCCCTACTACGAGGTGGTGGTGGGACCCACCACGAAGTTCAAGGAACCCAGTGTCCTGATTCGCGACACCGAAAAATACAGCTCCCAGGTGCGGCTGATTCCGACCGCCGCCGGTTCCTATACGCTGGAAGGCTGGGTGGCCGGCTGGCCGTTTCCCAACCCCAAAGAGCCGCAGCGCGCCTACAAGGCCTACTTCGACGCATGGGGCGCCTGGTTGCCGGAAATGTACTACTTCCATTTCGGCACTCCCAACGGCGATCGCTACTACAACCATACGGTCACCGCGGGCGATTTGGTGGCTTACCGTTTGATGCATCGCAGCGATCCCGGCATCCCGGTGGATTTTCCCGGAAATTCAGGTTTTCTCGCCTCGCAATATATCGAGATATTCTCTCCCGAGCAGTCCCGCTATACGACCCAGCTCTCGATGTTTCGCGACGACCCAAATCGGCTCAATGAAATCTACGTGTTCCTGCCCTCGCTGCGCAGGGCGTTGCGTTTGTCCGCGGCGGCGAGGTGCTCGCCGATCCTCGGCAGCGATTATCTGAACGACGATAACAACAACGGCACCAACCTGGTGGTCGGCGACTTTCACATGGAGTACATGGGGCAGAAGAAGATCCTCGCCATAGTTAATGGGCCCGAAAAAGTAACCGACACCCAGGAAGGAGCCAACACGACCGTAACCGACCATCCGCCGCTGGGTGGATGGCCCGTGGTCAGCGTCCTGGGCCCGTGGGAAGTGCGCAAGGCCGACGTAATCCGGATTACGCCGATTCCTGAGCGAGTGGGAAGCAACTACTGCTACTCCAACCAGGTTATCTACCTGGACTCGGAGTTCCACCTGCCGCTGACGCGCGACGTGTACGATTCGGGCGGCAAACTCTGGAAGGTCACCGTGCTGAATTATCTGCCGTCCAGGATTTACGACGGGTTCATGCCGCTTGCCTCCTATTCGAGTTCCAACGCGATCATCGATTTGCAGAATCTGCACTATTCGGTGTCGGCGGTGGCGATGAAGAGAATCGGCGACCAGGTTCCAAAACCTTATCGCGACATCAGCGTAAGAGCGTTCCCGCGCGGCCTCCAACAGGTGATGCAATAGTTGCGGGGGCGCCGCCCCTTTATCTGCTGGTCCGCATCCGGATATAGCGGCGGCTGTAAAACCATACCCAGCAGATCGAGCTCGCGGCCGTCGTGAGCGGAGGAGATTTTTGCGCAGCCGGATCATCGCCGCGGGCCGGCGGGGTCAAGTATCCTCGGCGAGCTATCGCGACCGCTCCCCAAGACAGCCCGCAGATGCCTCCATACCGAGCGCGATCGCAAGGTATGGGCTTTCCGGTGCCGATCGCTCCCGCCAGCATCACGTCCTCGGCGCGGCCGGTGAAATCGCAGCTCGCCAGCTCCATGAGCTTGGACGAGATGCGGCGAGTGGGCTGGCGCTATCTGCAGCGGGCCTGAATGCAGCGCCGCGTTTCACCACCGACGATGTCCGTGTTCGGTTGCAAACCAAACGCAACGCCTGGGTCGAAACGCCAGCTCACAAAAGGGACTTGGTGGAGCAGAAGGGATTTGAACCCTCGACCCCTACGTTGCGAACGTAGTGCTCTCCCAGCTGAGCTACTGCCCCGACCGGACTTACCTGGAGGAAAGAATCGACGCCAGATAAGAGCGCAACTTATCAGCCGTCTGCGGATGGCGCAACCCGTAGGCAATCTGGGCGGTCAGGAAGCCCATGCGGTCGCCCATGTCGTAGCGTACGCCCTCGAATTCGCAGCCCAAAAGCTCGCGCCGGCGGCCCAGTTCCAGCAGCGCGTCGGTCAGCTGGATTTCGCCGCCATGGCCGGGCCGCGCCTTCTCCAGGATGTCGAAAATCTCGGGCGGCAGCAGGTAGCGCCCGATAATCGCCATCTCGCTGGGCGCCTGGTCAATCGCCGGTTTCTCGACCATCCCGGTCAGCCGGTACAACCGCGGCCCCGCCGGCGAAGCCTCGACGATACCGTACTTGGAGACGTCGGCGCGCGCCACCCGCATCAGCGCCACGACCGGTGCGTCGTGCCGCTCCGCGACGTCCATCAACTGGCGCAGGCATGGGCGCGCGCATTCGCAGATGTCGTCAGGCAGCAGCACGGCGAAGGGCTCGTTGCCGACCGCGCTTTTGGCCTGCAGCACGGCGTGTCCGATACCCAGCGGTTCGGTCTGCTCCACCGTAGTGATGCGCGCCATGGCGGAGGTCTTGCGCACCACTTCCAGCAGTTCGTTTTTGCCGCGCTGGGCGAGAAAGCTTTCCAGTTCGGGGGCGCTGCGGAAATGGTCGAGCAGCGCGCCTTTGCCGCGGCTGATGACCATCACGATTTCGGCGATGCCCGAGGCGGCGATCTCCTCGACTACGAGCTGAATGGCGGGGGTATCCAGTACCGGCAGCAGCTCCTTGGGCACCACCTTGGAAGCGGGAAGCATACGGGTGCCGAAACCGGCGGCCAGAATGACGGCTTTGTTGATCTTCACGATATCGAGTATTTACTGAAAGTAGTATTGGGGGCCGGGGACATCCGCGCTCAGCGCTTTCTTTCCTGCTCTTCCTGGGAGGCCTTGCATTCGATGCACAGCGTGGTCACAGGTCTGGCTTTGAGCCGTTCGATTCCAATCTCGCCTCCGCATTCTTCGCAGCGCCCGTAGCTGCCGTCGTCGATGCGCGCGAACGCCTCGTCGATCTTGCTCAGGAGCTTGCGATCGCGATCGCGCAGGCGCAGCAGAAAGTTGCGATCGGATTCGAGCGCGGCGCGGTCCGCCGGGTCGGCGTAGTTGATGCGCTCGTGCCCGTTCATCGAATCGACCGCGCGGCCGGTTTCATCCAGAATATCCTGTCTGCGTGCCTGCAGCAGACGGCGGAAGAAGGCGAGGTCGCGCGGTTTCATGTTTGCAGCTGCGCAAAAGCGCCAAGCGATCCTTTGATCATAGTAACGGCTTGCTATTAAGTAAAGCTATGATATCCGCCTATCTCGACGCGTTTTCCGGGCTCAGCGGCGATATGCTGGTCGGCGCGATGCTCGACCTTGGTCTTGATTTCGCCCGCTTCAGGGAGCAGATGGCGTCGCTGCGGCTGCAGGGCTGCGAGCTGCGCCTGGGCCGGCGCGAACTCTGCGGTATCTCGGCCGCCAAATTCGAAGTCGAGGTCGCGCAGCCCCAGCCCGAACGCCATCTGCGCGACATCCGCGCCATCATCGAAGCCAGCGCGCTGGATGAAGCAGTGAAGGACAAGACGATGGCGATTTTCGGCGCGCTGGCCGAGGCTGAAGCCAAAGTCCACAACACGACGCCGCAGGAAGTCCATTTTCATGAAGTCGGCGCGGTCGATTCGATTATCGATATCGCCGCTACCGCGTGGTGCCTGGCAGCTCTGGGTATTGAGGAACTGCTGGTGTCGCCGCTGCCGATGGGCACCGGTTTCGCCAACACGCGCCACGGCCGGATTCCGATTCCGCCGCCCGCCGCGGTCGAGCTGCTGCGCGGCTTTGAGCTGAAACTGGCGGACGGGGCGGCCGAGATGGTGACGCCGACGGGAGCGGCGGTGCTCAAAGCGCTGGCCGCGCCGGCTCCGATCCCGCTGGGATTCATCGTCGATCGCGTCGGCTACGGGGCCGGCAGCAAAACCTTCGCCGACCGTCCCAATTTGCTGCGCGTTCTGCTGGGCCGCCGGGCGCAAGCCGTGCACAGCGACGAACTGCTGGAGATCCAAAGCAATATCGACGACCTCAATCCGCAAATCTACGACCATCTGTGCCAGCGGCTGTTCGCGGCGGGCGCGCGCGACGTGACGCTGACGCCCACGATAATGAAAAAGGGCCGCCCCGCGGTCACCGTCTCGGTGCTGGCCGAACCCGCATTGCGCCAGGCGCTTGCGGCGGTACTATTTGAAGAGACGACCACGATCGGGATCCGGTTCCATGCGGTGTCGCGGCTGAAGCTGGAGCGCGAAATCATCCCGCTTGAAACGCGATGGGGCCGGATTCTAGTCAAGGTCTCGCGCGAAAACGGCCGGATCCGGACGATCGCGCCGGAGTATGAGGATTGCCGGCGCGCCGCCAATGAGCATCGCGTGCCGCTCAAAACGGTGATGCAGGACGCGGCCGCGGCCGCGCGATCGCGGTTGGAATAAGATGCCGCCGGGCGCCGACAAACTGCTGGTTAACGAAATCTTTTACAGCGTGCAGGGTGAATCCACGCACGCCGGACGTCCGTGCGCCTTCGTCCGCCTTACCGCCTGCAACCTGCGATGCAATTACTGCGACACCGAATATGCCTTTCACCAGGGGCGCCGCATGACGGTGGCGGAGGTCGTCGATCGGGTCGAAGGTTATCGCTGCCCGCTGGTGGAGATTACCGGCGGAGAACCGCTGCTGCAGGAGGCGGTGCATCCTCTTTGCGCGGCCCTGCTTGCGGCCGGCAAGCAGGTGATGATCGAAACTTCCGGCGCGCTCGACGTAAGCCGGCTCGATCCGCGCGTGATCAAGATCATGGATCTGAAATGTCCCGGCAGCGGCGAAGCGCAAAGCAATCTGTGGAGCAACCTGCGCCATCTTAACCCGCTGGACGAGGTCAAATTCGTAATCAGCGATCGCGCCGATTACGAATGGACCCGAACGGTTATCGCGGACTACAAGCTTGACCGGCGCGTCAACGCGGTCCTGATCAGTCCGGCGTTCGGCCGTATCGAACCGGCCAGCCTGGCCGCGTGGATGCTGGAAGATCGGCTGCCGGCACGATTGCAGCTCCAGATGCATAAGTACATCTGGTCGCCGAACGCGCGCGGTGTGTGAAACAGCCTGGACAAGGGGGCGGCGCAAAACCCATCTCTGCGTGGCCGCCGCAGCCTGTATTTGCCCAAACCGCGATCGGGCTGCCGCCGGCGATCGTTTTCGATTCAGGCGCTGAGTGGGCGGGGAACTTTTCGGGAGCGGATTGTTGCGCACCCCGCCGTGGCCGTGCCGATGCCAACACGCCGGCCAGGCCGGCCGCTCAGCTCCGCGTTCGGCTGTCGTAAATTCAGAGTATGTAACTCGCGCCCGCATCCCGGCGCGCAGAATAAGCATTGTCGCGCCAAAACGCTGAGCGGATATTGGACCGCATATTGCTTCCAAGGTCGGCAATGGACTTCTGGGCGACACACCAATGTATTCCGGCCGAAGGCCGGCTCGTCAACGTTGGCGGCCGGTCCTATCGCCATTGCCGGTGTGAGAAGTGCGGCCGCGATTTTGTCGAGGATGCTCAATCCGGCGAGCAGTATGCGGTCAATGTCAGCGTGTTCGGGTTCGATCGGCTGGCCGAGGAAGTCAACCGGCGCTGGCTGGACCAGCCATGCCCACAGCGGCCGCTGGCATCGGACGAAACCGACCGCTCCATCCCGCGTCAGGGCGGAGGCTGACCGCAAAATCGAAGAACTCCGCAAGCCTCGACTATTCTCACTGCTTCCTGCGCATCAGGCGCGGATCGTCGCTGGCGATGCACTGCGCGAACATATAGTCGCGGTAGACGGGATTGAGCACACCCATCGCGCGCTCCTGGCGCGCGCTGTCGAAAAAGGTGCTGGCGTAATCCTGGCAGGCGTCCGCGTCATCGAAGGATTGCACAATCCGCCACTGGCTGAGCGGCCGCTTGTAGGCATAGCGGGTTGGCGGCGGGGTCAGCGGCGGCAGCATCAGATACCATCCAAGCAGAACCACTGCGGCGCGGCGTAATCTCATGAGCCTTGCGGTTTGTCCTCTCAACGCCCGGGAGCCGAAGCAAAGCGCCCGGGCGAAACGTTGGGGTCCGCGGGGATTATTCGCGGAACAATTCAAGCGTAACATCCGGATCCGCCCCTGGGCTACAAAAAACCCGAAACCGGATCGGAAGTGCCGGCGGCGCGGCCCGGGCGGGACAGCTGCCGAGCGCGGCGTCCTTGAGTTAATCGCAGATCACTCTTTCAAACTTATTGCAATTTGTAACTGATTGTGCCAATCAGAATTATCTTTTTTGCGGGGGTCTCCGATGACTTCAACCGACAGGCGATGTTCTGCGAACGGCGGCTGCTGCTTCATCGTCCCGCTCAACGTGCTGAGGACCTATGCCGGCGATCCGAACCTGGACCCGCAGGTGCGGATGAAGCTGCAGGAGACGTTCGTGGAAACCGGGCGTCTGAAGACGTTCAGAGAAGCGGGCCGGGTGGCGGCGGTGGCCTTTCGCCGCAGTCTGGCGCCGGCGCTGGCGCCGGCGGAGGTTCGTCAACAGGTGTTCGACTGCCGCAACGGGCATTCGCTGCCCGGCCAGGCGATCGCCGACCCGGGAGGTGCGGCGGATGCGGCCGCCAAAACCGTTTACGAAGTCACGGGTAAGGTGGCGCAGTTCTACCGGAGCCTGTTGCATCGGAACTCGGTCGATAACCAGGGGCTCGAGCTGGTTTCCAGCATCCACTACCGCAGAAATTTCGATAACGCCTTCTGGAACGGACAGCAGATGGTTTACGGCGACGGCGACGGGCGTCTGTTCGGCGAATTTTACAATTCGCCCGACGTGATCGGACACGAACTAACGCACGGCGTCACCCAGTACGAGAGCGGGCTGCGGTACGAAGGAGAATCGGGTGCGCTGAACGAAAGCATCAGCGACGTATTCGGAGCGGTCTTCAATCAATGGCTGAACGGGTGGACGGCGGACCAGCCCGCGGGATGGCTGATCGGCGCAGGCATCATCGCGGACAAGGAGAAGCAGACCGGGAAAACCTGTCTGCGCGACATGCTCAAGCCCGCGGCCGATCATTGCATCAGTCCGCAGCCGGACTCCTACGCGAATTTCGACCCCACCGCGGACGTGCATTACAACAGCGGGATCACCAATCGAGCCTTTGCCCTCTTTGCGCAGGCGGCGGGCGGCAAGTCATGGGAGCGCGCGATCGAGGTCTGGTATGCCGCCAGTACGGACAAGCGTCTTTCCAGCGAGGCCACCTTCGCGCAGTTCGCGGCCCTCACCCTGGATGCGGCCGGGGAGCTCAAAAGCCGGCTGAAAGAAGCATGGCAGACGGTCAAGGTGCCGGTTTGATCGCCGCTTTCCGTTCCGCATTGGCCGCTTGCGGTCTACAATGAGGGGATGAAGCTCAGAGTCGAACGCCGCGGCGGCTTGGTGGGCAAACTGGCGGTCGGGGAAAAAGATCTCAGCGACCTGACGCCGGTTCAGCGCCAGGCGCTCGAGCAGCTGACCAGCGCGCCGCCCATTGCGCGGCGGTCGCCCGGCGCCGACCGTTTCCAGTACAAGGTGCAGCTTTTGGACGACCGCGTAAGACAGGAATTCGAAGTGCCGGAAGACGCGATGCCCGAGGAGCTGGCGTCGATCGTGAAAGTCCAGCCATAGCCGCGCGCCGGGCCGCGGCCAGGGCCGCCCTTTGCGGTTTACCTGTTC
>JAJPJA010000011.1 GCA_021324455.1 Pseudomonadota bacterium | reverse complement strand
TCGGGGTCCAGCGCCATCGCGCGGGCCAGCGCCGCCCGCTTCTGCATCCCGCCGCTGATCTGGCTGGGGTAATAGTCCTCGAAGCCGCGCAGTCCGACCAGCGCCAGCTTGAGGCTGACCTGGCGGCGGATTTCCTGCGGCGAGTAATCGCTGAATTCGCCCAGCGGCAAGGCCACGTTTTCGGCCAGCGTCATCGAACTCCACAGCGCGCCGCCCTGGTATGAAATGCCGCAGCGGCGGCGCAAAAAGGCCTCGCGCTCCTCCTGGCTGGCGGCGGTGAAATTGAAGTCGCCGTAAATGATGTCGCCGCGGGCCGGATCCTTCAGCCCCACCATCGTGCGCAAAAGCGTGCTCTTGCCGCATCCGCTGCCGCCCATGATGACGAAAATGTCGCCGCGATAGACGTCGAAACTGACCTCGCGCATCAGCACATAACTGCCGAAGGCGATGGTCAGATTGCGGACCCTGATATGGACCTGGCGTCCGCCGAAAGCTGGTTGCGGATCGGCCACCGAGATCAGATACCCACCAGGTTGAGGATGAAGGCCGACACCCCGCACGCCACCACCACCATCACGATCGAAGTGACCACCGCCGAAGTGGTGGCGAAACCGACCGCCGAGGAACTGTCGCCGCATTCAAATCCGCGCAGGCATCCGGCGAACCCGACCAACACGCCGTAAATCGCCGCCTTGACCACGCCGATACTGAAATCGGTCATGGTGAAGGCGCTCATGGTCTCGTGGAAATACGCCGCGGGCGACACGTGGAGCATCACGCTGCCGATAAACGCGCCGCCCGCGATACCCAGCAGGTCGGAATACACGCACAGGATTGGCATCATCAGGAACAGCGCGAGCACGCGCGGCAGACAGAGAAACTCCACCGGCGAGATGCCCATGGTGGTGAGCGCGTCGATTTCCTGCGCCACCTTCATCGAGCCCAGTTGCGCGGCGAAGGCGGCGCCGGTGCGCCCGGCCATGATGATCGCGGTCATCATCGCTCCCATCTCGCGCAGCATCCCGATTGCCACCAAATCGGCGACATAGATGGAGGCGCCGAAGCGTTCCAGTTGCACCGCGCCCATGAAGGCCAGAATCACTCCCACCAAAAAGCTGATCAGGCTGACGATCGCCAGCGCGTCGGCGCCGCAGGCCTGCATCTGCTCGAAGATATCGCCGACCCGGGTGCGCGCGCGGCCGGTGAGGAAGCGGCCCATAGCGATGCTGAGCAAGCCCAGAAAATCGAATAATGCGGCTGCAGCGTCGATCGCGGCCGCGGTCGTTTTGCCCAACCGTTGGAAAAATCCGTCGTGGGCGGCGGCGACGCGCGCGTCGGTTTTTTCCGGCACCGAATCGGCCAGCGCAATCAGACGCGCCGCCCCGGCCGGAAGCGCATCGCGCCGCAGCGGCAGTTTCAATTCCGCGCAGCGGGTCTCCAACTCGAACAGAAAACCGACAAAGGTGCTGTCCCAGGCGCGCACGCCGCTGGCCTCAAGCACCACCGAACGGGGCCGCGGCGTCCGCCCGATTTCCTCCAGCAGACGCTCGACCGCGGGCAGCGGATGCTTTCCGGTCCAGTCGCCGCTGAAATGAATTGAATAGGCGTCTTCGGCAGTGCGCTGCGCGGACAGGCGCGGCTCACCGACGGTTTCCGTCAGGTCACTGGGCATGCGGTTGATGAGGTTTCGATGGCGTCCGAAACAAGACGGTTCTGGATAACAGACGGCATTGCGAGGCTATCGCTGTGAAAAATCAAATAAATCGCCCAACAAGAGACGTATTACGGTAACATCAAACCACCGGCTATGCCAAGGGCGGGCCGGACCGCCAGAACCTGCCGCTCCAATCCGCCTGCTCCTCATTGGACCGGCAGCGGAATTTTTTCCGTGCGCTGCCGAAGCGACGACTCGTACACAAGATTCAGATAAAAACATGGGGAAAAACTTGATTTGTACACAGGTGATAGTATTGGATGCCGATTTCAGGAATTTGACATACGCCAGAGCGCTGCTGCTCGCGTTCGCCGCGGCGATGGTTGGTTTGACCGCCGCGGGCGGCTGCGGCTCCTCGGGCGGCGGGCTGCCTGCGCCGCGCTCCACGCCGGTGCCGTTCGCGCCGATCAAGCCGCAGACCCTGGTGGTGACCACCGATCCCAATCTGCCCCATTGGTTTGTGCTGGTGAACGGCAATTCGGTGCCAAGCCCGGTGGCGCAGTTCACCCCCTCAGTCCTGATGGTCAACGGCGCCGGTCCCGCGGGAGCGCCCAACCCCAACAGCGGCAACAGCGTGGGCGTGGTGCCGATGACGCTGGTGTCCAACCCTGTCGGCCAGAGCCAGCCGTCGGCGGTGGCTACGGCGGTGCCGTTTGCCTTTAGCGGAGCCCAGGTCTGGGAGGCGCTGCCGGGAACGAATTCCGGCTACTACTTTCTGCGCAGCGGGGAGAGCTTCGCCGTCAACACCATCAACAACCCGGCGGGGTCGCTGATGCTGGGGTACGCGGCTACCGAGGCGCTGTTCGATCTGGGCAGCCTGCCGGGCTGGAATACCGGGATTTACCTGGACCAGTCCGAATCGCCGGCCGGAGATAACAGCTGTTTTGAGCAATGGTCATACGATCCGGGAACGGCGCAGTTGACTAATTGCGCGGGCGGTCAACTATACGCCAGCGGCGCGGATGCGGCAGTGGGAAGCGCGACTTCGGCGCCGGCTAATCAATGGTATCCGCTGCCGAATTACCATTTCGAGCAGGTTGTAGATCAACCCAATTCCAATCCCTCGTTTCCCCCCTTTACCACCAATCAGCAGAACGCCTACAACTGGATCGGCCAGCAACCGGCGATCAACGCGCCCGACGCCTGCAGTGTCGTGGTCGGGGTCGGCGCGAATCAGCAGACGCTGGGGTTTTCCGGTGTCCGCTGCGAATACATGAACGCAAACTTCAATCCGGTGCAGGAGGAATTGAATCTTGAAAAGCTGAGTTACCCGGTTCCTGCGCCCAGCCCCTATTTCGCCCCCGCCGATTTGGATGCCGTCAAGAGTCAGTTGGATGACGAATTGACTGATGTCCAGGAAGTGCAGGAGTTATTCAGTAATATACAATCCGTGCTGTCGACCGTGTTTTTGGAGAACACCAATGTGCTCACCAAGGTGGTCGCCGACCTCGACGTGTCGTCCAGCGCCAGGCCGCTTGCGGTGCCGGCCGCAATCGCCGAAGGCACGCTCTACACGCTGCTGTCGGCGCTGGGGCCGGTGACCGGCGTGGTGGCCAATTCCCTGCAGACCGTGTTCGACACGACGACCGCCAGCCAGCCCCAGTTCGAGCAGGAGGTTGGCGGAACGGTGGGAGAACTGGCCGGCAACCTCAACACGCGATTCAACTACATGAGCGACGCGTCGACGCTCGATTACAACACCATCGTTTACGACTGGGCGCGCTTGAGCGAGATCGGTCCCGAAACCCAGCAGTACGGCTACTGGGGCCTGGCCTGGCCCGACACCCTGACCGCAGTGGTCGTGCCCTACATGGTCAATGGCTATGAAATCGAAGTGATGAAAGCGCTGCTGCCGCTCACCTACAACTTGCACGAGGTGGTGGGACAAACCAGTGCGAAAGTGGAATTCCCGGGGATAAGCTCCTCGGCTTATCCGCCCAGCTATGCGCAGTACGGGTGGGATTTCGGCAGCGGCGCGGTGAGCGCGAGGGGCAATACCAACTGGTCGGGTTACTACAACCAGGGATTCTGGGAGACCGGAGGTTTCGGTGCGGCCTTTTTCAGTTACCCCGACGCCACCGTGATGCAGGATGACTTGCTCAGTCTGGGCGCCAATCCGTTTGAAGTTTTCAGCGGGATCAACGGATGGGGCGGCGGCGCGGGAACCGTCTACTATGCGAATCTGAGCTGCGAGGGCGTGATCGTAACCGTGTTTAACGCCACCGCCAACGATTTATGGCTTAACTACACCACCGTTCAGGGCGAAGTCAGCGGCCCGGGGCACAACTTCGGCGCCGTCTTCGACAGCGATTTCCGCTATAGCCTGGGCGGTTTAAAGGGCACGGCGTGGGCCGAACTGCGGCCTTACGGCTATGCCACCGTGTTCTTCGCCCAGGACAACGTTACTCCGACCAATCAGACCGGCAGCGTCAGCATTTACGACAACAATTACTCGACCACCGCCGCGGTGGCCGCCTTCGAGGAAGGCCAGGACGGATGCACCGCGGACTCCAAGACCAACATACACAAGGGCGCCACGACCGCGGGCGGTTACAGTTGGAGCGGCGGGCTTAAAACGCGCGGCCAGTCGAGCGGGGAACCGGGCGGAGTGTGGGGTACGCTGATTAACGGCACGGCTGGCGCCGCACTCCAGGGCGCGCCGCGCAAGCGACCCGCCTACGCTCAGCCGGAATAGGGATATCCCGCCGCCAGCGCCTGCTCCAGCTTCGCGTCGTAGCCGTAGATGTCGTCGAAGAAACGCACCTCACCGTCGGGCTCCACCACCGCGGTGCTGTACAGGATCAGGACCGGGATGGGTTTGTCGAGGTTGACCTGGATGGTCTGGGTTCCGGCGAGGACGTCGTGAATACGGTCGGGAGTCCAGCCGGGGGTGTCGCGCAGCACCCATGCGGCGAGCGCGGCGGGGTCCTGCACGCGGATACAGCCGTGGCTGAAATCCCTGCGGGCGCGGGCAAACAGGCTCATCGCCGGAGTCCCGTGCAGGTAGACGTTGTAGGAATTGGGAAACACGAACTTGATCGGTCCGAGGGCGTTGTTCGGCCCTGGTTTCTGACGCAACTGGCCGTCCACCACCTCAAATCCATGGTCGGCGAAATAGGCCGGGTCGCGCCGCTCTTTGGGATACAACTCGGCCTCCGCAATCGACGCCGGCACGTTCCAGTAGGGATGAAAGATCACGTACCGCATCTCATCCGCGAACACCGGTGTCTGGCGGCGATAGGCCTTGCCGACGACCACGTTCATGGTCAGGAAACCGCCTTCGGCGCGCCTGAGCGTGCGCAGCTTGAATTCGGGAATGTTGATGATGATCGGCGGCTGCGGAAAATCCGGCGGCAGCCATCGGTAGCGTTCCAGGGCGAAATCCAGCTGCATCACGCGATGCTTCAGCGGCACGTTCAGCTGCGCCACGGTGGCTTTGCCCAGCAGTCCGTCGGGCTCCAGTCCATGGCGCACCTGGAAGTGTTTTACGGCGTCCACCACTACGCCTTGATAGAGCGTGGTCTGAGCGGCAGGGTCGCTCAAAGATACGAGGTCGCCGAGTTGATACAACCGCCGGACCAGCTGCGGCATCCCGGCAAACGTGTCGCCCGGACGAATGGTCCGCGGCGGGGCTGGCACCGGCGCGCCGTCGCCCTGCGCGGCGAGCTTCAGATACTGCGCCAAAGCCGCCTCGGCGCGCCGATAACCGGCGTGCGAGCGTTCCACCGACGCGACTGCCGCGGGGATGTCGCCGGCGGTCAGCAGGCGCGTGCGGACAAAATCGGATAGATCGATCTGCTGCGGCCCGGCGCCCAGATCGAATTTGAAATGGCGCGGATTGATCCGTCCGATGTGCAAATCGGAGATGTATCGCATCGCGCAAACCGTCATCGCGATGTCGAAATGGACCACATCGGCCGGCGCCGGAGTTGGCGATGCGGGTGCCAGCCTGGCTACCCGCCCGTCCCATCGCGAAGCGTCGTAGTCCTCGGGATTGAGTCCCTTGAAGTCCGCCGCTTTGAACTGCTGGATCATCGCCAGCGCTTGCGCAATTGGCTTGCCCCCCGCGCTCCAGGCCAAGGCATAGCCGCCCGCCTGGTAGAATTCCTTCACTTCGGTGCGCTTGCTGGTGAAATCGGGCCAGCGCAGGTCGGCCAACCTTCCGGCCTCAACGATCGACATCAGTTCGCCGGCGCCCGGCGGCATCGCGGTTGCCGACGACGCCGGCGCGCCGGAGGTGACGGTCGCGTTGGGCTGTGCCGATGGGTTAGCTCGGGCCGCGGAGACTGCCGCGACCATCGCGACGAACAGTGCGACAGCGGCGGCGCGCCTCAGACCGGCTGCATGTTGGAGACGGCGGAGGATAAAGACAGTTTGGCGGCAACCAGCATATAGATAAGCCATCATTTTGACAGACTCTTATAAATTTCGTTTCACTCCTTGACAATAGCCCTGACGCTCATAAACGAGCGCAATGCGCCCCGGCGCGCATTCTGTGCGTCCTGGTCGATTGTGATGTATCGTAAAGTGTCGTTTCCAACGGATGCGGCAATCATGCAGATACCGTAACTGCGGCTTAAGCGGCATACGATAGCCGCGATTGATCAGGGAACGGTACTTGCTGTGTGAAGGAGTATCTCTAACGGGAGCGATGCGGAAGAAGTGGCTCATCGCCTTGTTCCCGCGAGGGAAAAACTTTTGCGAGGTGGGTAGCCTTGGACAAGGAAAACGGCGCGGTCGACAACGCCACGATCATGGCATTGCGGGAAGACGGATCGCTGCTGCGCGAATTGCGCGATCTTTTTGCCAGCGAAGCCCCGGAGCAACTGCAACGGATGCTCAACGGGTATCGTCTGCGCGATTGCAGTACGGTGGCCCAGGCGGCGCATCGGCTTAAGGGCACCGCGGTTACCTTCGGCGCCGAAGGGATGCAGCGTATCTGTATCGAAATCGAAGGCCAGGCCCGAAAGGGCGCACTCGACGGCGTTGAGCGCAAGATGCGCGACCTCAGCGCCGAATGCGATCGCGTGCTGGTGGCCCTGGATGCGGCCATCGGCGCTTAGTTCTGATTCGGCGCATTGAATTCAATGCCGCGCTGCCTGAAGCTGCTCTTGCTCTCATGGCGCCGGTTTGCCGCCGGCGCCCGGGCCAGGCCCGTTGCCCTGCGGGTCGAACAACCTGACGTGGAACATAGAAATCCGGTAGAAATGGGCTGCGTAGTCAATCAGCAGATGCGGACCGCGGGGCAATTCGGCGATTGCGTCGGGCCACCGGTTGGCGCTGATCAGCCAGACCCCGCCGCCCTCCTGAAGGCGCGATCGGATTATACTTCGCGCCGCCGCCGGGTCCGCCGCCGGAATCACCGCGCGCGGATTGGAACCATGAAAGTAGTAATCGAAGGGCACGCGGAAAAATCCCTGTGGAAACCCCGCGCTGCCGCCCTGGCGAACACCCGCGTCAGGGGTGAGAAAACCAGCCTCAAAAAAAATCGGTTCGCGCGGGTTGCCGCCCGCCGCTATCCGCCTGGCGATCCGCGGCCAGGGATCGCGCGGCGCCCAGTAGCATAGCGGTAGCAAGGCTAAAAACAGCGCGCCGATTCCGGCCGTGGCCAAATTGCGCACCCGTGCACCGGCCCAATCCAGCCAGGCCGCCGCGACTATCCCAAGCATCGCAAAGGAAGGACTGACGTAGCGGACTTCAAACATCGGCCGCAGCGCCAGCGAGCCCGCGCCCAACGCCAGCATCGGGGCCAATGCGTAAATCAACGTCTGCTGAAAACGTTCGCGCCCGGGGCCCGCGGTGCGAGCGCCGAAAGTCAGCCATAGCATCGGCGCGGCGAGCGCGGCCCCCGCCATTAGCCCGGCCCAACCCGCGCCGCGGCTGGCGCCCAGCCAGTCAAGCCAGTGGCCGAACAGAAGGGCACGGCTTTGTGTTAGCGTCAGCGGCAGGGCCGGAAGGAACAGCGCGTTCGAGATCGCAAGGGCCGGCCAGGCCGGGACCTTACCGGTGTGCCGCCATTCGCGCGCCATCACCATGGCGTCGGCGCCCAGGATCAGGATCGCGCCCAGATGCACATAGAGCATGGCCGCGCCCAGCACACCCGCCAGCAACAGGATACCCGGACCGGGAGCCCGCCGCGCCCTGGCCAACGCCAGAATATGCGCCAAAGCCACGGCAATGAACATGCTGTACATGCGCGCCCAACGGGCCAATATCGCGGCCAAAGGGCTCGAACCCCACAATACCGCCGCGCACCATCCGACCTCGAAGCCGAACAGGTCGGCGCCCAGAGCGAAGACCAAATACACGGAGATGACTCCGAAGATGACGGAAAACGAGCGCAGCGCGGCTTCACTCAAACCCAGCCCGCGGCAAAACCAATGCAGCAGCAGGTGATAGATTACGGGCTTGCCCGGATCCATGCTGACCGCGCTGTGCGCTACCATCGCAACTGACGGCTGTGCCGCGGCCAGCGCGCTGTAGGCTTCGCTGGCCGCCAGCGGTGCCTGGCCCAGACGATAGAAATAGACCGCCGCCGCCGCCGCGATCAGTCCGGCCACAGCCAGCCGGTGCCTGCTTTCAGCGGACCATTTGGGCGGCATTATCTGATTCCACTGATTCCAAATTGCCAGTTTGCGAATACGCCGCGGCGCTAACGCAAACTCAATTCCGGGAAGATGCGCGCCAGGCGCATCCTGACCTGGTCGAATGAAAACTTGTTGAAAGGTTTGGTGATATAGCCCAATGCGCCCTCCTCGATAAAGGTATCACGAGTTTTCTGAAAGGGAATGGCGCTGACCACCAGGATCGCGACGCGCGGGTCTTCGCGCCGCATGATACGAAACGCTTCGAGGCTGTCGATACCGTCAATTACCGGCATCATGACGTCCAGCGTCACCAGATCCGGATGCAGTTGCCTGAACAAGTTGACCGCCTGGGCGCCATTGTCAGCTTCGCCCACCGCGGTGCATCCATATTCCTCGAGGTGGTGGCGAATTATTTTGCGGGCAAAGGGTGAGTCGTCAACAATCAATAATTTTACCGCCACCGGCGTCACTCCCTGTGAGTTTATTGCAGCGTTCAGGATCGGACCGATCTAGTTTGGCGGCTGGAGAGCCGCGGTTATATATATGTTTGCGTGTAATGCGTCATCATCGGATTTAAGCCGGGGCGCAGCAATAAATCCGCCAATTCGATCCGGTGTGAGTTCGTTCCATCCAGACAAAAGCATTGGCGACAATTTATTGGCATTCTGGATAATGCAGCACGCTAGCAAGTTGAGGGGTAAATTCGGAGATGGCGGGCGGAAGAGCGGTGCGGGAAGTGTATCCGAATGGCACGTTCGCATCAAATGATGACAATCTAAGCGAAGGAAGGATGAGGTAAACATATATAGGATTATGTCCCACAGCAGTATGTATCGATGTTAGACATTCTCTCACAGGGTTTTCCCGCAAGCGATCACGGACCTGCCCGCTTTCGGCATCGCGGTTTGCGGTGCGGAAGGATGGCGGGGGAGTATTGGAACCTCAAGATGATGGCATGGCGATTGCTCATGAATAAAGCCGCGACAAGGAGAGCAATCGATGGTAAGCGTCAAATCCCATATTGAATCGACGCTGGAACGTTCGCCAGAGCGGGCTCAGACCATGACTGAGTATGCTCTAATCCTGGCCGCAATCGCAATTGTCGCGATTGTAGCCTACACCACGTTGGGGACTTCCATAGTCACCCTCGTCAACAACGTTATCGCGTGTCTGTAAGGGAGAATGAGAGTATGTTGCGTTCAATTACCACCACTGTAAAGCATCGTTTGGCCGGCAATCGCGGGCAGACCATGACCGAGTACGCGCTGATCCTGGCGGCGATCGCGATCGTCGCCATTGTGGCCTACACCACGCTGGGCACGACCATCGTCAGCCTGGTGAACAAAGTCATCTCCTGCCTGTAATGGACCGAGGCGGGGATACAGAACGAAAGCCCCGTGAGTTGGCCAGGAACCGGGCTGCGCCGTCTCCTCAGGCGCGCGGCCCGGCTAAACGCACCGTTTAATGGTTGATGTTTATGACGGCGTGAACGGAAAAAATGAATCGGCGACTGATGTTCTTTTTGTTCACCGCGGCGCTGGCCCTGACGGCGGCTATTTTGGTGCATAGTGCGCTCAAGAGCAAAGAGGCCAAAATCGCGGCGCTGCAACTGAATACGGTGCGCATCGTGGTCGCCGCGCGCGCGCTATCGCCGGGTCAGACGGTCAGCGCTGAGGACGTCAGGCTCAGTACGTGGCCGCGCGACCAGCTCCCGGCGGGGACCTTTCTTGATTTGCAGGGGGTGCTGGGTAAGGTCGTCAAAGACGCATTGAGCGCCAGCCAGCCTATCGTAGCCGCCGCATTGCTCGAACCTGAAAAGACCGGCGGTGTACTCCCCCTGCTGATTCCGCCCGGGATGCGTGCGATGTCGATCGCGGTCGACGACGTGAGCGACATGGCGGGCTTCGTGCTGCCCCATTCACGGGTCGACGTGGTGGTCTCGGTCCCGGTCAGCGGCGGGCCGGGCAACGTTGGCGTCGGCCAAATCAGCAAGATCGTGCTTCAGAACATAAGAGTTTTGGCTGTCGCGCAGACTTTGGAGGCCGGTCCCGACCAGCCGCATCAGGTCAAAGTCGTCACCTTGCTGGTAACGCCCGAGCAGGCCGAGCGGCTGGCGGCCGCGGCCCGTATCGGCACGCTGGCGTTGGCGATGCGTAATTTCGGCGACCAGCAGTTGCTGGCCACCAGCGGTGTCAGCATACCGACGTTGCTGGGGATCCATCCGCTTGAGGAAGCGGCGCCGGCGCCGCAGCGGGTTTTGCCCAACGCGGATCATCGCCCGGCGCGGCGCGATCGCGGCAAGGCGGTGGAAGTGATTCGCAATGGCACCGATCATCAGACGATAAATTTTCGCGCCGACGGCAGGGTTCGTTCGGTATTTTCCTCGGCCTCCGCACCTTCGCCCGCCGCCGCGCCCACCGCGCCCACTGAATAGCGGCATGGCTGCTCGCCGTAAGCACAGGAGAGAGACCTACATGTTTGACCCAATCAATCGCATCGGGCGCCGCTTGTGCAGACCGGCTGGGCCCCAGGTTGGGCGCAGTCTGCCGCGGACGTGGTTAGGGTATCTGGCAACAGCCGGTTTGATCGCAACCGGCGGCCTGCTCTCAACTCCTTTGACCTCCATCGCGCAGCAGACGATGGCGGTCGGACTCAAGGCGGGCGAGAGCTTCGTTCTCGCCGGACTGGCCAAAGATGACACGCCGCAGGTGCGCTATTTCGATAATCCCAACTGTTTCCTGCTGGAATGCAGCGGGCCGGGCAAATGCGCCGTGCTCGGCGCCGAGGCGGGTCATGGGCAGGTGAGTGCAAAGCTGGAGAATGGTGAAGCGATAGTTTACCAAATCGCGGTCCGCGCAGTGGCGCGTCCGGGTAAACCTCTGGCCGCGATGCCCGCGCCGCATTCCGCCGGCGACCTGTTCGCGGCCAAGTCCGATGGCGTGGCCGATGGGCCAGCCGCGGGCGGGAGCAATCCGCCGGGTGCGCCGGCCATGGCCGCGGCACCCGTTGCGCTGGCGCCGGCGCCAGTTGCGGCGGAGTATCGCAATCCCCCCGCGCCGGTCAGGTATACCCAGAACCCGGCGGCCAACGCCCTGGAAGTGCCGTCCACTACTCCCCCGCGCAGCAAACATTATCTGCCCGCGAAAACCATCCGCATGACCGGCTCATCGTCGCGCATCTTCGACTTTCCGGTCGCGGTCAGCCGGGTTGCCATTGCCGATACCACGATCGCGGACGTAAGCGTGGTGGGTCCGAATCAACTGATGGTGGTGGCGCATAAATCGGGTGCCACTACGCTTTCGGTATGGCAGGACGACGGCGAATACTTCGAGCGCCAGGTGCGCGTGGAGCAGGGCGGTCCGCAGCAGGTGGAATTGCGCGTGGTGGTGGCGGAACTGGACCGCAACCGGCTCGAACAGCAGGGTTTGGACATCGCGATGGCGCTTTCCAATGCGGGTATTTCGGTGGTCGGACTGCAGGGCGCGGTCGCGACTCCATACAGTGTGCAGACCAATCTCACCGCCAGCGGCGGCGCCGGAACTATAGTTGCGCTGCCGCCCAGTGGAGTTTTTCCGCCTGGCGGTTCGTTGATCCCGCTGCTCCTGTCCAACAGCATCACCTACGGGTTTGCCTCCACCAACGGCCAGTGGACCACCAATGCGATGTTCCAGATTCTGGAGCAGCACGACCTGGCCAAAATTCTGGCGGAGCCGATGCTGATCGCGGCGTCGGGCGAGCAGGCCAAGTTTCTTTCCGGCGGCGAAATACCGATAGTAATTGCCCAGGCGCTGAATACTTCAATCGTGTTCAAACAGTTCGGCACCTCCGTGGTATTTGTGCCGACGGTCATTGATGAAGACGAGATTGAGCTGCAGGTAGCGCCCGAATTCTCGCAACCCGACTATACCCAGGGAGTACAGATGTTCGGCTTCAATGTTCCCGCCTTTGTCACGCGGCGCGCGCAGACGCTGGTGCGGATGAAGGAGAATCAGACCTTAATCATTGCCGGACTGGTGCTCGATACGATCAATTCCGAGGTGCGCAAGACGCCCTATTTGGGTGACATTCCATACGTCAGCTACCTGTTCAAACATACGTATTATCATCGCACCAAGAGTGAATTGGTAATGACGGTGACGCCGGAAATCATCCGGCCAATACCCGCTGGCATCAAAGTTGCTCTTCCCACTCAGCGGGGCCCGCTGACCCAGGAAGAAATCCGTACCAGACCGCTCAGCCAGCCCGACGCGTCGCGCCCCCGATTTCAATGAGCGAAGCGATCACACCGCAGGAAAACCAACCGGCACGCAAAAGCGGGCGTCTGCGTCCGCTGTTTGTGGCTACGGCCGGCGGCGACGATGCGCAGCAGGCGGCGTTGAAAAACGCGCTGGGTCAGATCAAGCAGCTGGAAATCAACTTCGTGGAAGAGGACGCGCAGGGCAGAAGCGGCGCTGCGTCGGTTATCCTGATGCTGATACTGGATCGCGACAATCCTGACGGCTGGCGGCGCGAGCTGCGCCGGCGCAACCCCGATCAACGCTTCGAATCGGTCATCGCGCTGCTCGATGACGATTCTCCGATCGCGCTGCGGGCGGCGCTGCGCGCGGGCGCCGACGACGTGCTGGAGATGCCGCCGGACCCCGACCGCGCCTACCACACCCTGCTGCGGGTAAGCGAACTGTCCAGCCGGCGCGACGGAGCGCGCGAAAAGATCGTCTGTTCGCTGGTCAGCGTCAGCGGCGGCGTCGGCGTAAGCCATCTGAGCGTCAGTCTGGCATTGGCGATGAATCGGCTGTTCGAACGGCGTACCGTGCTGATGGAAATGGACCTGCAGGCGGCGCCGTTCGCGGTGCTGCTCAACCAGGACCCCGAACACAGCTTCTCCGAGCTTGCCGACCCGACCAGTACGATCGATTCGATCCGCCTGGAGTCGGTCCTGTGCAAGCATGAGTCGGGGCTGTACTGGCTGGCGGCGCCGAATCGGATTGAAGAGGCGGAACTGATCTCGGCGGCGACCGTGGAAGCAACTTTAAAGGTGCTGCGCGAACTGTTCGACGTGGTCGTGATCGACTGCGGCACGCATCTGGCGGAAAGTTCGATTGTGGCCTGGGAGCGATCCGATCATCTGCTCTATGTACTGGACCAGACCGTGACCTCAATCCGGGCGGCGCAGCGTTTTTTGGCGCTTTATCAGCGGCTCGGCATAGCCGAAGTGAAGCCGAGTTTCATACTTAACCGTTATAACCCGGCCAGTCCGATCACCCAGGAGCGAATTGAGCGGGCGCTGGCGCAGCCGATCTATGTTCGGCTGGCGCGCGAGGACAAGGCGTTTGCCGAACAGCAGATAACCGGGGCGGATCTGTGGAAAATCCGCAGCGGCTCGGTTGTGCGCGAGCAGTTGGAAGGATTGGCGCGCAAGCTGTATGGCGCAGGCGCCGAAGAACCGGCGCAAACGCGCAGCCTGCTGGGCAGGTTGCTGCATGGACTGAGTCCGGCAAGGGGGAAAAACAATGGGATTGATTGATCGTTTGCAATATCGCGCACAACCCGCGTCACTGGAGCCGTCCTTGATCGAAGCCGGCGGCTCCTCGCGCAAAGCGGCGCCGGCGGGACCGCCGTCGCTGCTGGAATCGCTCAAAGGACGCGTGCAGGACCGCCTCTTCGAACGGATCGGGCCGCGCAAGATGGACGAGGTCGGTCCCAGTTCGCTGCTCACCCAGATCACCGAAGTGATTCGCGAGATCATCCGGGAAGAAGGACTGCTGCTGACCGACAGCGATCAGGCCGCGTTGATCGAGATGACCACCAACGAGATGCTCGGTCTGGGACCGCTGGAGCCGCTGCTGCAGGACAACGAGGTCTCCGACATCCTGGTCAACGGCTTCAGCGAGACCTTCGTCGAACGCCGCGGCAAGCTGCACAAGACCAATGTCCGCTTCCACGACGATCAGCATCTGATGCAGGTGATCAGCCGCATCGTGTCGCGGGTGGGGCGGCGCATCGACGAGGCTTCGCCGATGGTCGATGCGCGTCTGCCCGACGGGTCGCGCGTCAACGCGGTGATTCCGCCGCTGGCGCTGGACGGTCCGGCCTTGTGTATCAGACGCTTCGGTGCGTTTGCCAACGACATTTCGTTTTTGGTCAAGCGCGGCACTCTGACCCCGGAGATGGTAAACCTGCTGCGCGCGGTGGTCGGCGCCAAGCTCAACGTACTGATCAGCGGCGGCACCGGCACCGGCAAGACCACGATGCTGAACTGCCTGTCCTCCTTCATCCCGGAGCACGAGCGCATCATCACCATCGAAGACGCCGCGGAACTGCGCCTGCAGCAGCCTCATGTGCTGCGGTTGGAAACGCGTCCGGCAAACATCGAAGGCCAGGGCGAGGTGACCCAGCGCGACCTGTTCAAGAATACGCTGCGGATGCGTCCGGACCGGATCGTGGTGGGCGAGGTGCGCGGCGCCGAAGTGCTCGACATGCTGCAGGCGATGTCGACCGGCCATGACGGGTCGATGGCGACCATACACGCCAACAATCCGCGCGATTCGCTGTCGCGGCTGGAAATGATGATGCTGCTTTCGGGAATCGAACTGCCCGAGCGCGCGATGCGCCAGTATATTTCCTCGGCGCTCAATATAATCGTGCAGGTCAACCGCTTTTCCGATGGCAGCCGGAAAGTGACGAAAATTTCGGAAATCACCGGGATGGAAGGCGACGTGGTCCTGATGCAGGACCTGTATGAATTTGCCGCCAGCGGTGTCAGCCCCACGGGCAAGGTGCTGGGGGAGTTCCGCGCCAGCGGCATCAAATCGGTCTATACGGAGCGGATGCTGAAAGCGGGATTCTCCCCCGACGGCAACCACATCACCAGCGACGCCGCATGAAATGGAAAACCTGGTTCCGGTTCTGATTGTATTTCTGTTTGGAGCGCTGGCGGTGGTGCTCTATATCGGACGGCGGCGGGAGGAGCTGGCGCATGAACGGGCGCTGACCCGGCGTATCAAGACCTTTTCGCCCTCGCTGCAGGAGCCGGTTTTGCAGGCCAGGGCTCCGCGTAACCGCCCGCGCCCGCAGCCGCAGGCGCCGGCCGCGGCCATGACCTGGGGCTGGATGCGCGAACTGGAGCGCTGGCTGGCGCAGGCGGGAGTGAAGGTATCGGCGGCCAAATTTCTATCTTTGATGCTGTTGACGGGAGCGGCCGGCATTTTTCTGGCCTCGATTTGGATTAGTCCGGCGCTGGCTCTGGTCTACGGCGGTGCGGCGGGCGCATTGCCGGTGGCCTACGTCCATTTCGAACGCAAAAAACGCCTGCAGACGTTCAGTCAGCAGCTGCCCTATGTGCTCGACTTCCTGCGCTCGGCGCTGTCGGCCGGACATACGCTCATTCGCGGCATCCAGATGGCTACTGAAAACGCGCCCGAGCCGATTGCGAGCGAACTGAAACTGGTGGTCGATCAGATCCAGTTGGGAACCAGCCTGGCTGACGCGCTGGACAGCATGTTCAGGCGGGCGCCGGAGCAAAGTCTGGGATTTCTGGTGGCCGCAATCAGAGTACAGATGGAGGTGGGCAGCAGTATTTCGGAAATTGTGGATCGCGTAACCGATACCATCCGCGAGCGCCAGCGCCTGCAGCAGGAAATAATGACGTTAACCGCGCAGGCGCGCATGAGCGGTATGATCGTCGGCGCGCTGCCCTTCATTTTGCTGGGGTTCTTTACCCTGATCCGGCCTTCATACACCTACCCGCTGTTTCACAATCCGTTGGGAATCAGGATGCTGGAGGCGGCGATCGTCCTCGACGGCATCTCGCTGATCATCATCCGGCGGATGGTTCAGGTGGATTAGCTGCCGCAGCAGGGGAGCTTATGGATCCGTCGCTACTTCCGGTAGTCATTTTCGCCATGATCGTGCTGGGCAGTGCGACCCTGTATCAGAGCTTGTTCGGGGGTCAGCGCGACCTTGACGAGCTGCTGTCCAGGGGCAAGCCGCGTCCGGCCAAAATCGGCGCGGATCCGGCGGATCGTCTGGTGCGATGGCGGATTCGGCGGCTGCGCGAAACGCAGTCGAAAACTGCGCCCGATCAGAAGCTGCCCGAAACCCTGACCCAGGCAGGTTTCAGAGGAGTCGAATCGGTCGCGCGCTTTCAGTTGGGACGTTTGGCCCTGACCGCCGGCGGGATGGTGTCAGGCGCGGCGGTCTGCGTGATTTTCGGCCAGCCGTGGATTTTAGGCGCCGCCGGCGGGTTTCTGGCCGGGTATGTCATTCCCACCATCGTAATCGGCCGGCTGGCCAAAAAACGCCGCCGCCAGATGACGCGCGAACTCCCAGACGTGCTCGCCCTGATTGTGGTCAGCCTCGAAGCGGGAATCGGAGTCGCCGAGGTGCTGAAGCTGGTTGGCCGGGAAACCCTGCGGCAGGGTCAGGTGCTGGGGCGGGAACTGACCATTACCTCCGCGCAGATGGCGGCCGGGATGAGTTTCGAGGATACGTTGAAGGATTTCGGCGCGCGCACCGGCGTGGATGAAATCCGATCGTTGGCGGCCTTGCTGATCCAGAGTGAGAAAATCGGTGCGCGGCTGGCTCCCGCGCTGCGCGCGGCCGCCGACCTGCTCAATTCGCGCCGGCGGCTGGCGGCCGAAGAAGCCGCGCGCAAGAGCGCAATCAAGATGCTCTTTCCGCTGGTGTTCTTTATCCTGCCCGCGATGCTGCTGGTGATTCTGGGACCCGCGGTTATCCAATTGATGGAAGTCTTCAGCAACCGCTGAACTCGCTTTGCCGCCGCCTTTGTGCCGATGCTTTTGGGAAGAGCCTCGACTCGAAGTATTCGATTCGCTGTTCGCTGCGCATGCGCAGTCATATGGGGGAGAGAGCTATGTGCGGCGCAGCACGCCCCACCATCGGCGGTCGCATTGCTCCAGCGGGGTATCGAACGACAGGTCGCTGTACACCGCGATCAGCTCGAAAACGCCCGAAGCGGCGGCGGCGAGATCGAGCAGTTTGGGCAGGGTGTAGCGCACCGGAATCAGGTCGCGGGTTCTGACCGTGCGGCCGGCCAGGCGGATCGAGCATTCCAGCTCGTAAATCCACGCGCCTTCATGCCACGCCATCGGACGCATGAACTCCCGTATCGACACTGACACCGGGCCCTGCCGCACTTTGCGCCGGCGCCACAGCCGGCGCTTGCGGTCGGCTTCGATACGGTCATGGCGATCGATGTCGACGCAGTACAATCCGCCCGGGCGCAGCGCCTCTGCAACGCATCGGAGATGGCTTATCAGGTCGGCATTGGCGACCAGAACGGGCAGGGTCTCCGACATGAAGAAGGCGGCGTCGAAACCGCCGCGCGGGAGTGTGAATTGCTCGATCCGGCGGCGGTAGAAAGTCAGATTATCCAGTCCGGGAGACTCCCGGCGCGCCTGCCGCATCATCGCGGCCGAGCGGTCGATTCCAACCACCTCGATACCCTGCGCGGCGAGGATTTGTCCGTGCGGCGAGCTGCCGCATGCGATTTCCAGCGCGCGGCGCACGGGGCGCATGGAGTGGCGCCGCCAGACGCGGCGTAGAAATTCCGTTTCCTGCTCGATCTCGCCCGGCTCTTCAATCTGGATTGCATGCAGCAGTTCAGGGAAATCGTAGATGCTGTGCTCTTTCATTCCTGTATTGGGCCAAATCAGTATGTCGCATCGATGCGCGGCCGGGATTTTACTTGAAGTGTGTCAGGTCAACCCCGTCCTGAGCGTGAAACGATTGGGGGGCGTTTCCCCGCAATCGCGGCCAGTCATCACGGTGGATTAGCATGAGCGGCGATGCGATAATATGCGGGTTTAGGTTGAAATGGACTGGCTGCTTGGAAATTTTGCGAACACCGCACCGTTTTGGAGGCAAAACGGTGGGAGACTTTACAAAAGCGGTAGGGCTTCTTAATGGATGAGATTTCCGCCGTTCAATATCTGACACGCCGGCTGACTCCGGCTGACGCGGCGTCGATTCCCGACCTCGCGGTCAAGGTCAACGGTCCCGGCTATATCCACGCCGAAGTGTACCATCCGGATAAAATGCTCGAACTGAACCGCGACGGGCGGCTGATTTCCGTGGTCGCGGTGCATACGCAAAGCGGAGTGGTGGGGCATAGCGCGTTGGAGCGTCCCGACCTGGGGCCGATTGCGGAAGCGGGCGAGGCGATGGTGCTGCCGGAGCATCGGCACCATCATCTGCTCGATCGGATGAAGCTGGAACTGGAAGAGGAAGCGCGCAAGATCGGGCTGGCGGGGATTTTCGGCAACGCCGTTACCCATCATGTGTTCAGTCAACTGACCGAGGAGCGCTACAAGGGACGTCCGACCTGTTTTCTGCTGGCGGCCTCGCCCGCCGCGGCGCATCGGATTGAAGGCACTTATCCCCAGCGCGTCAGTCTGCTCAGCTATTTCACCTACCTGACGGACCCGGGCGAGACCACAGGGCATCTGCCGGAGCGGCATCATGCGATGGTCGGCCGCATCTATGAATTGCTCGGGCGCCGGATTGAATTTCGCAGTCCCGGACCGATGGCGGGGCGGGGCAAGCTGGCGAGCAGCTACGAGCCGGCGACTCAGCGGGGAACCATCCGGGTGGAGGAGCCCGGGGTTGAGAGCGGGGCGCAGATCGAAGCGGCGCGCCGCGGGTTGGTGCAGGATTTCAGCGCCGAGGTGATCTATTTGGAGCTGCCGCTGAACCATCCGGCGACCGCCCGGGTGTGCGAAGAGGCCGAGCAGCTGGGTTTCTTCTTCAGCGGCGTAGCGCCGCAGCCGCCCGGGGCCGGGGACTGGATGCGGCTGCAGTATCTGAGAAATCCGATCGATCTCGGTCTTTTGCAGATCGCGGGCGAGTTCGCGCGCGATTTGCTGGCTTACGTCGGCAACGAGATGGAACGTGTCCGGCGCGGAGCATCCGGCCTCAGCCGCCCGTGATCGGTTTCTCGGGCTCGCCCGCGCAATAGGCGCAGCGGCACAATGCCCGCAGTTGGGGCAGCGTGTAGATGGTTTCGTGGCCGTCGCGCCAGTTCAAAAACACCGCGGCCTCGCCCAGCCTGATTAGTTGATGGAGCCGGCGGGCGTCCTGGGGTAATTCGCCTTTTACCTCGCCGCGGCATTTCAGGCAGGGACAATGGCGGCGCAGGTTATCGAGCGGAAAAATACTCTCATGACCGTCGCTCCAATGCATCCCGACGGCGTAGCGGCCGACCTCGTTGAGGTCGCTAATCGACAGGGCTTTGAGTTGTTGCGGCATCGCGGTTCCTGAACCCTAAGGGTAAGCCATCGTGCAGTCCGCCTCAACCGGGGTGGCAAGCGTCAGTGCCGGTGGTGCTGTTCAATAGAAGCGTTTTTCGCCCGGGGGACGGGTCTTCCAGCGCCGATGGATCCAGTTCCAGTGGTCCGGATACTGGCGGATGATGTTCTCCACCACGCGGGTGGCGCGCTGGGTAGTTTCGCGAATCGCCTCTTCGCGATTGCCCTCGCGCACGATGTCGAGCGGCGGCAGGATGACCATTTTGTGATGCGGGCTGTCGCCCTCGCGCACGATGAAGCCGGGCACTGCGGGCGTGCCGGTGGCGATGGCGAGGCGGGCAAGACTGGGTGTGGTGCAGGCTTTAAGCGCGAAGAAATCGACGAAGACACCTCTGCGTACGTCAAGATCGATCGGAATTGCCGCAACGCCGCCGCGGCGCACGATCGAAGCAATCTCCTGCGCGGCGCCTTTGCGCGCAATCATGCGATTGCCGGCCCGGGTCCGCGTCCGGTAAACCGTCGCATCGATCAGCGGATTGCGCAACGGCCGATGCACGATTGCGACCGGATGCCCGAACAGGGCGTGAGCGAGCATCAGCAATTCGAAGTTGCCGAAATGACCGGTGAAGATAAAGCCGCCGCCTCCGCGAGCCAGCTCAAGTGCCCGCTGCCAATTCTCCACGCCCTCGTAATGGGCGAACTGCGCGATGTTGGCGGGCGTCAACTCGTCGAAGTGGCACCATTCGGCCGCCATCCGGCCCCACTGGCGATACATCGACTTGAGCGTCGCCAGCCGCTGTTCCACGCTCCAATGCGGAAACGCAATCTCCAGGTTGCGCATCGCCACCGGCCGGTTGAAACGGTCCAGCGCGGCGGTAATCGCGCCCAGACATACCCCCAGACTCATCGCGCGGCGCAGGGGCAGCGACCGCAAAGCGGAGCGGGCGGCGCCGAATAGCTCATATTCGACCCGCGCGGAGATGCCGGACGACTGTCGCGCCATCCGGGCTCAGGACGGATTGAGGTTAGCGCAGATCAAACAGTCCCTTCACCGAATCGAGAGTGCCGCCCGCTCGATGCGCGGCGGCTTGGGCCGTTCCCCCGGCCGATGCGGGGGTGCTCCCGGTCATTGCGGCAGCGGCGGGCCTGGAGGGCGATCCCGCCAGCGGGCCGGCCGGCGCGACGGCCATGCTCGGCGGTGCCACCGCACTCGGACCCGCCGGCGCCGCTCGTCTGGCGCTGGGGCCGATTTCGTAGGTATTCATCGGCGTGGGGCTGTTATCGTAAGCCGGCGCGGGTGCGGCGCCGCCATCGGGCAGCGGATTGGGCGGTCCGAACTCGGCACCCGGGGGTACCGAGGTGCTGAAGCTGGGTTTGAAAATTTCGCGCACCTGCGCCAGCGGCATGTCATGGATTTCCTTGCGCCCCAGCGTCTGCAGGAATCGCTGACGCTCATCGAGCGACAGTTCGCGCAAATCCTGCCGGTTGAGGATTACGTGCGGCGTCAGGAACACCAGCAGGTCGGTCTTCTGGCCGCTGCGCTGGCGGTCGCTGAAGAAATTGCCCAACACCGGGATATTGGACAAGTAGGGCACGCCATTGTTGGTGATGTCGACCTGGTCCGCCAACAGGCCGCCGATCACGGTTGTGCGATGGTTCTGGACCAGCACCGTGGTGGACGCCGATCGGATCGTGGTCGTGGGACCGAGCGGATTATTAACCGTGGACAGGATGACCGCGGAGACCTCTTCGTAAACGTCCATCTTGATGTAACCGCCCTCGGTGATCTGCGGCACGATATCCAGCGTGATACCGACGTTCTGCCGGTCGACCGATTGGAAGATCTGTCCGGTCAGGGCCGCGGTCGCGGTGGCGGAGGAGATGAACGGTACGTTCTGACCGACCACAATCGTCGCCTCTTCATTGTCGGTGGTCAGCAGAGTCGGAGCCGACAGGACGTTGGAATGCGTATCGGTTTCGATCGCGGTAATCAACGCGATGTCGCAGGGAACCGTCACCGAGGTCTGCGTGGTGCCGGTGCCCGTGGTCGCGCCGGCGATCGCGTTGAGGGCGCTGTTGACGGTGCACATGCTGCCGGAGGCCAGCCCGAAGGTAAGGCCGGTGGCGCCCAGCGGATTGGTCAGCGCATTGGCCAGATTGCCATAATCGAAATGGCCCACCCCCAAGGTATTCCCACCCAGGTTGGCGCTGCCCTGGAAACTGATGCCGAGCTCGCGCATTCGGTTGGTGCTGACTTCAACGATCACCGCCTGGACGTAAACCTGGCGCCGCGGGATATCCAGTTGCGAGATGATGGTTTGAAGCGTGCTGTAATCCTGGGGTGAAGCGCTGACCACGAGCGAATTGGTCGCGGGGTCGGCAGTGACCCGCACCGGCTGCTCGAATTCGGTGCCGGGGCCGCCGGTAGCGGTCGCGGAGGCGACACCGCCGTCAGTGCCGAGGCTGCCGCTGGCCCGGTTGCGTCCCATGCCCATGCCGCCCATGCCCATGCCGCCCATGCCCATGCCGCCCATGCCCATGCCGCCCATCCCCATGCCCATGCCGCTCATGCCCATGCCGCCCATACCGCCGAAACCGCCCATGCCGCCGAAACCACCGCCAAAGCCGCCCATCCCGCCCATGCCCATGCCGCCGAAGCCGCCCAAGCCTCCGGTCCCCATTCCGCCGAAACCAAGTCCGCTGCTGCGTCCCAGCGATCCCTTGCCAGTCTGCGGTGAGAGCATGCCTGGACCGCCGCCCCCGCCGCCCAACAGCGCATTGAGCACTGAGACCATCTCCAGCGCCTGCGCGTATTTCAGATAGTAAACGTGGACGCGCGAGGTGGCGGCGGGGCTGTGGATATCCAGCTTGTCCACCAGGTCTTTGATCTGTTTCATCTGGAGCGGACCGGCCAGCACGACCAGCGAGTTGGTGCGCTCGTCGGGGACTATTTTGAACGCGCGCGAGGGAGCCTGCGCCGAGGGCGCCACCACTCCGATTCCCGGACGCCCGAAACCACCGCCGGAACTCGCACCGCTGGCGCGCTCGCTCATGATCTGCTCAATCTTGGGCGCCAGATCGTCGGCATAGGCCAGCTTCAGCGGGATTACCGCCACCGACTGCTGGATTCCCTGCGCGTCGAGACTGCCGATGATGCCCAGCAGGCGCTGCACGTTCCAGGCGTCGTCGGTGATGATCAGGGTGTTGGTTTCGGGGAATGCGGCGACCAGGCCGTCGCGCGAGATCATCGGCTGGATCACGTTGACCAGCGAAGATGAATCGACGTTGCGCAGCTTGACCATGCGGGTTACGTAGGCGTCGGTGGCGGTGATGGCGGGTTGCTGCGAGGTGGTCAGGGCGGCGGAACCGCGCGAATCGCGCGAGGGAACGATTTTGATCACCGGTCCGGCGGCAACGGTGGTGAAACCTTTCAGTTGCAGGACCGATTTGAAGATCGAATAGGCTTGCTCGGGGGTTACTTTGGTTGGCGATACGATACTGACTTTGCCGCGCACGCTCTCGTCGAGCACGAAATTCTTGCCCGTGATCTGACTGATAAACTTGGCCAGGACGGAAATATCCACGTCCTGAAAATTCATCGTGATCAGATTCTGATCGGTGCCGCCAGGCACCGGCTCCGCCGCCGCCGGCAAGCCCACAGATACCACCAAGGCCGCAATCAACACCGCGCGGAACAAATGCCTCATAAAAAGCTCCAAGCCGCCTGCGTAGACCAATCTACATATACAAAACGAGCACAGACTCGCAACCCACCTGCCGCCACCCAGGGCGCCGGTGTTGCGCAAGGCGAAAGGCTTCAGGATGATGGTTTAGCGCTGCGATTCCCGGTTATCATCGGCGATGTCATTTCCCACGGTCAATCCCAAGCCCACGGCGGCCTCCCGCCCGTTGCATATCGGGTGAAACCGGCGCCGTGCGTTTTGAGTTCCTAATCGGGATGCGATATCTGCGGGCGCGCCGCAAGGAGCGCTTCGTCTCCCTGATTGCGGTCATTTCGCTGGCCGGCGTGATGCTGGGGACGTTTGCCTTGAGCGTCGACCTCGCGGTGATGAGCGGCTTCGAGGAAGACCTGCATCAGCGGCTGCTTGCCTTTACGCCCCATCTCACGATCCGCACCCCGGCTGACCAGCCGGCCGATTCGGCCGGGCTGATGGCGCGCATCCGGGCGCTTCCCGGGGTAGTTGGCGTGGCGCCGTATATATCGGGCCAGGTGCTGCTGGCTTCGGCCGAGACGGCGACCTCGGCCGGCTATGTGAAATCGGGTGCGATTATGCGCGGCGTTGTGGCGCCGAACAATTCCGTACTGGCGCATCTGTCCGAGGCGTTGACGGCCGGCGCGCTGCAGGCCCTGGCCCGCTTGCATCCGGTGCAAATGCAGGGCCGCGCGGTGGATTTGCCCGCCGTCATCCTGGGCAAGAGCCTGGCGGCGGACCTCGATACGTCGATGGGCGGCACCGTGACGATCATCTCGCCGACCAGTTTCGGCGCGATTGCCGACGTGCCGCGGCTCAAGCGATTCGTGGTCGGCGGAATGCTGCATTCGGGGATGGCGGAGTACGATGCCAGTCTGCTGTTCGTCAACATCGATCAGGCGCGCGCGCTGGCCGGCGACAGCCCGCAATTCGAGCACGGGCTGGAAGTGCGGCTGTCGAACATTCTGGACGCGCCCGCGATGCGCCGGCGCATCGCGGGCATGCTGGGCAAGGATTACACCGTCAGCGACTGGACCCAGACCAACGTGGGCCTGTTTTCGGGGTTGAAGCTGGAGACGTTTACGCATTTTTTGGTGCTGCTGCTGATCGTGCTGGTGGCCGCGTTTAACATCGTGGCGACGCTGGTGATGGTGGTGATGGAGCGGCGCAAGGAAGTGGCGATTTTGCAGGCGATGGGTGCGCCGGCTAATTCGGTGGCGGCGATTTTCCTGTTCGAAGGCGCGTTGCTGGGCGTGGCCGGTACGGTGGCCGGGGTCGGCGCCGGCTTCGTCGCGTCGTATCTGATCGGCAAGTACCATCTGATTCACCTGCCGCCCGATGTGTTCATGGTGAGCGCGGTTCCGGCGCGGCTTTACCCCGCCAATTTCCTGCTGGTGGCGGTTGCGGCCATCCTCTTATGTATCGGCGCCGCGCTTTACCCGGCGTGGCAGGCCCGTTCGCTCTCGCCGGTGGAGGTTCTGCGCTATGAGTAAGTCCGCCTCCCGGGCCAAAAGCCCCACTCCCGCGGCTGACCGGCTGCTGATCCAGGCGCAGGGACTGAGCAAGAATTTCTATGATGCGGGACGCGAGATCCAGGTGCTTCGCGGGCTCAACTTCAGCGCTTATCAAGCCGAGCGGATCGCGATCGTAGGGCAGTCGGGGGTGGGAAAGTCCACCCTGTTGCACGTTTTGGGGAGCCTTGAGCGGCCCACCGCGGGCCGCGTGCTGTTCGACGGCCAGGACCTGTTCGCGCTGGCGGCGCGTCAACTGGCCGAATTCCGCAATCTCAAACTCGGTTTTGTCTTTCAGTTCCATTACCTGCTGGCCGATTTCACCGCCTTGGAGAATGTTATGATGCCCGGACTGATTGCGCGGCTGCCCGAGTCCGAGGCCAGGGGCAAGGCCGAGGAGATGCTGAAATTGGTGGGATTGGGAGATAAGCTGTATCGGCGGCCGGCGGAACTTTCCGGCGGCGAGCAGCAGCGGGTCGCGGTGGCCCGCGCGGTGGCGCTGCGTCCGCGTCTGGTGCTGGCTGACGAACCGACCGGCAATCTCGATCCGAAAACCGCCGAGGAAATTCACAGCCTGTTCGAACGGCTCAGTGAGCTTGGTATAACGTTCGTGGTCGCGACGCACAACGAAAAGCTGGCGCGGCGGATGCATCGGACGATGGTTCTGCGCGACGGACAGCTCCATCAGCAATCCGCCCAGGAACCGGTATAGTACGGCAATCGAGTCGGATGCAGCTTTGCGTCCATAGGCCGGCCCGCCCATCGTGGCTTTACTTGAGCGCAACGATTGGTTAGCTTGGCCGCCTTGGTGGTCATGGAGTGGCTGTGGCAAGGAGCACCCGAGCTGAATTACATGCGCTCACGGTCAGCGCTTTTTGCTTGCTTGTGGGCGGCCTGCTGGCCGCCGCGTCACTGACTTTCGCGCAAGCGCCCGCGGGGCCGATCGGCGCGATCGATATCGAAGGCAATCTGCGGGTCGAAACCCAGGTGATTCGAGCCCACATCTCCTCGCGCGCGGGCGAGCCGCTCAATGAAGCGCTGGTCGATCAGGACCTCAAATCGATTTACGGGATGGGTTTCTTCGACGGGGTCAATGCCAACGTAACCCATCGGGGCGGCAAGCTGGTGCTGATCTTCCAGGTCAAGGAGCGCCCTTACATCACCGACGTCAAAGTGCAGGGGCTGAAGAAATTCAAGCAAACCGACGAAAAGATCCAGGAATCGCTGAAATTGCATCCGGGGTCGATCGAAGACCCGCAGTTGGTGACGGCAACCGAAAAGGGCATCGAAAAAGCTTACCAGGACAAGGGCTATCTGGACGCGGCCGTCACCTTTCACACCCTCCCCGGACCCAACAACAGCGCGGTCGGGGTGTTCGTGGTGAACGAGGGGCCGCTGGTGCGGATCGGCAAGATCGAGTTCCACGGCAACAAGGTCCTGTCCTCGCGCCAGCTGCGGTCGGTGATGGAGACCCAGCCGTTCAATCTTTTGAGTTACGTGTTCGACACCGGCGTGCTGGATCCGAAGAAACTGCAGGACGACCGCGAGCGCATCACCGCCCTCTACTATCAGCATGGCTATCTGAATGCGCACGTTTCCGAGCCGGTGATCACGCGCAGGAACGGCAAGCTGATAATCAGCATGGACGTCGATGAGGGCGACCAGTTCAAGACCGGCGAGGTGGCGCTGCAGGGCGACCTGAAGGTCCCGGAAAAGGATTTGACCAGCAAGCTGACCTTGAAGACCGGTGAAGTGTTCAAGCCCTCCACCATGCAGCATGACGTGCTGACGCTGTCGGATTTCTACTCCGACCGCGGCTACGCTTTCGTCAACGTGGAACCGCGCACCCAGGTCGATCCGGACAAGCATCTGGTCAACGTCACCTTCGACATCAGCCCGGGCCAGCAGGTGCTGGTGGACCGGATCAAGATTACGGGCAACACCAAGACCTCGGACAAGGTGATTCGGCGCGAGCTGCAGATCCAGGAGCAGGAGCCGTATTCAGCTACGGCGATTCGCAGTTCGAAGGCACGGCTGGACTCGCTGGGCATATTCCAGAGCACCAATATCGGCACGTCTCCGGGGCGCGCGCCCGATCGCATCAACCTGGACGTGGGCGTACGCGAAGGGCAGACCGGCTCGTTTTCGCTGGCGGGAGGATTTGACAGTGCGTCGTCGCTGTTCGGCAACTTCCATGTGGGCGAGAACAATCTGTTCGGCGGCGGCCAGCGCATTTCGTTCGACGCGATGGTCGGGTTCCTGTTCCGCAATTACAGCATCAGCTACACCGAGCCGTGGTTTCTGGACATGCCGCTGTCGGCGGGGGTGGATTTGTATGACTGGGAGCAATTCCTGCCCAGTTTCACCCGCAAATCGATCGGGTTTGCGATACGGACCAGTTATCCGCTGGCGGAATTGGGGCTGAAGAAGATCGGGCCCTTTTCGCTGCTCGACGTGGCGGCGGGGCTGGATTACCGCTTTGAAAGCGTCGGCATCGTCGGGCTGTCGCCGTTCACCACCGAGCAGATCCTGCAGTTCAAGGGCTATTCGCAGACCTCCGAGATCGCGCCGGTTATCCGCCGCTTCACGGTGGATAACAATATCGACCCGCACAGCGGATCGGTGCAGACGCTGTCGCTGCAAATCGCGGGGCTGGGTGGAACCAACAAATTCCTCAAGGGTTCGCTGCATACGCGGTTCTTCTTCCCGGTTTACAAGAGCCCGCTGCTGGGCGATTTTGTTTATGAGATCGGCAGCGACTACGGCGTCGGCACCAATCTGGCCGGCGGCACCGGCGGCGAACTGCCTTTGGTCGAGCGCTATTTTCCCGGCGGCCCCTATGGGCCCGACGCGGTGCCCGGATATCCATTTTACAGCCTCGGACCGGAGGTGCAGGTGTTCAACCAGTTCGGGCAATCGCAGGGTTTTGAAGCGGTGGGCGGCAGTCAGGAGCTGATTCTGTATCATCAACTGGAGTTTCCGATTCTCGATTCACTGGGACTGCGCGGATTCTTCTTCATGGACGCCGGCAACGCCTTCCGCCTCAATCAGATCGATCAACTCTACCAGCTGCAGGGCGCGGTGGGTCCGGGTATTTTCTGGAAATCGCCCTTCGGACCGCTGCGATTGGCGCTTGGGGTGCCGATCAACCCGCGCCCGCAGGATGGGAGTTTGGATTTCATCTTCGGTACGGGCGCCAACCTTTAATCACTGTGGCGTCGACTATTCCACAGATGGAGCCCGCGCGGTCGGCTGTTCGGGCCTCAAGGGCGGCGGCGAATCAACAGACCAACTGGCTTGAAGCACGAGGTTTCAGCTATAAAATCTAGCATTAATGAGCGCTGCGCCAACGGTTGGTTGAGGCGCGCTCCGAGAGGACTATGAGCGAGAAAATACACCGCTTGAGGTTTGTTGTGGCGCTGATTGTGCTGTTCGGCTCCATAGCGAACGCCGCGGCGTCGGCGGAGTTGAAGGTGGCCTTTGTCGATATGCAGCGTGCGCTGAACGATTCCAACGCCGGAAAAAAAGCCAAGAACGATTTCCGCTCGGAGATCAGCCGGCTGCAGAGCCGACTCCAGCGCCAGCAGCAGGAAGTGCAGTCGCTCAAAGATGAACTCGACCGCAAGGGACCGCTGATGCGCGACGATGAACGGCGCAATCTGCAGGACGATTACACCCGCAAGCTGCGCGACTTCGAACGCAGCTATAAAGACTCCAAGGACGAACTGCAGCAGAAAGACAACGAAGTCACCGGCGCGATCATCCGCGACCTCGCCTACGTGGTGCGCAATCTGGGCGAGCGCGACGGCTACACCGTGATTTTGGAGAAGGGCAGCCTGCTGTGGGCCGCGCCCTCGATTGATATCACCGACGAGGTGATTCGCGAATACAACGCCAGCGGCGGCAGAATCGGATCGCTGGGCGAGAAACTCGACGCCGGCACCGCCAGCGCCATGCGCGGCGCGCCGATGGGCGGCGAACAGGCGCCGCTGCGCTCGAGCTCCAAGCGGTCGACCATCTCCAGGTAATCGATGGCGGGTCCGTCTGCAACCGAACGTTCGGGCGAGCGCGGCGTGAGTCTGCTCAAGCTGCTGCCCCATCGCTATCCCTTTCTGATGGTGGATCGGGTGCTGGAGATTTCGGACAGCCGCGCGCTTACGCTCAAAAACGTCACCCACAACGAACCGTTTTTCAACGGGCATTTCCCCGGGATGCCGGTGATGCCCGGAGTGCTGATTCTTGAAGCGCTGGCGCAATCGTCGGCCCTGCTGGCCATTCACATTTTGGGCATCACTGACATTCCCTTCTTCATGCTGACCGGCCTGGACAAGGTCCGTTTTCGCCGCCGGGTGGTCCCCGGCGATCAACTCCGGATGGAGGTGCGATTGGTGCGACAGCACCGCCCCTTGTGGAAGATGCACGCACAGGCAATGGTGGAGGGCGAATTGGCGGCGGAAGCCGAAGTCTCGGCGATGGAAGTGGAGGAGAAAGTCCGATAGGCGGGCGCATTCATCCAACTGCCATTATCGATCCGCGCGCCGAGCTGGATTCGCGGGTGCAGATCGGCCCGGGCGTGGTGGTCGGCCCTGGGGTCCGTATCGGTCCCGAGACCGTGGTCGGTCCCTATACCGTAATCGAGGGCAACACCACCATCGGGGCGCGCAACCAGATCTTTCAGTATGCCTCCCTGGGCGCCGCGCCGCAGGATCTCAAATACCGCGGCGAGCCGTCGCGCCTTGAGATCGGCGACGATAACAAGATCCGCGAGTTCGCCACCATTCATCGCGGCACCCAAGGCGGCGGCATGGTCACGCGTATCGGCAACGGCGTGCTGGTGATGAACTACGTGCACATCGCCCACGACTGCATCATCGGCGATCATTGCATCCTGGCCAATTCGACCGAACTGGCCGGCCATTGCGTGCTCGAGGACTGGGTGGTGGCGGCGGGGCTGTGCGGGGTGCATCAGTTCACCCGCGTGGGGCAGCATGCGATGCTGGCGGCGGGATGCAAAGTCGCGCAGGACGTTCCGCCTTTTGCGATGGTGCACGGCGGAGACCGCGCGCGGCTGGTGGGGGTGAACACCGTGGGGCTGGAGCGGCGCAATTTCGCCGCCCCCACCGTCGCCGCCATCAAGCGCGCCTTCCGTACGCTGTTCTACTCCAAGCTGCTGCGCGATCAGGCGATCGCGAAGGTTCTGGAACAGGACGGCGAAGTGGCCGAGGTACGCCGTATCGTCGAATTCGTCCAGCAATCCGCACGCGGCGTGGTTGGCCGCAGCCGTGAATAAGCTCGGCCTCATCGCCGGCAACGGCGATTTTCCGCTGCTGGTGGCCGCGGCGGCGCGCCGGCGCGATATCGAAGTGATCGCGGTGGCGCACCTCAATGAGACCGACCGCGCGCTGGAGCCGTTGTGCCAAGGCATCACCTGGATCAAGGTCGGCGAGCTGGAACGGATGATCCGGTCCTTCAAACAAGCCGGGGTGCTGCGGGCCGCGATGGCGGGTGGTATTTCGCGCGCGCGCCTGCAGGATTCCTTCGCCCCCGACGCCCGCGCGCTGGCGATGCTGGCGCGAATCGGCCGCTTCAGCGACGACGCTGTCCTGCGCGGCGTGGCGGCCGAACTGGAAGCCGATGGCATCGAGGTGATCGATCCGATCTATTTGCTCGACCGCGCCTTGGCCGACCAGGGCACGATGGCCGGTCCGGAGCCTTCCGCCGCTCAACTGAGGGATTTGGAGATCGCCTTCTCGGTAACGCGATCGCTTGGACCCTACGACGTCGGACAGGCGGTTGCGGTGCGCGACGGCGTGGTGGCGGCGGTTGAGGCGGTGGAAGGGACCGACGCCGCAATCCGGCGCGCGGCCGCCTTGTGCGGGCGCGGCCTGGTCGTGGTCAAGGCCGCCAAACCGGCCCAGGACCTGCGCTTCGATCGTCCCGCGATCGGCCCCCGCACGATCGATTTGCTCACGGAGGTAAACGCCGCCGTGGTTGGTATTGAGGCCGGGCGCACGATGATCCTGCAGCGCGAGCGCACGCTGGAGTTGGCGCGGATCAAATCGATTACGGTTTACGGCTATGCGGGAGCTTAGAGCCGCCGTCGTCGGCGCAGGCCGTCTGGGCGCGCTGCACGCCGCCAAATACGCGGCGCTGCCCGCCGTGCGCCTGACTCATGTCGTGGATATCGACCCCGCGCGGGCCGCGGAGGTGGCCGGCGTCAGCGGCGCCGCCGCGCTCGCCGACTACCGCGATCTGGCCGGGCAGGTGGATTTGGTCAGCGTCGCCACGCCCACCCTCACGCATCTGGAGATTGCGGCCTGGATGCTGGCTCGCGGGATCGACGTGCTGGTGGAAAAACCCATGACCGCGACCCTGGAGGAAGCGCGCGAGCTGTCGGCGCTGGCCGGTGAGGCGCAGCGGATTCTGGCGGTAGGCCACCTGGAACGTTTCAACCCCGCGGTGGTGCGTTCGCGTCCGTTCATCAAGGGGCCCAGGTTCATCGAATGCCATCGGCTGGCCCCGTTCACCGAGCGCGGCACCGACGTCGATGTAATCTTCGATCTGATGGTCCACGATTTGGACGTGATCCTGAGCATCGCCAGCGCCGAACTGGCTTCGATGGAAGCGGTTGGTGTGGCGGTGCTGACCGAACGGATCGACATCGCCAATGCGCGGCTTAAATTCAGCGACGGGATGATTGCCAACCTGGTGACGAGCCGGGTCTCGCAGCGGCGCGAGCGCAAGATCCGCTTTTTTCAACCCGACGCCTACATCTCGCTGGACTATGAGGCCCGCACGGTACAGATCTACCGCCGGACGCCGCCCCTGCCCGGCCAGCTTTATCCGACTATTTCGGCCGAGCGCATCGACCTGCGCGACGGCGATCCGCTGGCCGACGAAATCGGAGATTTCGTCAACTGCGTCCGCACCCGTTCAGCGCCTCAGGTCGGCGTGATGGACGGGCTGCGCGTAATCGAATTGTGCGAGCAAATCACCTCGGCGGTAAAGGCCAATGCGGCGTAAATCCCGCGCCGGTGCGCGCTGCGGCATTGTCCCGGAGCGGCTTTAGACCATGGCGTTAGCCTCGGAGATGGGCGCGCTGCATGGCGATGAGCGGCCGCGACCGCGGCGGCGCCGGATCATGATTGTCGCCGGCGAAGCTTCGGGCGACATGCATGGCGCCGACCTGGTGCGGGAAATTGCGGCGCGCGACCCCGATTGCGAATTCTTCGGTATCGCCGGGCGTTACATGCGCAACGCCGGCGTGCGCGCCTTGATCCGCGCCGAGGACGTCGCCGGATTGGGCCTGACGGAGCTGGCTTCGACCATTCAGCGCACCGCGGGCGCGATGCTCCGGCTGCGCTCGGTGCTGCGCCGCGATCATCCCGACCTGCTGATCCTGATCGATTTCGCCGAATTTAACATGATGCTGGCGGCGGCGGGCAAAAGCGCCGGCGTCCCGGTGCTCTATTACATCACCCCGCAGGTATGGGCGTGGCGGCGCGGACGCGTGCGCAAGCTGATGGAACGCGCGGACCGCCTTGCCGTCGTGCTGCCGTTCGAAGCGCAGCTTTACGCCAAAGCCGGCGAGCGCGCCGCTTTTGTCGGGCATCCGCTGCTTGATAAGGTCCAGGTCGCGCAAGGCCGCGCCCAAACCCTGCAGCGTCATCATCTGCCCCCCGACGCGCGGCTGCTGGCGCTGCTGCCCGGCAGCCGGCGGCGCGAGATCCGTTACCTGCTGCCGCCGATGATCGACGCCGCGCGCATTCTAAGCCGCGATCATCGGCTGATACCCTGCCTGGCGCTCGCGCATACGCTGGAGCCGGGCGAACTGGTGCGCCTGGCCGGTGTGAACCTCGACGGCATCCGCGTCATCCAGAACGACACCTACAGCATCGTGGCCGCCAGCGAGGTGGCGATGGTGGCGTCGGGGACGGCGACGCTGGAGACCGCGCTGCTGGGATGTCCGATGGTGATCGCATACAAAATGTCGGTTGCGACCTACTTTGTGGCGAGGCTGCTGGTCACCGGCGTCAGCTTCATCGGCATGCCCAACATCCTGGCCGGAGCGGAAATCGTGCCCGAACTGATCCAGAGCCAGGTCACCGGTCCGCGCCTGGCGCATGCCGCGGCGGCTTTGTTGCGCGAGCCCTTGCGCAGCCGCACCATCGACGCGCTCAATCGAATCCGCAATCATCTTGGAGCGCCCGGAGCCGCCGCCCGGGTCGCCGCGATGGCGCTGGAAATGATGGGAGCGCCCGACCATCGCGCCGGATGATCGCTCCGATGATCCCGACTCCAATGATCTCCAATCCAACCATCTCCAATCCAACGATCCAATGATCAGCTATCTAAGCCCCACCTATCTCCGGCTGTTGAAGTATCTGCGCCGCTACCTGTTTCCATACGTGGTGCTGGCGGTGGTTTCGATGCTGATGTTGAGCGCGACCCAGGGCGCGATACCGTTTCTGGCCAAGGATCTGGTCAATCAGATTTCCACGGTCAGAAACGCAACGGGGCTGCATCATCTGTTGCTGGCCATCCTGGCCCTGTTCACGGTGCGCGCGATCGCCAGCTTCGGCAACAATTATCTCAATGATTACGTGGGGCAGAAGGTCGTTCTCGATCTGCGTTCGGAGCTCAACGAACGGCTGCAGATGCTCCCGCTGTCGTTTTTCAACCAGACTTCGACCGGCGCGATGACTTCGCGCGTGATTGTCGACGTTACATTGATTGCGTCGGCCACCACCGACGGTATTTTCTCGCTCATCGGCGACAGCATCTCGCTGGTCACGGTGCTGGGCGCGGCGTTTTACATCGATTGGAAACTGACTTTGATCGCCGCCGTGGTGTTCCCCGCCGCCGTGCTGCCCCTGATCCAGTTCTCCAAGCGGATGCGGCGGATGACCCGGCGGACACAGAAACAGCTGGGCGGGCTCGCCACCCTTTTGCAGGAAACCATCCAGGGCAATCGCGTGGTGAAGGCGTTCGGGATGGAAGACTACGAGCGGCATCGGTTCAACGCCGAACTGCGCCGGCTGTTTCGCCTGTACATGAAGGTGGCCGCAATCAAGGCATTCACCACGCCCATGATCGAGCTGATGGCGGCGTGGGCGGTGGTCGGCGCCGCATGGTACGGCGCGTCCTCGGTGCTGTCGGGCCAGCGCACGCCGGGAGTATTCGCCGCCTTCTTCGCCGCGTTGCTGCTGGTATATGAGCCTTTCAAGCGCCTGAGCCGCACCAACAATTCGATACAGCAGGGGCTGGCCGCCGCGGAGCGCGTGTTCGAAGTGCTCGACCTGCGCACCGACGTGCCCGACGCGGCCGAGCCCAGGCCGCTGCCGTCCGGACGCCATAGCATAGCGTTTGAGGGGGTTGGTTTCCGTTACGGCGATCAATGGGCGCTGCGCAACATCAACCTGAAAATCCCCGCCGGCCAGGTGGTGGCTTTGGTCGGGATGAGCGGCGGCGGCAAATCCACGCTG
>JAJPJA010000110.1 GCA_021324455.1 Pseudomonadota bacterium | reverse complement strand
GCGCTGGCAAGACCCATCCAATTGCGAAATGACGGATCGATGACCTTGTAGCGGGCGAATCGTCCGCCGTTGTCGGTGATCACCACGTGAGCGATCTCTCCGCGCCATCCCTCGCTGAGAGAAACCACCATGTGCGCGGGCATCAGAGGCCCAACCGCGGCAGCGATCCGCCCCTGCGGCAGGGAGGAGAGGTGCTCTCGAACGAAGACAGCGGAGCGCTGGATTTCCAGCCATCGCACCCACGCGCGAGCGAAAACGTCGCCCGTGTCCCATTTTGAAATGGGAATCTGAGCAAACCTGAACACCCCGCTGGGAAAGTCCTGCCGAACATCCCGCTCAACACCACAGGCGCGGGCCGCGGGGCCAACCAGTCCAAGCGCCTCGCTGATTTTGGAAGAAATCGCGCCCGTGTCTTCAAAGCGCGCCTGTACGGAGGGCGCGTCCCACATGAGCCGGGTCGCGTTGTCGACCTCTTTCAAAGCCTTATCCAGGCGGCGCGCGAGTTCCTGGGCGAGTTTAGTGTCGGCGTCAAACAGGACGCCGCCCGGCCTGACCATACCCCGCCCGAACCGGCTCCCACAGATCGCCGCAGTCAAGTTGAGGAAGTCACCGCGAATCCGGCCGCAATACGCTGCCGTTGGCAGATAGCCGACGTCACCCGCCAGCGCTCCGAGGTCGCCGACATGGTTGGCAATACGCTCGAGTTCGAGCGCTATACCGCGCAGCACCTGGCCGCGGGCCGGGACCACGCTACCGCTCAGTCCTTCAATCGCTTCACAACAGGCGGTGGCGTGTCCAATCGAGCTGTCCCCCGACAGCGTTTCAATCAAATGGATCGTGCGCTGCTCTGGTCCCCCGATCAGAGCGGCTTCGATCCCGCGGTGCTGGTAGCCGAGCGATATTTCCAGGTGCAAAACACGCTCGCCGTAACATTGGAAGCGAAAATGGCCCGGCTCGATGATTCCCGCATGTACCGGACCCACCGCAACCTCATGAACTTCGTCTCCGCCAACTGTGAAGAATTCCGTTACTCCAGCAAGCCGAGTTTGAGCCGCTCCCGACGATCGATAAGGCGGGTGGAACCGAATCGGCTTGAGCCACGGATGCCCTTGCGGTTCGATATTCCACTGTTCCGCAATTTCGCGCTCGAACCAATGCGCTTGTGGGCACTCGACGGTCAGGCACGGGTAGGCCTTTTTCACCTCGGCTCCAAGCGCCGAAAGGCTGCTCTCAATCGAGTCGGCAAGTACGGCCACCAATCGAACGCGCCCGTTTTCCGCTGGCGTGCCGAACAGCGCCGTCAGCGCGGCCCCGGCGCGCACCGCGGAGATGATGTTGGCCCTGAACTCGCCCACCGCGAGGCATGGCACGCTGGCGAGCGGTACCGGTTCGCCGTTATGGAACGATGGCAGCGCAATGGTCATGGATCCACTCAGCCCAGGAGGTGCGCGGCTTGCCGAAGCACGCGCGTCAAAACCGGGGGCAGATAAATTCCCATCACCAGAACCCCAACGCCGAGCATCGCGGGAACTACGCTCAGGGCGATGCTTCTGGATGGGGCGGCGGTAACGTCTTCGCTGGGTCTCCCCTGCGCCATGGCGAGCGCCGGCGCGGCCATCGCCGCCAGAATGACGGCCAGGATAGCCAGGTAGGCTATGGCGACGAGAGTTTTGCCCTGATCCAGCGCACCTTTCAAAATCGTAAATTCACTCAGGAACGGACCAAACGGCGGAGAACCGGTGATCGCGAACAGTCCCAGCAGCCACAACACTCCGGAGGCTGGCAGCACGCTCAAAGCTCCCCTGATGCCGCCAGGGTTCTTGGTGCGATAAACGGCCAGGAGGTTTCCGGCCACCAGAAAAAGCATCGCCTTGGTCAGGGAATGGTTGATCATGTGGAGCACGGCGCCAAACACCGCCGCACCTCCAAGGCTCACGCCGACGGCGAGGATCCCCATGTGCTCGACGCTGGAGTATGCAAGCATGCGCTTGTAGTCGGTCTGGCCGGAAATGAAGACCGCCGCCACCGCCATTGAGAGCAGGCCGAAGATTAGCAGCAGCCTGTCGCTGAAGCGGGCAAGACCGCCGGCCACGCAGATCTCCTGGACCCGGAGGATGCCCAGGAACGCGCAGTTGAGCAGCGCTCCGGAAAGCAGCGCCGACGCTACTGAGGGAGCTTCGCTGTGGGCATCGGGCAGCCACGTGTGAAATGGCGCCAGTCCCATCTTCGTTCCATAGCCGACCAACAGCAGCACGAAAGCGGCTTTGAACCACGGCACGTTCAGAAGATGCGCATTCAAACGGAGATCCTGCACCATCAGCGAGATAGTGGATCCATCCTCGTTCGTCGCGGCGATGGCCAAAAAGAAAATGCCCAGCAGGGCGAGCGCGATTCCCACCGAACAGATGAGCAGATACTTCCAGGCCGCCTCCAGTGAGCGGTGATGCCGATGAAAGTAGATCAGTGGCGCGCTGGCCAGGGTTGTCGCCTCAACCGCCACCCAGAGCAATGCGAGCTGTTGACTGACGGCCACCAGCGTCATCGCTGCCAGAAACAGAAGAAGACAGCCGGTGAAGTTTGCCTCGCGAGCGTTCGAGAAGATGAAGCCTTCTTCAAAATCGTTATGTGCCTGATGGCGCTCTTCGCGCAGATAGGCCACCGCATAAACGGCCGCGGCCAGAAACAGCACGCTGGTTAGAGTCTCAATGAGTCGCCCCAATGCGTCTTCGGCGAGCCAGCCGCCCAACGCGGGGGCGGGCTGAACAACCCAGGCCGCAAAACTGAGCACCGTCTGCGCCAGGGCGGCGGATATCAGGAGAACACGGCGGACCCGGTCGGATGCGATGAAGAAGGCGGCGATGCCGGTACAAGCCGGTATTAATACAAGCAGCTTAATCATCGAAGTCGATCGGTCAGCGCAGCCAACTTATCCGTGTCGATATGATCGAATTCCCGACTGATATGAAATATGGCAATGCCCATCACGAAGACCCCCGCGAAGACGTCGAGCAGGATTCCCAGTTCCACGAGAACAGGTAGTCGGAGTGCGGCCGCGGCGCCAAATGCGTAAACGCCATTTTCCAGAGCGAGGTACCCGAGGACCTGAGTCAGGGCTTTTCGGCGGCTTACTATCACAATCACGCCAACCAGGCTGGTAAAAAACGCCGCGGGAACCTGGAGCGGCGGCGAAGCATGACTGGGAAGCTGCAGCCGTTGCCCCAGCCACAGGGACAGAGCAAGAGCGGCCGCGCCTGTCATGATCGAAAGGTTGTAGCTGATAAGCGGCTCAACTTCGCGCACCGCGTCGGCTTCGCGCATCGCCCGAAACAGCAACCATGGCAGAACCAATCCCTTGACCGCCGCCGTGATCAGGGGAAGAAGCACACCGACCGTGGACAGCCGCCCATCCTGCATGGCAATGGCGAGGACACCGAGCAGCACTCCCTGAATAGCGATGGCGCGGATACAGGCTGCCAGCCGGCTGGAACTCAGAAGCATGAACCCGGTGAGCACCAGAAAAACCAGAATCGAGTTGATCAATTGGCTCATTTTTCAACACCGCTAAAACGCCAGGGCCAAAGCGGACAGCACGATCGCGACGAGCAGCAACTGGGGAACGCGTAGCAGCCGTAATCGAGCCATCGAGGACTCAACCAAACCGGCGGCGATTGCGAGCATCAGCATCCCGAGCAAGCCTGCGGACGCATCGATCCATCGATGGCCGCAATGCCATGGAAACGCCACGCCGATGATGATGGCTGCGAAGAGCCACAGCTTGAGCGCGGCGCCGTACTCAATCATCGCCAAATCAGGTCCGCTGTGATCGAGCACCATCACTTCGTGGATCATGGTCAATTCCAGGTGAGTAGTTGGATCATCCACCGGTATCCGGGCGTTCTCCGCCATGAACACGATAAGCAGTGCGCCGAGCGCCAGACTGAGCATTGGCGCTGCGTGCGCCCAGGTGCGGGCGGAAATCGCCGCCAACAGCGGGCTGAGTGACAGCTGTCCCGTTTGCCGCGCCAGCGCCGCAAAAGCCAGAAAAAGGGCGGGCTCTGCGAACGCAGAGAAGGTCACCTCACGGCTGGCTCCCATTCCCTCGAAGCTGGAGCCGGTGTCGAGTGCGGCCGCAACCGTGAAGAAGCGGCCCAGCGCCATCAGGTACACGACCAGAACAAAGTCGCCTGGGAAGGCCGACAGCGCCGCAAACCCGCCAAACGGGATCAGCGTCAGCGCAAGGAGAACGGAGGCCAGTCCGATGGCCGGGCCCAGCTGAAAAATCCACGACGTCGTATGACTGTAAACTGCGCCCTTGCGCGCGAGCTTAAGCAGATCCCGGTACGGCTGCATCAGCGGCGGACCGATGCGCCCTGCCATCACCGATTTGGTGCGGATAATCAACGCCTGCATCAGCGGAGCAAGCGCGGCCGCCACAATCAGAGGAATCAGGGAACCCATGACTCAGGCGATCTGCCAGAGCAGCAGTACCAGCAGGGTCACGGCTATATACAGGACATAAAGCTGCACCCTTCCTTGCTGCAAAGGCCGCAAGGAGGCCATCGCTCGGCTGATCGAGTGGAACAGGGGCTGGAAAATGCGGCTGCGGTATGGATCGTCGGTGTGCGAGTGAAACTCCGCCCGCCGCGGGAAGAATCCCTCCAGCCCCGTGAAGACGCAACGGGTTTGCAGGAGCATCCTGAAGGTTTCCGTAAGCGGCTGCGCAAACGACGACGCCGTGTACTGCATCCGCGGCGAGGGGCTGGCGTACCCGCAGTCCCAGGTCGGGGCGGTCGCGACCTGGCGCCGGGCAAGCAACTTCATCCGCGCCACACAGAGCAACGCGGCCGCTGCAACCAGCAATGCAGCGAATTCCCCGACACGGGCCACGGAATTGGCCGCCGCCGCGAGAGCGCGGCCGACTTGGATCGACGGGAGTCCGCTTACACTGGATATCAATGGGCCCATGGAGCGCACCACGCCTGAACCAAACAGGCCAATCAATACGCATCCCCCCGCCAACACAAATCCCGGCGCCACCATTCCCATGGCCGCTTCATCTGCCAGCGCGGCCCGCTCGCTTCGCGGGTGACCCAGAAAGACAATGCCAAAGGCCTTCGTGAAGCACGCCACCGCCAGACCGCCAATCAAGGCGAGTCCCGAGATGGCCGCAAGCATAGGCACGCTGCCGGAAGCATTCAGCGAGACTGCTCCCTTGAAGCCGGCGAGGTAAATCAGGAACTCACTGACGAACCCGTTGAGCGGCGGCAGACCCGAGATAGCCGCGGCTCCGATGAGGAAAGTGGCGCCGGTGCCGGGCATGCGGCGCAGAAGGCCCCCGAGGCGGTCGATCTCCCTGGTATGGGTCGCGTGAGCGACGTTGCCCGCGTCGAGAAAAAGCAGGCCCTTGAACAGGGCATGGTTCAGTACATGAAGCAGTGCGCCGGCAAAAGCCGCGACGGCTACGAAAGATTCGCCAACGCTCAGTCCGACGATTCCGACCCCCAGACCGAGGGCGATGATGCCGATGTTCTCGACGCTGTGATAGGCCAGAAGGCGCTTGAGGTCGTGTTGCGCAAGCGCCAGCAATACGCCCAAAACGCCCGAAGTCAGGCCGACGATGCACAGCGTCCATCCCCACCACGCCTGCATTGGGCCAAGAAAAGTCAGAATCCGAAGCAGACCATAAATTCCGGTTTTGATCATGACCGCGGACATAACCGCCGACACATGACTCGGCGCGGCGGGGTGCGCCTCCGGCAGCCACACATGCAACGGCACAAAGCCCGCCTTGGTGCCAAAACCTGCCAGCGCCAGCAGGAAGAGCGTTCCGGCGCCTGAGGGCGCGCTGAAGCGATCGAAATCGAGCGACCCCTGTGCCCTGCCGAGCAGCACAAAGAGCACCAGCAGGAACGCGGTGCCAATATGGCTGGCGACCAGATAAGTCCATCCGGCTTCGCGCACGGACTCCTTTTCGTTTTCCAAGGTGACGAGAAAAAACGAGGACAGCGCCATTGTCTCCCAAGCCATGATAAACAGGAGCGCGTTGTGCGCCAGGACGACCACTACCATGCTGGCGGCAAGCACATTCAGAAAGAACCACGGCGCCGCCAGCGCCTTTTCGCCCCGGTAAGCTTCGAGGTACTCCACGCCATAGAGTGCGGAGACCGCGGTTATTAAAAAGATGGGTAGAAGAAAGAACGCCGAAAGTGCATCGAGCCCGAAATACAAACTTCCATACGGTACATCCCACGCCATTCGGAATGACTGCGGCGGCGCTCCCAGCGCGACCAGCAGCGCAGGGACGCTCCCGCATATGGATCCCAGAATGACGCCGCCGGCACCCAGATAGCTCGGCCAGCGCCCGCGCCGGGCGAAGATCAGCGAAGCTGCCGCCCCTGCGAGGAAGAAAAAAAGTGAGAGCAGCAACCCGGTCATGATTCAGACCCGTCCAGCCGCTCTCGCTGTTTGATCGCATCTTCCAGCCGTTGAAATTCAGCGATAATCTCGGCGGCCGGCGCGCGGCGAGCCAACGCCGCCTTCAGCTCCGAATCATGCAGCGCAAACGACAGGCGGGACAGCAGCTGCAGATGCGTGCGGGCGGTGGGACTGATCAGGAGGAAAATGGCGAATACGGGCTGGCCATCGCAGGCGCCGAAATCGACCGGGCGCGCGAGAAAAAACAGCGAGATCGAGGCGCCTGAACCGCTTAAGAGGATGGGTCTGCGTACATGCGGTATGGCGATCCCTTCGCCGATCGCGGTCGAGCCCATCGCCTCACGCGCCAGCAAAAGCTGCGCGACACCCTCGCGGTCGACATTCGGCGGCAGCGCCAGCGTATCAAGTATGGCGCGCAGCACCGCGGGCTTGTCAGCGCCGCCCGATGCGCGAAATATACCGCCGGCGCGCAGCGCATCGGCCAGCAACGGCGAGTGTCGCCCGCCCGCTTCGGAGGTCGAGAAAATTTCGGCGCGGATGTCGATTTCGCGCGAAGAGGTTTGCTCCAGCAAGTCGCTGCGATGGAGTTGGTATCGATGGTTGACGGGATCGGCGCGCAGGATCCCGCGCCTGATCCACTCGTTTACTTTTTTCTCGGAAACCTTGAGAAGTCTTGAAACTTCCCGCACACGCAACTGCATATAGTCGCTTTCCAGCCTCAACCCCAACCTGTAAGGGAAACCCTTGGCGCACCGGCGCCGCTGGCCGCTTCAGAGATGCTCAAAACAGTTTTCAGTCAGGCGGGTTTCAGATTCTTGGACGGCGGGGAAAAAAGCTTCCCGCCCTGTTAAAGGAATTCTCCGCCAAGTCCAAAGGCGGTTGGTGGCTGCTGCAGCTACGCACGGTTAACACGTTCAGGCGAACCGTAAGCATCTCCGCGAGTTTTATTTCCGCGCAATCCAGACACGCACAATCACAGCACCACCCGATGTACAAGCCAAGCGGTTCCCTCTGACGCGGCTGACAATAACGATGCCACAGCGCATGACCGCCGCGGTGGCCATAAGCCTCCTCCTCAACCGTGTCGCTTGTGAACCCGCACATCTCACACAGTAGTTGACCAATGCGGTAACGGACGTAGGCTGCTCTGGCAACGTACAACAGACCGCATGCGCGGTCGGGCACATCGCCCCACGGCCGTTCCGAGACAACATAGACGCCTGATGTTTCCGGCGGGCGTGAATCCGCAAAGCGAACCGCGCTCGCGAGGTAGCTGCCTATCTGATACGGGCCTACCCAACCCACGCCGCTGCCGTTTAGGACACTTGCTCTCTTCATGGTGTGTCTGTGTCTGTGAGAACGCATGCGGGCTCGCCATGCCAGGTGGCCAGGTCGGTTAGCAGTACCAAAAGACCCCGCCCTCAGCCGCAATGTAACCCCGCAGACGCTTCGATATGCCGATCGCGTCGATCAGACAGCTGTTCGCGAAGCGGTTGTGACCGAAGATGGCCTGGTCGAAGTTGGCGCCCCGAAGGTCGCACTCGATAAAGTCAGCGCCGCGAAGATCGGCTTTGGAAAAATCGCAACCCTTAAGCGACATGTTTACGAATCTGGTTCCGCGAAGATCCGCGCCCGCAAAGTCCACCTGGTTCAATTCCCAATCACGAAACGATTGCGCGACCAGATGTTGCTTTTCGCTGGTCGTGAAAACCGACAGCAACCGGTGCCGGCAGGCTGAAGGATTCCCATCGGGGTTTCCATGATTCTTGTCATCTGCCATAGCGAAAACTCAGGAAAATAACGGAATCCATCATCAGATACAGAAAGCTCTTGCTCTTTAAGGGAGTTTGACGTAAACTGATGTCTGTGTCAAACACTCTGCGCAAAGTTATGGAAGCCAGCACCGAAACCACGGATCGTCTGATGACGGTCAAGCAGGTTGCGACCTACCTCAACGTCAATGAACGAACTGTGCTCAAGCTGGTTTCGGAGGGCGTCCTTCCGGCGGTCAAGATTGGCAATCAGTGGCGCTTTCGCAAACCGATGTTGGACACCTGGTTGGACGACCAGATGCTCGGTGTCGGACCGGGCTATTTCGATGTGTCGGAGTTCGCCCGCACGCCGGCGCGAATGCTCGACCTGGCCAGTTGCTTTCAGCCCAACCACGTCATTCCTGACCTGGCGGCACAAACCAAGACCGAAGTGGTTGAGGAACTGTCCTCTCTGGCCAACCGGCTGGGCCTGGTGCGCAACAAGACGTGGTTTGTCGGAGCCCTGATGGCGCGAGAGAACATCCTTCCGAGCGCGACCGGCAACGGGGTTGCCTTCATGCACACGCTGCAGCGTCACCCCGAGCAGATCGTGCGCCCCTTCATGGTGCTCGGCCGTTCGCGCGCGGGGGTAGAGTTTGACGCTCTCGATGGCAAGCCCACCCACTTGTTCTTTGTACTCGGGCTGAAGTACCGCGAGCTGCACCTTCCCTGGTTGGCGAAACTCTGGCAGATGTGCGCGCGCGCCGACGCGATTGAAGCTCTGATGGCCGCGCCGGCCGCAGATGACATATTTCAAGCCCTGGCGAATGCGGAACGTAACCTGGTTCTCCCGGCCAATCCCAGGAACTAGGTTGCCCTTAACAGGCGAATTCGCGGTGGTTTTTCCGCACCGAGCCCCAGTTTGCGATCTCGAAGTCGATCATCAGCGCAACGACGTGAGATCAACGCCAAGCTTTTGGCCCGAAAATGGCCCCACGAAAAATGAATCGCTTCGGGTTGATTCCTTCTTTCGCTGCGCTCGGACGGCCGCAATGACAAGCGGGGAGGCGCTGCCGACGATTTCATCCTTAATGGCAACCAGCGCAGAGGTCGAATACATCGGATGATGGACGGATCCTATAGCGTTAAAAGCAAAGGCCTTCGCCAATGGGTTGAGGATATGGCTCAGCTCACCGGGGCCGCCCGGGTGGTTTGGTGTGACGGCTCGGAGCAGGAAAAGCGCGACCTTACGCGCGCAGCGATTGCGGCGCAGATTCTGATTCCACTTAATCCCGCCAAGCGGCCCGGCTGCTATCTGCACCGCTCCAATCCGAGCGACGTGGCCCGAAGCGAGCATCTTACCTTCGTCTGCACCCCGGCTAAGGACGACGCCGGTCCCACCAACAACTGGATGGCGCCCGAAGACGCCTATGCCAAATTGCGCGGATGGCTGAAGGGCTCAATGCGGCGGCGCACGATGTATGTCGTTCCCTATGTCATGGGTCCGCCAGGTTCCCCGTTCGCCAAGGTGGGTGTTGAGCTGACCGACAGCCTGTACGTCGTTCTCAACATGAGAATCATGACCAGAATGGGGCGGGCGGCTCTCGAGCTCCTGAGCGACTCGGATGATTTCAATCGAGGACTGCATTCCACCCTGGATTGCAATCCTAGTCGGCGTCTCATCTGCCATTTTCCACAGCACAACACGGTGTGGTCAGTCGGGAGCGGTTATGGCGGCAATGCTCTTTTGAGCAAGAAATGCTTCGCCTTGCGAATCGGCAGCTACCTGGGCCGCAAAGAGGGCTGGCTGGCGGAGCACATGCTGATTCTCGGGCTTGAGAGCCCCAGCGGGGAAACCACCTACGTGGCCGCCGCCTTCCCAAGCGCCTGCGGCAAGACCAATTTGGCCATGCTGACGCCGCCGGCGGCATTCAAGGGATGGCGGGTATTCACCGTGGGCGACGACATTGCCTGGCTGCGGATCGGGTCGGACGGCGGACTGTGGGCGATCAACCCCGAAGCCGGCTACTTCGGGGTCGCGCCCGGCACCAACTGGCGCTCCAACCCGAATGCCATGAAGACGATCGAGCGCGACACGATTTTCACTAATGTCGCCGCGACCCCGGACGGCGACGTTTGGTGGGAAGGAATGGAGTGCGAAGCGCCGGACGGAACCCTGGACTGGCGCGGCCAACCATGGAAGCGCGATTCGGGGGAGCCGGCCGCTCATCCAAACAGCCGCTTCACGGCACCGATGAGCAACAACCCGGCGCTCTCACCGAGGATTGAGCACTCCTTAGGCGTGCCGATCTCGGCGATCATATTCGGCGGCCGTCGCGCTTCGACCATCCCCCTCGTCCTCGAAGCTTATGACTGGCCCCACGGGGTGTTCTTCGGCGCAAGCATGGGTTCCGAGACGACGGCTGCGGCCACAGGGCAGGTGGGCATTGTGCGGCGCGATCCCATGGCGATGCTCCCGTTCTGTGGCTACAACATCGTCAGCTACTTCAGCCACTGGCACGACATCGGCCGCAGGATGAAACGCCCACCCCGGATCTTCGTCGTCAACTGGTTCCGCAAAGACCGCGACGGCGCCTATCTTTGGCCCGGCTACAGCGAGAACATGCGCGTTCTCAAGTGGATCGCAGACCGGGTCAACGGCCGTGCCGGCGCCGTAGATACACCCATTGGTTTGGTGCCGCGCGAACAGGACCTCGATATCTCGGGGCTGGACCTTTCGCCGCAGCGGCTGCGCCAGGCCCAATCCATTGACCCCGGCGAGTGGATGGCAGAGCTCGACGGCATCGAACAGTATTTCACGCGGCTCGGCGTGGACTCCCTAACCGGCTTCGACGTCCAGATCGAATCGGCGAGGGCCGCACTGGAGCGAGGCCGCTGACACAAAGCGGATGCTTAAGGAGGGACGGCAACCTGCGATGCAAGCCTCGTATGCGGATCAACTAACGTCCGGTGCATACGTTTGGATCTGGGTCGTTCGGCTCGCCCGGGGCCGGTGGTGGCCTGGCATCGTGGAGCAGATCACAAAAACCGGCAACATCACCAATTTCAAGGTCCGCTTCGAATGTTCCTCAACCAAAGGCCGGCGTCCGTATACGTTCGTGGGTATCAGCACCACACGAGCCAGGTATCTTGAACCTCGCGACCCGGAGCTTAAGGAAACTGATCGGCCCCGCTTCGTCCCCGTATCATTGCTTCAGCAGCCAGCGGAGTCCTGCGAGACGGCTCTTCAGAGGTGAAGCATGGCGATTTCACATTCGGCGATCATTGAGCGGCAAATGATTGAAGCGCGTGGTTCAGGAAAGATTTTTGTCTTCTATCGGGATACCGATTTGTACATATCGCGCCTGCTCATCAAGCTCTTGACCATGCTTGAATCGTCTCACCTGAGGCTCAGGTTGTGGCGGCACCTTGCCGATCAAACTTCGCACGCATCGCTTTGGACCGATCATATTGGCCGGCTCGGACTGGAGGAACTGCAATGCGATCCCATCGCGTCGCGGAAAGCCAGGCCGGCGCCCGACCAGTTCGAAGACGCGGTTGACCTGCTCGCTGAGATAATTGTGGTTGAAGAGGCTCTTCTTCGCAGCTACGAATCCCACAGTTCCCTTCGCGCGGTGGATGAGGCTACTCGGAGCCTTTTGTTCAGGCTAATCGAAGATGAAACCTGGCACATACCTTCCACCCGGGGAAAGCTGGCCGAGGTTGCCGCATCTTTCGGTGAGCGACGCGAACTGGCCGACGTGCTCAGCAAGTATCGGTTGGCAGAGGATCGGCTCTATCAGGCTCTTGAAACCCGCAACCTTGTGCTCGACGCGCACTAGAATCAGGATCGGCAAGTTGCTGATTGGGGCAACGCGGCCCTCATCCATAAAAAATCGCCGCTGATCGTCTTTCGCGATCGAGCGGCGCTATCCAATTCGCGCCGACGGTTGAGCGCTTTCTCCATGGCGCAGGAACCGCGGAGCAACAACTAGCCCGGGCTCTGAAGCTGGCCGAGCGCCAGACTCCCAACCAGGTTGCGGCGCGGCATCTGGAGCGACCTGTGGGGAAGCTTATCGAGGATTCGGGCTTACCCACAGGGCTTTGGAGCGCAGGGTTTCGGGATTGCGATACCGTCCGCGTGGCTCGCCAGTTTGCCCAACGGGGAGAATGCCTTATCGCAAACGCACCCGCTACGGAAGATCAGGTGTTATCGCTGCTTAAGAGTGTCGTGCAGCCGCGCGGGCGTGTCACTGCCTTTCCCGATACGGAAATCGTCCGGCTTGCGAACAAAACCGCCGCCCTCTCAGTTTTTTCAATTCCTCGTGCGGGTTGAAGAGTTCCGGCGGCAATGCGCGGACGCTTGAAGTTGAGCTGATTGAGGACTTTGATATGACCTCCGTCAGCGGGAGGCAGAGTGTGCAATGACTTCAGATGAGCATGGCATCGTGCGCACCAACATGCGCGACATAACGCAGATGACGCCGGCTCAGGCGCGCGCAATCAGAGGCGAGATGGTCCAAGCCAGCGAGTTGCCGCCCGAACCGATCGCCTCGGTGCGAGACATCACGGTCTGGGGCGCAAAAGGCGAAATTCCGGCGCGCGTGTTCACGCCCGAAGGCGCCGCTTTGGGCGACCCGCGCCCGATTTTGGTCTGGTTCCACGGCGGCGGCATGGTGATCGGCGATAACTACGTGCAGTCGGATCGCCCGGCCCGCCGCATCGCGAACCGCACCCATTGCCTGGTCCTGGCCGTGGAGTATGGCCTTGCCCCGGAGCATCCGTTTCCCGAAGGAATCGATGATTGCTGGGCCTCGCTGCGCTGGGCGGCCCGACATGGTGCGGAGATCGGCGGCGATACGTCGCGGCTGGCGGTCTATGGCGACAGCGGCGGAGGTTTGCCCGCGGCGGTCACGGCCGTGATGGCGCGCGACGAGGCTCTCCCCCTGCGCCATCAACTGCTCGTCTATCCCAATCTGGACTGCACGATGCGCGAGGACAGCTGGCGCACCAACGTCAGCCACGGGCTCAATCGCGCCGCGATGCAATGGTTTTTGGGTCACTACCTGCCGCCCGGCACGGATCCCACCGATCCCAAAGCGTCGCCGGTGTTTACCCCGGACCTGCGGGGAGTGGCACCAGCCACGATTATCGCCGCCGAATACGATCCCCTGATTGGCGAGGAAATCACCTACCAACGCCGCCTGCGCGAAGCCGGAGTCGCCGTCGAGATGCGGACCTGGAAGGGAATGCCGCATGGCTTTTTCGTGATGTCCAGAATCTACCCGCAGGCGCTTGAAGCCGCGGACTATGCGAGCGCGCGCCTGCGCGGCGCGTTCCATCGCTAGCCTCCGGTTGCCCCGGGGCCGATGCGGGAGGCGGGGGACTCCGTCGCTTTGGGCGGCGCGTGATGCGGTCTTGCGGCGTGGCCAGCTTCACATCAGGCCGCGGGAATGGGCGCCGCTTTGATCCGATAACCGTCCCCGCCGATTATCATCAGTGCGACAGGCGTTGCTGCCCGTCGTCGAGGCGCGCAGCGCCGCCTTACCGCACGAATCGAACGGCGATCCTCCAGGCGGCGCGGCTTCAACGCAGTTGATCGACGTACATGTCGGTCCCGTGCAAAGTCGGAATGAAGGGGGCCATCAACTCGACGCGCCCATGACCGGCGCGCGCCACTGCTTCACCTTCGCGCAGGAAATAGTCCGTCCAGCATGATCGCGGGTCGGCTTCCAGAAACCACAGCACCGTCAGGCGGCGGCCTTCGCGCGAGGGATCATTTTTCCTGACAAAGGACAGGGCGCCCTCGGGGAACGGCTGAGGGCGAAAGACGATACATATGGCCGCCGGCGAGTTCCGGACGGCAACGGCAAGATGATCCCGCAGCAGCCATTGCTCAAGCTCGGCACGGGCGGCCGCGTCGGGCGCATCGACGGCTTCGACCACCAGTCCCTGGTAGGGATAATTCAAGGCGTGGATGTCGCGCGGCCCCTGCCCGTCGCGATAGACAGTCCCGGCGTGATCCTGAAACGAGGTATAAACCTGCTCGATACGATGCAGGTGGTTGGCCAGGCGTTGGTCGCGAATCAGGCGCCGGTTGGTCGCCGTCGTCCACTCCAGATGGTCCCGCATGCGGCCCTGCGTGACCCAGTAGATTGAAATGTAACAGCCCTTGGTAACCGGTTGCGCCAACGCGGAGTCCTGAGGATAACGCATCAACTGCAACTCCCGCGTCGCCACCCAGCGGCGTCCGGCGAACATCCACGGCATCGCCATCGCGCCGGCGATGAAATGATCGTCCTCGTACCAGCGGTTATACATCCGCTCCTCGCCCGGGTGGGGTTCGACCATCGTGATCAGCGCATGCCCCAGCCGAGCCTCGTAGGGTCCCTGGTTTGGCAGTTCGCGGTATGGATGCTCCATGGTTTTCTCCCAATGCGCGCCATTGTGCGGCCGCGATCACGAGGCGCCGCCGTGAAGTGCGCGCTTGAGCGCGTCGTCACGCTCGGCCTTGAATTGCTTTGACACTCTGGCCGAGGGGGCGAAGACATCGAACCCGTGGAACGCTCCGGGATAAACGTGGAGCTCGGTTGGCACGCCCGCCTGGATGAGACGCTGTGCGTATTCGATATTTTCGTCCACGAAAAGATCCAGTGCGCCGACCGGAATGTAAGCCGGCGGCAGGTTGGTCAAATCGGTGGCCCGCGTCGCCGCTGCGTAGGGCGATACGCCGGCCCCGCCCCCGTCGCGTCCCAGGTAGGCTTTCCAGGCCAAACGATTGCTCTCGCGATTCCACATGCGCGGATCGGTTATCGCATAACTGGCAGGGGTGACGTTGCGATCATCGATCATCGGGTAGATGAGAAGTTGGAAAGCAACCCGCACTTCGCCGCGGTCGCGGACGAGCAATGCCAATCCGGCCGTCAGCCCGCCGCCGCCGCTGGCGCCGCCGATGGCGATGCGCGACGGCTCAACCCGGAGTTCGCCGGCATGGGCGAACAGCCACTTCAGTCCGGCGTAACAATCCTCCACCGGCGTGGGAAACGGATGCTCCGGCGCTAAACGGTAATCGACCGATACCGCCGCGCAACCGACCCGCTTGACCATCTGCTTCATGAGCCGGTCGTCCTGGTCGATATCTCCCATCACGTATCCGCCGCCGTGAATCCAATACAGCGCGGGCAGCGTGCCCGGCTGATCGTTGGGCCGATAGACGCGCACCCGCACAGCGGCGCCGCCCTGAGCGGGCACGAAGTGATCCTCGCTGTCCACACCCTCGACCGGGGGCAGGCTGGCGAGCGCCGCGGTCATCATTTTTTTCATCTTGGCCCGCGCCGCCGGAATTTCATTGAGGTTCATAGGCCGGTCAGCGGGCAGTTTCTCCACCACGGCTCTGAGCTCGGGGTCTAATTGTTCGATGAAGTTCATAGTGGGAGCTCCCTCGGCTAAGTCCACAGTTGCGAAGGTTATCGCACGATTCCGCCAGGAGTTAAATGGCGATGCCCATTCTTACCCCGAGCCCACGCGCCGCTATGGTTGGGGCGTCCGCGGATGACCGCGCTCATCACCGCAGAATAATAATGACAGCGGCCGTCATCATCGCGCAGTTTGCCGGTGGTTTGAAACATTGCTTCGCGCGGATTGGAACAAATCTCCTCCTCGTGCTAATTGGTGCGCCATCCCGTCTTGTGATGCCATCAAGGAGGAGCCCGATGAAGGTCTCAAAGATGTCACAAGTGCCGCGCCAGAGCATGAGCCGCGCAACCAGATTCTTCCACGGCGCCGAACACGTCTCGCGCCAGGGTCTCACCGACGAAAGCAAGGAAGTCAGCGTCAACGTGATTCACTTCGATCACGGCGCCCACACCCGCATGCACATCCATGGCTGCGATCAGGTCTTGCTCGTGACCAGGGGCAAGGGCTTTGTGGAAACCGAGCAGGAACGGCACGAGATCTCGGAAGGCGACGTCGTGTTCGCGCCCGCCGGCGAGAAGCATCGCCACGGCGCCGTGGACGGCAATGATTTCACACACATCTCGATTACCCGCCCCAACTCGGGCGAGAAGTTCTTCGACGATTAGCTCAAATCGCCGAGCAATAGCGGCGGCTCGCCGATGCGATCCGCCACAATACCGGTGTGGGCAAGTTCGAGCCGCGTCAGGAGGCGAGTATGGTCATTGTCGCCGGAACAATAGAGGTGAACCCCGATCAACGCGAGGCGTTTCTCGCCGGCAGGATCGACGGGATGCGGACCTCCAGGGCGGAGCCCGGTTGCCTGGAGTACACGCTCAGCGCCGACCCGACCAATCCCGGCCGGGTGATGCTCTTCGAGCGCTGGGCGAGTCAGAAAGACCTCGACGCTCATCTGGCCGCGATGCGCGCGCGCCCCGCGCCGGCAACCGGCGTGACCCCCAAAGCGGCTTCGATTTTCGTGTACGACGTCGCCGGAGAACGGCCGTTGGGGAGATGATCTGCCAGCTCCTTCCGCCGGCTTGCGCGCCGGGTGGAGCTAGCGCGGCGAAATCGGCCGGCGGCGCAGCGCTTGTAGACAGGAGAGAGCGATGGAAACTTCAAACCAGCTTTTAGCCGGCAAAGTGGCGATTGTGACCGGCGGCGGCGACGGCATCGGCAAGGGGATTGCCCTGATGTTTGCCCGCTCCGGTGCGCACGTGGTGATTGCCGATCGGGCGGCGTCGGCCGCCGAGGAGGCCGCGGCCGAAGTCAGCCGGCTCGGCCGTCGTTCGCTGGCCATCAACATGGACGTGCGGCGGCCGGAGATGGTGAAGGAAATGGTACGGCGAACCGTGGCGGAACTGGGAGGTCTCGACATCCTGGTCAACAACGTCGGCGGCTCGCCGCGCCAGGCGTTCCTGGACAGCAGCGAAAGCCGCTGGCTGAAGATCGTCGAACTTAACCTGAACAGCGTCTTTTTCTGCACCGGCGCCGCCGTGCGCGCGATGATCGAAGGCCAACGCAGGGGCTCGATCATCAACATATCGAGCATCGAGGGCAGCCGGGCCGCTCCCGGATTCGCGGTTTACAGCGCCTGCAAAGGCGGGTTGGACAACTTCACCAAAACCGCCGCCGTCGAATTCGCGCAGCATGGCATCCGCGTCAATTGTATCGCTCCCGACGTTATCGATACCGCCGTGACCGCCGACCTCAGGGGCAACCCAAACCTGGACCGGGTCATACCGCTGGGCCGTATCGGAACGCCGGAAGAAGTCGGCGGAGTCGCGGTCTTCCTGGCCTCCGACCTGGCTTCTTACGTAACCGGCGTCACCATCCTGGTCGACGGCGGGACCTTCGCGGCCTGCGGATGGCAGCGCGAGGGCTCGGGATGGGTCAACGTTCCGAGGCCGGACAAGTGAAACGCTCAAATCGGGACCCGAGCCGCGCCGTACTGCGCCGCTCTGTGGATGATCACAACCTGATCCACGCACGCGCATTCGCGCCATAAGTTCCTTTCCGATGCGGCATCGGGTCGAAGGCGTAAAAGCCGGGGCCGGTCGCCGCTGCATACAAGGTCAACGCGCGCCATCTTTGGCAAAAACGTCATGGCGCGGGTTCCGGCTTTCCCAAGGAGCAGTCAGAGATGCGGCATCACCTGGGCGGCGAACAGTTCCATGCTGCGCATGACATCCACATGCGGGACCATCCCGCCGGTATTGAACCAGCAGATGATGCGTTCGACGTTGAATTCCTCACGCACGCGCCGCAGGCGCTGGACGCATGCATCCGGCGTATCGAAGATCGCCATCACTTCGCAGGCCTGCTCCCAGGTCATGCGGCCGATCCGCTCGACCCGCTCAGGCACATGCACCGGCGCGATTTCGGACCGCTCAACCGCCGACCGATAAATGCCGGCCACGGTCTGCAGGTAATGATTGATGCTCGGCTCCATCAGCTCCCTGATGCGGGCGCGGCTGTGGTCCACATAAATCGGCAGGGCGAGGGTGACATCCTCGCCGCCGTTGTCGGGGTGTCCACTCCTCAGGCGAGCTTCGCGGTAAATTGGCAGATTCTGCCTGAGCCTGGGAAAGGGATTGGTGGGAGTGGCGACAAAGATCGGATAACCCATGCGGCCCATGTATTCGAGGGTTTCGACGCTGCTCGCGGCCGCGCGGATCGGAGGATGCGGTTGCTGCACCGGTTTGGGCACCACGCAGAGATTGTCCACTTTGAAAAAGCGGCCGGCATGTGAAACCCGCTCCGCGGTCCAGGCCTGGACGATCACTTCGAGTGCTTCGGCAAACCGCTCCCGGTTCTCAGCCTGGGGCACTCCAAAGCCGGTGAAATGACTTGGAATCGATCCCCGCCCGACCCCGAATTCCACCCGGCCATTGCTGAGGACGTCCAAGGTCGCGATTTCCTCGGCAATGCGCAATGGATGCGAAAGCGGCAGCAGAACGATTGCGATTCCCAGCCGCAGCGTGCGCGTTCTTTCGGCCAGCGCGGCAAGCAGCAGCAAAGGCGCCGGCGTAATCGAAAGGTCAGCGTTGAAGTGCTGTTCGACCGGCCATACCGACTCGAACCCCAGCGCCTCGGCGTGGACCGATTGCTCGATTGTATCGCGGTAGCGCTGAACCGGAGATTGCGAACCGAAACACGGCAATTGATAGTGCAGGCCGAACTTCATGCGTCACTGCCTTCTTCGGAGCGGCGCCAAGCATAGGCTTAAGCCCGTTCCAATGCGATCTGCCGCGCGGTGAGGCTCCGCGGCATCAGCATGCTACTCAACTGGTGGGAGAATTTGGAGCTGAAGGTGCCTGAATTACGCCGCCGGCGGAGGGAGGCCGGCCGCCCCGCAGATCATGTCGCCAGAACGAGGCCCTCCATGTCGCCCTTGTTGCGCCATTCTTGCAGCAGGCGATCGAAGGCGTAGAAGCCGGGGCCGTAGGGGTCGCCCAGATGGGAGCGGAACTGCTCTTCGCCCTCGTTGTTGTAATAGCCCGGCGTGCATTCGCGCCAGAATTGCCGGTCGGTGATCGATGTCTCGCGCACCATCCTGACCCATTCGTCCTGCGCCGATTGGCTCGGTTCCACGGTTGCGGCTCCGCGCGCCAACGTTTCCCGGATGATCCAGGCGATGTGACTGCCCTGCTGATCGAACATCGCGGTGGTGTTCGCCGACACGCCGCCCTGGATGAAGCCGGTGAAGAACAGGTTGGGAAAGCCGCGGCTCATCATGCCATGAAGCGTCCGGTAACCGTCTCTCCAGTGATCGTACAGTGACAGGCCGTCGCGGCCCGCGATCGGCTCGATACCCAAGCGGCGCCTCAGCTCGGTCGTGATCTCGAAGCCGCTGGCGAAGATGATGCAGTCGACTTCATATTCGACGCCGTCGGCGACGACGCCCTTCGCGGTGATCCGCTCGACGCCCCTGGACGCCGACACATCGACCAGCGTGACATTGGGGCGATTGAAGGTCGGCAGATATTCGTCGGAAAAGCACGGCCGCTTGCACAGGAATCGATAGTACGGCTTCAGCGCCGCCGCCGTTTTGCGGTCCTTGACGACGCTGTCGATGCGCCGGCGCAGCCGCTCCATCGCCTTGTAGTCTTCAAGCTCCCGCAGCTCCATCAACTGCCCGGGCGTCAGCCTGGGCCATCCCATCGCCTCCAGCCTGGCCGCCAGATTCCGGCTGACTTCGGTCCAGCCGTCGCAGATGAGGTCCGGCTGACCCGGAGCAAAGCCCACGAACGCCGCGGTATGGAAATTGGCCTGCCGCTCCTTCTGCCACCCCGGCCCCAAAGCTTTTATCATTTCCGCATCAACACCCTGGTTGCCGCGATCGTCGATGTAGGAAGGCGTGCGCTGGAAGACGTACAGGTGCCGGGCGCTGCGGGCGAGATGCGGGATGCACTGGATACCGCTGGCGCCGGTGCCGATGATGGCAACACGCTTGTCGCCCAGCTTGTCCAGTCCGCCGGTCATGTCGCCGCCGGTGTAGTCATAGTCCCAGCGCGCGGTGTGGAAAGTGTGCCCCTTGAAGCTGCGGATTCCCGCGATGCCCGGCAGCTTGGGGCGGTTAAAGGGACCCGCACACATGACCACGAAGCGGGCGCGGAGGTCGTCGCCGCGGTTGGTGCCGATCCTCCAGCGCCTGATCGATCGGTCCCAGCGCAACCAGCGGACCAAAGTGCCGAACAGCGCGGTCTGATAGAGGCCGAAATGCCTTCCGATCCGCCGGCAATGTTCGTAAACCTCCGCCCCGTAGGCGTATTTGTCCTTCGGTATGTAGTTCACTTCCTCGAGCAGCGGCAGGTAGCAACAGGAATCGGTATCGCATTGGATGCCGGGATAGCGGTTCCAGTACCAGGCGCCGCCGAAATCCCCGGCCAGATCGATGATCCTCAGATCGGAGACGCCTGCCTGCCTGATGCGCGCGGCGGAAATCAGTCCCGCGAAGCCTCCGCCAAGAACGGCGACGCCGATGTCCTGCGCGATCGCCGCGCGCGCCGCCGGCGGTGAATAGGGATCAACTTCATAGTACTGCGCGAAGTCCTCGGCCGCTTCAACATATTGATTCCCGCCTTCGGGCCGAATGCGTTTGTCGCGCTCCCGGCGGTATTTTTCCCGCAGCGCGGACAGACTGATGTCAGGTGTGTCCGTCGGCTTACACTTCACGTCCGATCCCATGACCCGGTTTCATCTCCAATTCCGCATCCATTACGCGACCGCGCGGGGCGGGAGCGCGGCGGGGTTAAGCGGCGCCTCCATTTGATGGATAACGGGCAGCACCTCCCGGGCGAACAGTTTCACGCTCTTCTCCGCCTCGTCGTAAGGCATGGTGCCGAATTGCGGAACGATCGTGATTTCCGAGAAGGAGCACGCCTTTTGAGCGGCGACAATCCGTTCGATGACTTCCGGCGGCGTTCCGATCATCAGATTGGAGGGATGATATCCGGGAGTTTTCGGTGTGCTTTGCTCAACGCCGCCGGCGGCCGCGGCGAGCACCGCGGTGGCGCCCGCCGCCCTGCCCGCATAGGCTTCGTAGCCCTTGACCCCGATGAAATTGGAGGGGTCCGCAAATCCATAGTGAAGCGCGACATCTCGATTGGCGGTCAGAAGGTACTCGTCAACTCTGGCAGCCTCGGCCGTCGTGCGCGTGCAGTACATGAACAGGACGTTCTTCGGCTGGCATGGCGGCAGTCCGATTTCCTGCCGGATGGTGTTGACCAACTGCACCTCTTTACCGGCTTCTTCAATCGGCTTGTTGCCCACGAACAGCGGCACCATCCCGCGGCGCGAGAGAATTTCCAGCGAATCGCGCGTCGAAGATGAGCCATAGATACGCGAGCCCAGGTCGCGGCTTTTGGGCGCGGGCCGAATCGACATCTCCGGAATTCTGAAAATTTCTCCGTGGTAGGAAAATCGCTCGCGGGAAAAAGCCAGCTTCAGGATATCGAGGGTTTCGTCGAAGCGCTGCCGGCTCTCCTCACGCGCAACTCCAACCGCGTCGAATTCCGATTTCGAAACGCCGCGTCCAAGCCCGATCGTCTCGTAACGCCCGTTCGAGACAATATCGAGATATGCGATCTGATGCGCCAGACGGATCGGATGCCACCATGGGGTGACCACCACCATCGATCCCAAACTGATGCGCCTGGTGCGTGCTGCGAAATAGGTCAGCGTTTGGATCGGATTGGGCGTCATTCCATAGGGAGTGCCCTGATGCTCCGGCGCCCAGATTCCGTCAAAACCCAGCGGCTCGGCTAAATCCGCGATGGCGAACGCCCTTTGGACGAACTCGTAATCGGGCGCGGCCGGAGGGCGGCTGTAATCTCCGCTCCGGATCCGCTCCCAGTCCTTGGAATTGTGTGCGAAAACCCCGATATTGACCTTCATCGATTATCTTTCCCCCGGCTTACCCGAAAACATCCGCCTGCTTGAAGCCTATCAGACCCCCACCCTGGCCCGCGCAAAATTGTGGGAAAGGGAGCCCGCCTCTTGCCGCCTCGCCCGCGCCTGCCGACTGCTGCGCGGGCGCATGCTGGGAGTGGCCGCTGAGGGTGCTGACACCTGAGCAAACGTGTTCTCCTCGTGCGCGCCGATCATCATCGCAACAGCGCCCGGCGTCAGCCATGCCCGGGAACAAACGCCGGCAAAACCGGCTGCGCAGCATTGTCACTTGAGCTTGCGCGGCGCGCCGACGCCCATGTATTGCGCCAGATTGCGATGCAGATTGGCGATGCTGCGCTCGCGATAGGGATTGGGCAGAGTGCCGCGGAAGCCGGCCGACTTCATCCCCTGCTGCACCGCCGCCATGTTGGAAAAATCCTGCGGCAGAACGCTCAGCCATGCTTCATCGTCCACCGGCGTGTAAAGCCATTCCGTCTTCGGCTCCTGCCCCTTCGGGTACAGCTCGAAGGTAACCGCCTCGAAGATGCACTTGTTGGGATCGTAGCCGAACGGCCGCGCGCTGTAGCACAGGGCGTTGTTCAGCGCGTGGCCGATTTGAAAATTGGGAAAAATCTGCCAGGCGGTGCCGCTGTTGCCGACATGCTGGGGATCGATGGCCGGCCAAATCACGCCGCGCGCCGCGTCGTCGCGCCGCGCGGAGTCAAGCCAATGCTTGAGCACCTTGTCGGGCGGAGTTCCTTCGGGCAACTCGTCTGCCAGCCGCAGCGCCGCATCCACCAGCGTCTGGGTGGTGTTGGTCTTCACATGCTCCCAGGTGTAGAGCTGCATCTCGGCGGTCGAGAGGCGGGGATCGCCTTTGCCCAGCCGCAGCTTGGCCTGATTCTCATCCAGGTCTTTGGGTGCGTCGTACCCGATGTTGCTGTGTTTTCCCTGCGCCCTTGCCCATCCGCGAAAGTCGCCGAATTTGACGAACTCCGGATGCGTCGCCGGGACGTGGTAGGTTTCGTTGAACGCCTCCATCGCGACCTTCCAGTTGCAGTCGAACACGACCCACCGGCGCCATCGGTAACGCATGTTGTGCAGCTCAAACGGATCGAGGATGGTGGCGGCGGGCTCCAAATAGTCGCGCAAGGGTTCGCAGCCGGGATCCATGTTGATCCAGATCCAGCCGCCCCAGGTATCGGCCCTGACTTCGCCCAAACGCGTACGCTGCGGGGTCAGCGCGCCCTTCCAGTCCTCTTTCTCGAACACGTGAACGCACTCGCCCTCCAAATTGTAGCGGAACCCGTGAAAGCCGCAGATGAACTGTTTTTTGCTGCCGCACGCGTTGCGCGCGCCCCTGGGCGTATCGACCAGCCGCCGGCCGCGATGGGGGCAGACATTATGGTAAGCGGCGATCCTGTCGGGCGCCGTGCGCACGACCACAATCGAATCGTCGAGGATATCATAGGTGAGATAGTTGCCGACTTCGGGGATTTCCTCGACCCGGCCCACCTGCTGCCATACCTTGCGCCACAGCTTGTCGCGCTCCTGCCGCGCGTACTCCTCGGAGATGTAGGCCTCGGCGCCGATCGTTACCGGCTCGGTCAGCTCCTCGGCGGTGTGAACTGAATCCGTGATGCCGATCGGTTCGTTCATGACGTCCTCCTGCAGTTAATCGCGCCGGCGGGCTCTACTGAGCCCGCCCCGGGTTCCCCAAAAGAAGGCCTTTGATGTTGTCCAGACAATATCAGGACCTGGCCTGAGTCAACCTTTCAATTCGTGAGCTTTTCACCACCTGCCGATTGAACTTGTCTGGACATCTTTCAGCGTTTCATGGCCGCGCGGAAAGCCTCGTCCTTGAGAAAAAGGGGGGTGTTGTCCTCGGCCAGATGCGACCATCTGAGATTGATGCCGCCGTCAACCATCAGGCATTGGCCGGTGACGTAGCTGGACAAGTCCGACAACAAAAAGAGCACGGCGCCGGCGATCTCCTCGGGGCGGCCGCGCCGTCCCATCGGGATCGCGCGGCGGTCGCGCGCCGCATCTTCCCCAACGTATGTGCCCGACGCCGGCGTCGCGGTCGGCCCAGGCGCCACGGCGTTGACCCGGATGCCGTCCAAAGCCAGCTCCAGCGCCATGGTCCGAACCACCGACAACAGCGCCGCCTTGGCCGCCCCGTAGCCGACATGGAAGGGGGCGGAGTTCACGCCGCTGATCGAGGAAATCGAGACCAGCGAACCCGCGCGTCCCTGTGCCCTCAGTTCCGCGGCGACGGCCGCGCTCATGAAGAACATCGAATCCAGATTCTGAGAGAACAGCGCCCGCCAATCGGCGCGCGAAAGCCGCGTCGAGCGGCCCCAGGTCGACGGCGCCGCCCCGCCTGCCACGTTGACCAGTCCGTAGAGATCGCCGCGGGCGCCGCGCACCCGCTCCATCACGGCGGCCACGCCCTCTTCGCGCTCGGCGTCGGCCGCCACCGGCTCGATCGAAAGACCCTGCGACACCAGGGGCGCGATATGCCGATCGAGATTTGCCTGAGAGCGGCTCACTGCGATCACCGTCGCGCCCGCGCCCGCAACCAGGCGTGTGACGGTCGTCCCGATACCGCCGCCGGCCGCGCCCGACACCACGATAATCCGGCCGTCAAGCTTAAGAAGATTCTGTTCCATTATGTTTTCCTCAATTTTGCCGACACTCACCGAGATGCGGCCGTAGGGGCCGGTGCGCGGGCGGTTGGCGCCGAACCGAGCGCTGGCGGGGGTCAAGCCAGGCTCCATCTTTCAGCCAGGGTGGTCGGCCCGGAGACGCGCAGCGTCGGCTGCGGCATGCGGATCCTCCTCCTTGCCTCGTCGTCCGCCACCCGGCCGATGTCACGGATCAATTACAGATAAATTCCGGCCTGATGACAAATCTGTCCGGACATAATCGGTGTCAGGATGCCGCCGCCGCGCCACACCCGCCGGCCGCTTGTCACCGTCCGCGCAATTGGTAAAAAGGATCATGGCGTCGAAGATCGGAATCAAGTCACATCGGGCAAAGCCGTTGAAAGGCAAACGGCGCGCCTCCTCCACGGTCGATGTTAAATCCGCCGGCCATCTCTATCTCCAGGTCGCGCGTACATTAAAGCAGGAGATTGTGGGCGGAGTGTATCCGGTCGGATCGCAACTTCCAACCGAAGACGACCTGTGTGAGCGTTTTTCCATCAGCCGCTATACCGTCCGCGAAGCGCTCAGACGGCTGCGTGAGGATAACCTGATAGCTTCGCGCCAGGGAGCGGGCACGATCGTCGTTCCTCCACGCTCCTCGGACCTGTACGTTCACGATGTCACGTCAATCAACGACCTCGTGGCCTTCGCGGTCGGCACGCGCTTCGCCATCGAATCCATCAAGATGGTCGTGATTAACGCAAAGCTCGCATCCCGTACCGGACTTGCCAGCGGCGACGAGTGGCTCTCGGTGTGCGGCTATAGACATAAAGACGGCGTCCAATCGCCGCTGTGCTGGACTGAATATTACATCAACCGCGACTTTGCGGCGGTAGGCCGGCTGCTGCAGCGCCACACCGGTCCGATCTTCCCGCTGATAGAAGACCTGTTCGGCCTGAGCGTCGTGGAGGTGCATCAGGAAATCGCCGCGACGCTGATTTCCCCGGCACTGGCCCGCAACCTCAAGGTTGAGGCGGGAGCGGCCGCGCTTGAGTTCCGGCGCACATACAAAATGTCTAATGGGCAAATCGCCCAGGTCACCATCAATACCCATCCGGCGTCCCGCTTCCGCCACTCGATGACGATGCGCCGCGTAAAGGGCCAGGACCGCCGCAGTACCAACGCGCCGGAGCTTTGAGCCGCGCGGGGATTTTGATCGGGGGCGGCCTCCAGAAACATAAACTCCAGGCCTACTGCCTGCGGTGGTTATTCGCAAAGCCCGCGGCAGGGTTTATGCCGTGGCGCTCCCGCGATCGATGATGCGGCGTACTCAGTGCGATTTTTCTGAGCGGCGGCCGCTTTCGGCCATTGCGAAACTGTAGCGGATGTGGTCGGCGTGGGCGTCGCCCGCCGCGATGAAGGGCGCGTCCGTGTTTCGGATCGCATCGATGTGTGCGGCCACGTCTTCGATTGACCAGACGGGCCGGTACACGCCTCGCGTTTCGGCGATAAAAGCTTTCGCCACGCGGCCGGCTATGGAAATCAGCATCTCGCCCGAGATCGAACAGGATTCATGGGCCAGCCACGCCACCACCGGCGCCACCATCTCCGGCGCCATCGGCGGGTAGGCGCTGGTGTCCAATCCCTCGGCCATCCGCGTCACGGCGGCGGGAACAATGACGTTGCACTTCACGCCCTGCGCGGCGCCCTCAAGCGCGACGACATTGGACAATCCGATTATGCCCGCTTTGGCCACGCCGTAATTGGCCTGGCACTGATTCCCATACAGACCGCCGATCGACGAGGTCAGCACCACGCGGCCGTAGCCTGCCTTGCACATATGAATGAAGGCCGGTCGGACAACGTGGAAGGCTCCCCTGAGGTGGACATTGAGGACCGCATCGAAGTCTTCCTGCGTCATCTCCTTCAGGGGCGCCGCGCGAACGATGCCGGCGTTATGGATGAGAATGTCGACGCGGCCATAATGGTCCAACGCGGTTTGGATGATCGCGTTTCCTCCTTCAGGCGTGGATACCGACTCGGTACTCGGGACGGCGTCGCCGCCGGCGGACGCGATCTCTCGCGCCACCTCTTGCGCGGGACTGGCGTCGACGCCTTCTCCTTTGAGGCTGCCGCCGGTGTCATTGACAACCACGCTCGCCCCCCTGGAGGCGAGGAGCAGGGCATAGGCGCGCCCCAGCCCTCTGCCCGCGCCGGTGATTACGGCTACACGATGGTCGAATCCAAGTTCTGGCAATGGCAGCTCCTGTTAAATCGGCGCGTACAGCGGAGAGCCGCGCTGCGCGCGAAGAGACGGCGGAATCTTTCCGTCGATGTCGGCAACGCCATAGTCATGCGCGAGTTCGGCGGCGATCCAGGTGCCGCCCGACCGCCGCATGATGTCCGGATCTTTGGCCAAAGCGGCGATTACCCGGCCGGGAAACTCGCTCGAGGAACCGACTCCGGGATCCGTCACGGTCTGCGCTGACATCTCAGGATGCCTTTTCAGGGCGCGCTGCGCCCGCTCGGTGAAGGTAAGTCCCAGCCACAGCGAAATCGAAGCCACCTTATGCGGCTTCAGCTCGATCGCCATGTCGCGCGCCATCCGATCGACGGCGGCTTTGCAGGTGCCAAAGACCACATCATAAGTGTAGCTCACGCCGGTGTAGCCCGAGGTGGCCACGATCAGACCGGACCTGCGCGGAACCATGATTCGGGCCGCATGCCACGCCGCCACGTAGTTCGAGCGCACCCCCACGTCGACCATCCGCCAGTAGGAAAGCGGTTTCTCCCAGAAGGGTTTCGTCTCCGTCAGGTCTTCGGGCAGCGCGAAGGCGTTGTTGACCAGAAGGTCGAGGCGGCCCCGCTCGCGTTTGACCCGATCGAAAAGGGCTGCGACCTGATCGTCATTGCCATGGTCGACCTGGACGGCGATGCCTTTGCCGCCGCGGCGATCGACTTCCGCGGCGGTCTCGCCGACGGTGCCGGGCAGCGGATGTGAGCCGGGTGCGGCCGTCCGCCCGGTAACGTAAACCGCGGCGCCCTGCTCGCCAAGGGCAAGGGCGACTCCCTTTCCTATGCCTCGACTGGCGCCCGTTACCACAGCGACCATGCCTGAAAGCGAAGCCACAAAACCTCCTTAACTCCGCCGCGAACCGGGTGCATCGGCGCGGCTATGCGTCAACAGCGTCCCGGTACGGCACTTGTCCTGACAATTTAACCTACCGCGCCACGACGGTCCGGACATCAGACCCAATCATGATGCGGCGCGGCCGATCTTAGCGCGACCGAGACGGCGCGTTAAAGCCCTTTGTTCGGCTCGGCCGGAAAGAGGCTCGCCCTGCCGGTCCATTCTCATGCGGCATGCCTGCTGCCGAACGGGAGCGATCAGACGCCGCGGCTGTCTGGACTTATGGTTCGCGTGATTGTCACGCTGCCCAGGCGCCCAAAGGTTCTGATGACGACTCGCTCCATCAAAGGCATTGCCCACGCCCAAACGGCTCGCCAACCTGGAGGCCCGCCGGGATAGAAGCTCACAACCCTTGCCCATTCCTGCGCACCGGACCTATATGAGATGCATCAGGAGAACTTCCCCTACAGGGTGGAAATTCTGGTCAATCCGATATCCGGAGGCGCTTTTTATGGATATGAGCAGGCTCGACCAGTATGCGAACAAGTATCGCAACCTGGCAATGGAGCGCCGCGAGGGAGTTCTTCAGGTCAGCTTTCATAGCAACGGCGGGCCGTTCAAATTCAGCGGTCGCGCACACCGCGAACTGGGCGATGCTTTCGTCGATATGGCTCGCGACCCGGAAGACAAAGTGATTATTATTACCGGCACCGGCGACTCCTTTTGCGCTTCGCTGGATTTGCCCTCCAACCCGGGCAGGATTACCGCGGACATCTGGAGCATCATCTATGCCGAAGGCAAGCGCATGCTGATGAATCTGCTGGAAATCGGCGTGCCGATTATCGGTGCGGCCAATGGACCTGCGCTGTCCATGCCGAGTTGGCGGCGATGAGCGATATCGTCATTGCCAGCGAGGACGCGGTCTTCCAGGATGCGCCGCATTTCCCTAACGGAGCGGTGCCTGGAGACGGCGCGCACGTGGTGTGGCCGTATATTCTCGGCCCCAATCGCGGCCGCTATTTTCTGCTGATGGGCCAGAAAATCGCAGCGCAGGAAGCGCTGACCCTGGGAATAATCAGCGAAGTTCTGCCGCGGGAAAAGCTCCTGCCCCGCGCCCATGAAATCGCCCGCCAGCTCATGCGTCAGACGGCACTAACCTTGCGCTACACGCGCGAAGCGCTAGCCTCGAAGTACAGGCGTCTGATGCTTGAGGAACTGGGGCCCGGGCTCGCGGTCGAGGGCCTTGCCGCGTTGGGATCTGGTGAACAGGCGCGAGCTGCAAGGAAATAATCGGCACGGAACTGAATCTGGCGCCGCGCAACTACCGTGCGGGCGTGCCAGCGGCGCGCGGCTTCGACCGCGGCTCATGGCAACGCAGCCAAAGCCGCGGACCTTATTTATTACCGCGCTTGGATTTCCGTCAGGAGATGCCCGATGAACGAACTTCCGGAGCTTTACATCTCGGCTGACAGCCACGTGGTGGAACCGAAGGAACTGTGGCTGACGCGGATGGATAAACGCTTTCGCGCCCGCGCCCCGCGCATCCAGAGCCGTCCCGACGGCGACTACTTTGCTATCGAAGGCGTGGAGCCATTTTCGATCAGTCCGCTGGGCGCGATGATCCAGGACAAGGTGGCGGGTAGGGAAGTCGTCACCCGCGGCGGAAAACGGGCCGAGGATATCCGCGCCGGCGCGTGGCAGGCCCGCGCCCGCCTGGCGGACCAGCAACTGGATCACATTGGCGCCGAAGTCCTTTACCCGGGCTATGGACTGGTAATCTTCGGCGCACCCGATCCTGAATATCAACTCGCCTGCTTTCAATGTTACAACGACTGGCTGAGCGATTTTTGCGTCGAGTTGGACGGTCGCGCGCTGGGCGCGGCGGTATTGCCCGGCAACTGTCCCGTCGAGATCATGATCAAGGAAGCGGAGCGTACAGCAAAAAAACCGGGTCTGCGGTCGGTGATGCTGGTCAACAATCCGGCCGGACGTCCCTATACGCTGCCCGTCTATGATCCCTTGTGGGCGGCGATCAGCGACCTCGATCTGCCCATAGCGATTCACATGGGTACCAGCACCGGGGAGCAGCTCAAGGATCGCATCGAACGGTTCGGCGGCGTGTACGGCGTGCATCTGGTGGACAATCGCATGGGGAACGCGATGCGTTTGCTTGCCCAGCTAATTTTCGGCGCGGTGACCCAGCGTTTTCCCCGGCTGCGCTTCGTGATGGTCGAAAGCGGCATCGGCTGGATCGCCGGTGTGCTGCACTTTCTGGATCACTGGTGGACCGAAAACCGTTTGTGGATGGAGCCGCGCACGGATGAGAAGCCCAGCTTCTTCTTCAAGCGCAATTTCTGGGCGACCTTCGAAGACGACCGCGCCGGTATCCTGACCCGCCATCTGCTCAACCTCGATCATCTCATGTGGGGTTCGGACTACCCTCATACCGAGGGTACGTTTCCTCATTCGCGCGAGCAGATCGCCCGCGATTTTGCGGGGGTTGCGGCGGCCGAAGTCCGCCGGATGGTCTCGGACAACGCCGCCTTCCTGTACGGTTTTCAGCCACCAGGTAATCCGGCCCCGCTGGCTGCGGATTAAACCGGCCGAACCGGATGCGGGCGAAAGCCGATGGCGCAATTTATCGCGGACCCAGGCAGCCGCTCTCAGATGAATCGATAGAAGTCGGCCAAAGCACACAACGCATCAAGCCGAACGCGCGTCTAATCGTCATCATTTCGCTTTCGGCGCAACCGGATACAACTTCTGCTGGTTCCATCCTTCAAAGACGGCGCGTAACATGAGTCGGGACCCCGCGCAGGCTGCCGTTGTCGTGCAGGACCGGCGCTGCGCACGTATTGTGGAAGAGCGGGTTTCACGGCACCCGGCCCCCAGAGGGAGGAAGGATTATGGATCTCGGCATCAGCGGTCGCCGCGCCCTGGTTTGCGCCTCCAGCCGGGGATTGGGGCGGGGCTGCGCGGAGGCGTTGGCCGCCGAGGGCGTTCACGTCACCTTGACCGGCCGCGACGCGGAGTCGCTGGCTCGAACCGCGGCCGAAATCCGCAAGGCCTATCCCAACGTCGAGGTCACTGAGGCCGCCGGCGACATCACCACGCCCGAGGGCAGAGAGGCGGCGCTGGAGGCCTGTCCCCAACCCGACATCCTCATTAATAATGCCGGCGGCCCGGCGCCCGGCGACTTCCGCGACTGGAGCCGCGAGGATTGGCTCAAGGCGCTCGACGCGCTGATGCTGGGGCCGATCGAACTCATCAGGCGCACCGTTGACGCAATGATCGCGCGCAAGTTCGGCCGTATCGTCAACATCACCTCCTCCTCGGTGAAATCGCCGATCCTGTTCCTCGGCCTGTCCAATGGCGCGCGCAGCGGACTGACCGGCTTCATCGCCGGGCTCTCCCGCCAGACGGTCCGCCATAACGTGACGATCAACGGCCTGCTGCCGGGCTCCTTCGAGACCGATCGGCTGCGCGCGATGGTGGAGGCGCGGGCGAAAGCCGCGGGGAGCAATTTCGACCAGGCGATCCGGGTTCTCAGGGAGCAGAATCCATCGGGCCGGCTGGGCTCGCCCGAGGAGTTCGGCAAGGCCTGCGCCTTTCTCTGCAGCGTGCACGCGGGCTTCATCACCGGCCAGAACCTGCTGATGGACGGCGGCGCCCACGCGCTGACGCCGTGATTTCCGGCCAGTCCGCGCGATATCATCCGCAACAGGGTTTATCGCCGTTTGTGAAGTTGCGGTCCGTAGAAAGCTGCAAAGTTGGATTGAGAATTTCAGTTCTCTAAAAAGTGGCTGAGACGGACAATCTAAGAAAGCAAACAAGGCCAATTGGCCTTACCCCTTTTGGTAGCCCACTCGTAAGTTAGTGTTCGCCGGGTTTTGATTCATTTTTCTGTTCCGCCGGTTGCGGGTTTCCTTATCACAGTTTTTCCGGCCGCCCTTCACCCTCTGAGGGCGGACGAAAAACTGCCGGGTTTTGGATTCGAGACCGACGCGCGTTGCACCGCGCCGGCCGGCGCTGAGTCTGCCGGCCAAGCGGTGCGCGCGGCGCTCTCGCTCCTTGTTTGCTCGGCCGCG
>JAJPJA010000002.1 GCA_021324455.1 Pseudomonadota bacterium | reverse complement strand
GCTACGTCGGCGACAACGCCGCGATCGCCGCCAAGCTGGAGCAGTGGGAATCCGCGCGGGCGCGCGCGGCCGCGATGACCCAGTTGCCCGCCGGCGCCGCCTTTGTCGAAACGCCAACGGCCCGGCGCATCCTGGCGGCGATCAGCCATGCGCAGTGGATGGCGGATCTGGTCGAAGTATCGGGACCGCCAGGCATCGGCAAGACTCGCACGGCGCAGCACTACGCGGAGACCAACCCCAGTGTGTTCTACGCCATGATGTCGCCCGGATGCGCCAGCGGGGTGGCGGCCTTCGAGCAGATCTGCGAGGACCTCTCCATCGCCAATCCGCCGCAGGGCGTGCGCCGGATGGCACGTGCCATCCGCGAGCGCATCCAGGGCACGCGCGGCGTGCTGATCATCGACGAATGCCAGCACCTGGGGATCCCCGCTGTCGACGAGCTGCGCGCCGGGATCTATGACCGCGCAGGAGTCGGGATGGTGCTGATGGGATCGGAAACACTGCCGATCCGGATGCTCGGGCGCGGCGGCAACACGGCCCAGATTGTGTCGCGGATGGGCCGCCGGCTGGTGCTGCGCCGGCCCGCCGCGGCCGACGCCAACGAGCTGGTTAAGAGCTGGGGTATCAAGGATCCCAACGCGCGCAAGTTCCTGGCCTCGATCGCCGGCGCCCGCGGCGGCCTGCGCGCGATCGTCAAGACCCTGCGCCTGGCTGCGCTCAGCAAGGGCGGTGACGTGGCGAGCCTCGAAGAGGGAGACGTTCACGGCGCGTGGGCCGTGCTCAGCAACGAGCGCAGCGAGGAGGCCTGAATGGAAGTCGACCAGATCATGACGATTGAAGAGGTTGCCAAGATGCTGCGCCTGTCGCCCTCCACCATATACCGGATGGCCAACTGGGGGGTGATACCCGCCTTCAAGGCCGGCGGCAGATGGCGCTTTGTGCGCGCGGAAATCATCAAGTGGATCGAAGCGCAGCACGCGGGGAGCAAATGATGTCTTTCGCCCAGGACGAGGAGCTGCGCCGCGCGCTTAAAAAACACAAGCGGCTGATCAAGTCGTTGGAGCGCAACGCCAAAACCATCCGTGAACTGTGGCGCGGCGGGCTGCGCCGGCAGCGCCAACAGCGCTGCATGGATTGCGGATGGATCGGCGTGCCCAAGGCGTTCGCAGGCCATCGGCCGACACTCAACCTCATCTGCGCCGCCTGCGGCTCGAGCTGGCTGCGCAACTCCAGGAAGATCGCGGGCCGGGAGGCCCGCGCAACCGCCAGAGGGGGAATGCTCAATTGAAAACCACCGACGAATGGATGTCCTGGTACAACCTGGTCGCCGATCGCGCCTCGGACAATCTGCGCGCGCGGCCCGAAGACATAATTTCCGCGGTCTGCTACCTGACGCGCGTGCGGCCCGAGCACCTCGCCTCCAAGAGCCGTGCGCAGCACATTTCCATGGCGCGCCAGCTCGCGATGTTCATCGTCCGCGAGTTGACCGATCTCTCCTTTCCGCGCATCGGGCAGATGTTCGGGCGCGACCACACTACCGTGATTCACGCGCACAACGTGATCCGGCGCCGCATCGAGCGCGATCGCGCCTTCGCTCTGACGGTGGAGCGGATGCTGCGCGGCCTGGAGACCTGGAGGACCGCAGCATGAAGCTCCGCAGACGAGCGCGGCCGCCGCGTGTCGGAGCGTGGACCCTGGAGGTTGCTCGCAGCGCCCTGTGGCGGATCACCGCCAATGACGCGATCCTGCCCAGCCAGCTCGCCCGCACCCCGATCGCGGACCTGGTAAGCGAGCGCGAGCGCAGCCTGCTGGTGACTCTGCTGCAGGAAACCCTGCGCGACGCAGTTCAGCCGCCGGGCTTTTACGAGGGCGCCGAGCGGCGATGGTGCACGGCGACGGCGCGCGCGTGGTTTCAGTATCCGGATGACGGCGCTATCAGCCTGCGCCTGGTCTGCGCAGCGCTGGACCTGGACCTGCTCAAGGTACAGCGGGCCGCGCGGGAAATCATTGCCGACAATTCTCAGGAGAAGAATGCAAACAGCAGCACAAGCGCGTGAGCGCGCGGCCGACCGAATCGCCCGCGACCCGCTGATCGGCCTGCCTGACAGCGTGATCGACTACTACGCGAACATCTACCTGCATCGGCATTACTCCGAGGCGATCAGCTTCGAAACCTTTTTGCGCATCGCCCTGATGCTGCGGGAGCGGAGGTCCTAAGTGAAATCGATGGTCAAGGGCGGCAAGCGCCGGCGCCTGCAGGCGCGAGTCATCGAAATCGCCGTGCCTGAAAACGCGCAGCAGGCCAACGACTTCATCGAGCGGGTTGGCCTTGCCCAGCGCGGCCGCGATCGGCTGCAAACCGAGATGAATGAGGCTTTAAGCCGCATCAAAAGCGACTATGAAAAAGCGGCGGCCGATTACAAGGCGGTGATCGAGGCCTGCAGCGCCGGACTGCGGATCTGGTGCGAGCGCAACCGCGCGGAGCTGACTTTGGAGGGCAAACGCAAGCATTACCGCTTCGCCGCCGGCGAGGTGTGCTGGCGCAACCGCCCGCCTTCGGT
>JAJPJA010000068.1 GCA_021324455.1 Pseudomonadota bacterium | reverse complement strand
CAACTCCGACTCCAACTCCGACTCCGCCTACTCCAACCATCACCCCAACCCCAACCCTGGCCGAAGTCCGGGTCACGCCGCCGTCGCTCAGTTTCGGCACCCAGTTCGTCAATGTTGAAAGCGCAGCCCAAGTGGTGACGGTCAACAATGCCCAGTTGGCAACGATAACCCTGAGCTTCACCATCACGGGCCCCAACGCCGCCGATTTCATACAGACCGCCACCACCTGCACCGGCAGTCTGCGCGGCAAGCAGAAGTGCACCATCTCGATCGCATTCAAACCCAAGGCCCCCGGCTCTCGCACCGCCACGCTGACCGTAACCGATAGTCCGGATACGTTAAGCCCTCATCATGTAGCGCTGGGCGGCACCGGACAGAACCAGGTGACGGTAGCGCCGGGCGCTTTGAGCTTCGGCAACGTCAAGGTCGGCAGCGAAAGCACGGCCAAGACGGTCTCGATCACCAACAACCAGAGCGTGGGGATTTCGCTGTCGAACAAGATCGGCGGCGTCAACCCGGGAGACTTTCTCAAAACCGGCGCCACTACATGCTCAACCACGCTGGGAGCGAAGGCGAACTGCACCATCTCGGTGGCGTTCAAGCCCGCGGCAACCGGTACTCGCGGCGCGGTTCTAACGGTTACTGACGCGCCGGACGTCAACAGTCCGCACAACGTAACCCTTTCCGGCGTCGGCGTGCCGACTCCCACTCCCACTCCGATTCCCGGAACTCCGGTAATCAGCGGTATCCCCAAGACCATAATGGTCGGATCCACGTTTAACATCACCGGGTCGAATTTCACCCCGGGATCGGTCGCGAATTTCTTCGTCGCGACTGCCACAGGAACGATCAACGCCGGCCCCCTCACGCCCACGGCGCGCAGCCTGCCCACCCAGATCACGATCAGCGTCCCGGCGACAACGCCGCTGGGTCAGGGCTTCGTCTCCGTGCAGGTGGTGAATACCGACAAGGGTTTTTTGGCGTCCAACAGCGTGGGAGCGCTGCTCCAGGGCTCGCCAGCGGCGGGAATTCCCAGCCTGACCACCATCAACGGCGTCGGTCTGGCCGCGACCAGCAGCGACCCGAGCTTCGCCACCAACAACGTTGAAACCGTGGTCCCGCAGGGTACTGTGGTCAAACTTGGCGGCACCGGTTTCGATACCGCCAACGGCGTCGCCGTCGATCTGTTCTGCGCCTGCACCGGCGGCAAGGTGGGACCGTTCTTCATTAACCCCGGCGACCCGGGACTGAGCAGCACGCAAATCAGCTTTTTGCTGCCCTCCAGCGGACTCAATGCGCCGGCCACCGGGCCCGGAGCTTTCGTGATCAGCAACGCGGGCGCGTCGAAGACCTATGCCAAAAAGAGCAACGCGGTATCGGTGCCGATCGGGCAGACGATATCGGTCACGTCCGTAACCCAGGTGGGCACCACGATCACGGTCAACGGCACCGGCTTCTCCACTCTGACCGTGATCAACCTGTTCAACACGCAGGGCGGTTCGGTGGTGTTCTTCGGCGGACTGGGTCCCGGCGGCGTGCCGAACATCCCGCTGACCTTCATCAATTCGAACACGTTCACGTTCACGGAACCGGCCGCCGCGATGCCGGGCGCGTCATACGTGCAGGCGCTCAATCCGCCGTTCGTACCGTTTACCAGTTCCGGCAGCGACCCCGGCGGCGCGTTTACACTGAAGTAGATCGCGCGCAGAGCATCAGATGCAACGCGGTCCCCTCTTTTCTGATTCGCAGAGGGGACCGCGCGGGATTCCTGGGCAATTGTCAGGCCGCTCTCCGCCTGATCAGGGCCGATTGGAATCGACACAAACCGGCGCGGGCTGCGCAACAAACGGAAGGTTGATGCAACGGCAGGCCTCACCCTCGCCTGAGACCCGCAGGCTGCTCAGGCGGAGGCTTTTTCCCGGCGGGCGGATTTCTTCTTGGGTTTGTTGCCGGCCATTTCCGACGTGCCGGTAAACTCGATCACCGACAGCGGGGCGGCGTCGCCGCGGCGGCGTTCGAACTTGACCACGCGGGTGTAGCCGCCCGGACGCTCCTTGAATTGCGGCGCGATTTCATCGAACAGCTTTTTCACCGCGTCGCGCGATTGCATGAACGCAAACGCCATCCGGCGCGCGGCCAAATCGCCCTGCTTGCCCAGGGTGACCATCCGATCCGCAAACCGCCGCAGCTCCTTGGCCTTGGCGTCGGTGGTGATGATGCGGCCATGGCGGATCAGACTCAGGACCATGTTGCGGAACAGGGCCTTGCGATGGGATCCCGAGCGATTGAGTTTGCGGCCCGAATTGAGATGGCGCATGTGCGGCTTACTCCCGGTCTATGAGGTCAGGCCGATTCGCGCCGTTCCTGCTCTTCGCGCAGGCGGTCGAGCTCGCCGCGGGCGGGCAGGTTCTCCAGCCGCATCCCCAGCGACAGCCCCATATCGGCCAGGACCTCCTTGATTTCGGTCAGCGATTTGCGGCCGAAATTTTTGATCTTCAGCATGTCCTGCTCGGTGCGCTGCACCAGCTCGCCGACGTACTTGATGTCGGCGTTCTGCAGGCCGTTGAACGCGCGCACCGAAATCGGCAGCCCCTCGACGGGGCGGAACAGGTTCTCGTTAAGCGGTTCGATCTGCCGTTCGATGCGCTCGCCCGCCGCCGGCGCCTCGGCCTCTTCCTCGGCCCCGGCGAAGATGCCCATCTGGTCGCGCAGCACGCGCGCGGCGTAAGTCAGCGCGTCGCGCGGCGCGATCGAGCCGTCGGTCCAGATTTCCAGCGCCAGGCGGTCATAGTCGGTGCGCTGGCCGACGCGCGCGTTGGTCACCACAAAGTTTACTTTTTTGATCGGCGAGTAGATGGCGTCGAGCCGGATGGTTCCCACCGGCTCCTCTTCGTCCTCGTTGCGCTCGGCCGGAACGTAGCCGCGCCCTTCCCGGATGACCAGTTCCATATCCAGCACCGCGCCCTTGTCCAGCGTCGCGATATGCTGGTCCGGGGTAAGGATTTCCAGGTTGGGACCGCCGGTAATGTCGCGGGCGTGCACCACCGCCTCGCCCGTGGCCTTGAGCGTCGCCGTCAGCTGATCGCCCTCATGCAGCCGCAGGCGGACTTCCTTGAGGTTGAGAATGATGTCGGTTACGTCTTCCTTGACGCCCGGGATGGTGGAGAACTCGTGAAGTACGCCCTGGATGCGGACGGCCACGATCGAATAGCCCGGCAGCGAGGACAAAAGGATGCGCCGCAGCGCGTTGCCGATCGTTATACCGTAGCCGCGTTCGAACGGTTCGCCGATGAAGCGCCCGTAAGTGGGCGTCATTTCCTTCTCGTCGAACTCGATCGCCTTGGGTTTGATTAGATTGCGCCAGTCGTTTTGCATCTGTTTTCCGATTTTGAATGCCGCACGCCGCGCGCGTCATTCCTCAGTCTTGGCTCGTATCTCCTACTTGGAATAATGCTCGACAATCAGTTTTTCACTGATCGGAATCGTAATGTCGGCGCGCGCGGGCAGCGTACGCAGCGAGCCCTGAAACTGTTCGCGCTCCAGCGCAATCCAGGGCGGCGTGCCGCGCCGCTGCGACAGTTCGATCGCCTCGGTGATGGTCTTGAGCTGCCGGCTCGCCTCCGCCACGCTCACCACCTGCCCCACCGCCACCAGATACGAAGGCAGGTTGACCACCTTGCCATTGACCGCGATATGGCCGTGGCGGACCAGTTGGCGCGCCTGCGCGCGCGAATTGGCGAAACCCAGGCGGTAAACCACGTTGTCCAGCCGCCGCTCCAGCAGCACCAGCAGGTTCTCGCCGGTGATTCCGGAGGTGCGTTCGGCCAGGTCGAAGTAATGCGCGAACTCGGTTTCCATCAGGCGGTAAATGCGCTTGACTTTCTGCTTTTCGCGCAGCCGGATGGAGAATTCGGAAAAACGCGCGCGCCCCTGTCCATGCGCGCCGGGCGGATAATTGCGCCGCTCGATCGCGCACTTGTCGGTGTAACAACGCTCGCCCTTTAAAAACAGTTTGAGCCCCTCGCGCCGGCACATCCGGCATACGGGACCGAGATATCTGGCCACTTGGTAAATCCCTTTTCCCAACTACACCCGCCGCCGCTTGGGCGGACGGCATCCGTTGTGCGGAATCGGCGTTACATCTTTAATCGAGCTGACATTGAGCCCCGCGCCCTGCAGCGCGCGCACCGCCGACTCGCGTCCGCCGCCGGGCCCCTTGACGAACACCGTCACGCTGCGCATCCCGACGTCCGCCGCCTTGCGCGCCGCCGCGTCCGCAGCCATCTGCGCGGCGAACGGCGTGCCTTTGCGCGACCCCTTGAAACCCACCGCGCCGGCGCTCGCCCATGCCACCACCTGACCCTGCGGGTCGGTGATCGTCACCAGCGTGTTGTTGAAAGTGGCGTGGATGTGGGCCACCCCTTCGGGCACGCTGCGCTTGACGCGCCTGCGCCGGGGCGCCGCGGCGGCGTCGCCGGCCGGAGCCTTGGCCGCCGGTTCTTTTGCTTTCTTCTCTTCGTCTGGCATCTGGTGTCGCTCAAATACAAACAGTTAACGGGGGTTTGCGGCGATCAGCCCTTGGAGGGCGCCTGCTTCTTGCCCGCCACCACTTTGCGCGGTCCCTTGCGCGTGCGCGCGTTGGTATGCGTGCGCTGTCCGCGCACCGGGAGACCGCGCCGATGACGCAGGCCGCGGTAACATCCGAGGTCCATCAGCCGTTTTACCGCCTGCTGCAATTCGCGCCGCAAATCGCCTTCGACCTTGTAGTCATTGTCGATGATCTGGCGGATACGGACCTGTTCTTCGTCGGTCACTTCATCGGTTTTCTTGCCCGCATCGACCCGCGCGGCGGCCAGGATTTTGCGCGCCGAACTCGCGCCGATACCGTAGATATAGGTCAGCGCCACTTCCATGCGTTTGGCTTTGGGCAGTTCAACGCCTGCGACTCGCATCGGTGATTTCCTTCCGCCTTGATTCCGGCTGCTTCGATTCCGGTTGTCTTCCGGCCCGGATAAACTTCGCGCTAACCCTGGCGCTGCTTGTGCCGCGGGTTGGAGCAGATAATTCTCACCACACCCTGCCGGCGCACGACCTTGCAGTTCTTGCAAATGCGTTTGACTGATGCACGGACCTTCATTTCATCTGCCTCTAAACCCGGCTGCCTCTGGAGCGTCAGCGCATGCGATAGGTGATCCGGCCGCGGGTCAGATCGTAGGGCGACAATTCCACCGTCACCCGATCGCCGGGCAGAATCTTGATGTAATGCATCCGCATTTTCCCCGATATATGGGCCAGCACGCGATGACCGTTCTCCAGCGAGACCCGGAACATCGCGTTGGGCAGGGCCTCGAGGACCGTGCCGGTAACTTCGATTGCGTCGCCCTTGGACATTTAATTCAGCTGAGTCAAAATCTCCGGACCGTTGTCGGTAATCGCCACGGAATGCTCGAAATGCGCCGAGAGCTTGCCGTCCGCGGTCACCGCGGTCCATCCGTCGTTTAAAATTCTAAGCCGCGCCGTACCCTCGTTTACCATCGGCTCGATCGCCAGCACCATCCCGGCCTGCAAGCGCGGATTGGGCATCCCGCGCGCGAAATAATTCGGCACCTGCGGGTCCTCATGCAGGCTGCGCCCAATCCCGTGGCCGGCAAAATCCTCCACCACCGAAAAGCCGGCGCTCTCCGCGGTCTTCTGCACCGCGCACGAGATGTCGCTCATGCGGTTGCCGACGCGCGCCTGATCGATTCCCGCGTAAAGCGAGTTGCGCGTAACCTCCATCAATTTGAGCGCGCGCGCCGACACCTTCCCGGCCGGGACGGTTATCGCCGCGTCGCCAAAAAAACCATCATACACCACGCCGAAGTCCAAACTAACTATGTCACCGGACTTGATTTTCCGCCCCGAAGGGATGCCGTGGACGATCTCCTCGTTGATCGATACGCACAGCGTCTTCGGATACGTCACTCCGCGCGGACGGTAGCCCTTGAACGCCGGACGCGCACCCGCCTCAAGCGTCATCCGCTCGGCCGCCGCGTCGAGTTCGTCCGTGGCCACGCCCGGGGCGACCATCTTGCGCAATTCGACCAGGATTGCCGCGACGATCCGGCTCGCCTGGCGCATCACGGACAACTCCTCGGAGCTCTTGAGCAGGATCACGCCTGTTTGCCGCCCTCCCCGATTGCCGTTTTGATTCGTTTGCGGATGTCGTCCAGCGAGCCTACGCCCTCGATGCGCCTGAGCAATCCCCGGTCCTGGTAATAGCTCAGCAGCGGCCGGGTCTGGGTATCATAGACCTCCAGACGCATCTTGACCGTGTCCTCGGCATCGTCGTCGCGCTGGTACAGTTCGCCGTTGCACTTGTTGCACAGACCGACGTTGCGCGGCGGATCGAAAATCGTGTGATACATCGCTCCGCAGTTCTTGCACGTGCGGCGCCCCGAGATGCGTTTGATAATCTCCTGGTCCGGCACCACCAGCGCCAGCACCAAATCGATGGCCTGATGGTTGCGCTCAAGCATCTCGCGCAGCGCTTCGGCCTGCGCGAGCGTGCGCGGAAAGCCGTCGAGGATGAAGCCCTTTTTGGCGTCGGGATCGGCCAGCCGCTGCTCGATTAACTTAATCACCAAATCGTCCGGCACCAAAGTGCCCTGATCCATGTAGCGCTTGGCTTCCAGTCCCAACGGGGTTTTGTTGCGCACCGCGGCGCGCAGCAGGTCGCCGCTGGCAATCTGCGGAATTCTAAGCTCTTCCTCCAGCTGCTTGGCCTGCGTTCCCTTGCCCGCACCCGGGGGACCCAGCAATACCAGCCGCACGCCGCTACCCCTTTCTCGATTTCACGCGGCCACGCCGCATGAATCCTTCGTAGTTGCGCGTCAGCAGATGGGTTTCCATCTGCGCGATCGTATCCAGCGCCACGCCCACCACGATCAGCAGCGCGGTGCCGCCGAAATAAAACGGTACGTTGAACTGTTCAATCAGGATGGTCGGCAGCACGCACACCGCGCTGACGTAAATCGCCCCGCCCAAAGTTATCCGCGACAGCACCCGGTCGATATACTCAGCCGTGTAGCGTCCCGGACGGATACCCGGGATGAAACCGCCGTACTTCTTCAGATTGTCCGCCACATCCACCGGATTGAACGTCACCGCGGTATAGAAGTAGGTAAAGAAGATGATCAGGACCACGTAGATCACGTCATAAAACCATCCGCCGGGCGTCAGCAGGGCGGAGTAATTCTTCAGCGACGGCATGAACGTCGCCAGCGTCGCCGGAAAGACCAGGATCGACGACGCGAAGATCGGCGGGATGACGCCCGAGGTGTTGATCTTGAGCGGCAGATGCGAGGTCTGGCCGCCGTAAATGCGCCGCCCCACCACGCGCTTGGCGTACTGCACCGGAATCCGCCGCTGCGCCGTTTCGACGTAGACAATCCAAGCCGTCACCGTCAGCGCCAGCGCCAACACCAGCAGCAGCACGAACAGGCTCATCTCGCCTTCGCGCACGAACTGTACCGTGGTGCCCAGCGCGCTGGGCAGCCGCGCCACGATCCCCGCCATGATGATCAGCGAGATGCCGTTGCCGATACCGCGCTCGGTAATCTGCTCGCCCATCCACATGATGAACATGGTGCCGGCGGTAAGCGTCAGCACGGTGACGATGCGGAAGGACCATCCGGGGTTGTACACCACCGAACCGCCGCCCGGCGCCTGGATCTTCTCCAACGACACCGCGATCATCAGTCCCTGCACGATAGCCAAAGCGACCGTGCCGTAGCGGGTATATTGGGTAATCTTGCGCCGACCCGCTTCACCTTCTTTATACAGCTCGTCGAGATACGGGGAAGCGACCTTTAACAGGTCCAAAATGATGGCGACCGAGATGTAGGGCATGATGCCCAAAGCAAAAACCGAAAAACGCTCGAGCGCGCCGCCGGAAAACAGGTTGGCCCATCCGAACAGCGTGCTTCGCGCGGCGTCGAAAAATGACGCCAATGCCTGGCCGTCGATTCCGGGCGTCGGCACCGCCACCCCGACCCGATAGATCGCCAGCATCACGGCGGTGAAAAACAGCCGGCGGCGCAGTTCGGGGATGCGCGAGGCGTTGGAAAAACCTTCAATCATCTATGCCGCAGAACTCCCCGCTGCCTGCGCAGCGATAACTTCGGCGGTGCCGCCCGCCGCGGCGATTTTCTCCAAAGCGCTTTTGGAAAAGGCATGCGCGCGGATGGTGATGGCGGCGCTCAGCGCGCCGTCGCCCAGAACCTTGACCTGCCGTCCCGCGCGCACCAGCCCCCGATCCGCCATCGTGGACGGGTCCACCGTGGCGCCGGCGTCAAATCCGCTCAGACGTCCGAGGTTGACGCAGGAAAAATCCGCGCGCGCCCGCTCATTTACCAGCAGCCGGCGAAACCCGCGCTTGGGCAGGCGCCGCTGCAGCGGCATCTGACCACCTTCATACCCCGGCGGAGTATTGCCGCCGCTGCGCGAGCCTTTGCCTTTGTGGCCGCGCCCGGCGGTCTTGCCGTGGCCCGATCCGATTCCACGGCCGACACGTTTGATGCGCCGCGTCGAGCCTTCAGCGGGATGTAAATCTGACAGCTTCATCTAATTCAACTATGCGCTACTTCAACTATGCGGTAAGCCACACAAGTCGGGCGCCGATCAGCGCCGATCCCCGTCCGGCTTCAATTCGACCACCAGATGCGCCACCCGGCGCACCATCCCCTCAACCATCGGCGTACGCGCCAATTCCCGCTCGCGTCCGACCCGGGTCAGCCCCAGTCCGCGCAGGGTTTCACGCACCCGGTCGGTGGTTCCAATCGGACTGCGCACCAGCTTTATGCGAATTACCTCGGCCATGCCAACATCTCCTGCCATCGGGGCCTACTGCGCGGGTGCCGCGGGAGCCTCAGGCGCAGCGGCCGGCTCCGGCGCCGTCTGCGTTACCGCAGTCTCCACGGGAACGCGGCGCAAACGGGTCACGTCTTCGGGATTGCGCAGTTCGGTCAGCGCTTCGAACGTCGCCTTGACCAGGTTGTGCGGATTGGACGAGCCCAGCCGCTTGGTCAGGACGTTGCGGATTCCGGCCAATTCGACCACCGCGCGCACGCCGCCCGCCGCGATAACTCCGGTCCCCTCGACCGCTGGCTTGAGCATCACCTTGCCGGCGCCGAAACGGCCCAGCACTTCGTGCGGGATGGTACCTTCGCGCAGGTGCACGCGGATCAGGCTTTTTTTGGCCCGCTCGACGCCTTTGCGAATCGCCTCGGGCACTTCGTTGGCCTT
>JAJPJA010000102.1 GCA_021324455.1 Pseudomonadota bacterium | reverse complement strand
GTTGACCTGCGGATTATGCCGCGGCTTGTAGCGGTAGATCTTGCCGTGATTCTCGTAGATGTCGATCGCGCATCCGCGCTCGCATCCGGCGCATACCGAGGGCGTGCGATGCAGGTACCAGACGCGCATACGGAAGCGGAAATCCTTTTCCGTCAGCGCGCCCACCGGGCAGATATCGATAATGTTGCCGGCGTACTTGTTGTTCAGCTTGCGGTCCGGGTAGATGTCGATGCGGTTGTGGTCGCCGCGCTCGAAAATCGCCAGTTCGCTGGTATGCGTCACCTCGTCCAGAAAGCGGGTGCAGCGCGCGCACAAAATGCAGCGCTCCTGATCCAGCATCACGTCGCTGCCGATATCGATCGCCTTGCCTTTTTTGTTCTTCTTGCCCAGCGGGAACCGCGACGGCTCGCGGTCGTAGTCCATGTAGTAGTCCTGCAGCTTGCACTCGCCGGCCTGGTCGCATACCGGGCAGTCGATCGGATGGTTGATCAGAAGAAATTCGAGCACGGCGCGCTGCGCGGCCTTGGTGCGCGCGCTGTCGGCATGCACCACCATGCCGTCGGTTACTTTGGTGTTGCAGGCGATCTGCAGCTTGGGCATCTTCTCGACTTCAACCAGGCACATCCGGCAGTTGCCGACGACGGTCAGCGCCGGATGATAGCAGTAATGCGGGATTTCCATCCCCAACATCTCCGCCGCCTGGATGAGATTGATCCCGTCGGGCGCGTCGAGTTCCTTACCGTTGATGGTTACCTTGGGCATCTTATGCGCTCACAAATTGTTGCAGCGGATTATTTTCCGCCGGATCCGGAAAATGCCGCGCGGGCGGCCTACGACGCCGCCCGCATCGAGGCGCCGTCATGGCTGCGGAACGGACAGCGTTTTTGTCTGACGTGCTCGATGAACTCGTCCTTGTATTTGGGTACGAAGCTCTTCACCGGCATCGACAGGCTGTCGGCCAGCACGCAGATAGTGTTGCCTTCCATGTTGGAGGCGACGCTGATCAGGCGGTCGAGGTCGGCCATGTTGCCGCGTCCGGCCTCCAGCTCGATCAGCATCTTCTCGATCCATCCGGTGCCCTCGCGGCATGGCGTGCACTGGCCGCACGACTCGTGGTGATAGAAGTGCGCGATGGTGCGCAGCGCGCCCACCATGCAGGTGTCCTCGTTCATCACCATCACGCCCGCGGTGCCCATCAGGGAGCCCGCCGCGCGCACGGATTCGAAATCCATGTTGACTTTGACGGCTTCCTCGGCGGTGAAGACCGGGAATGACGAGCCGCCCGGGATGACGCCCTTTAACTTGCGGCCGTTGAGAATCCCGCCGCCGATGTCGTAGATCAGGTCCTTCAGCGGGATACCCATCGGCAGTTCGTACAGGCCGGGCTTGTTGACGTGGCCCGAGAGGCAGAACAGCTTGATGCCGGGACTTTTCTCGGGGCCGATCGATTTGTACCAGGCGGCGCCGCGCGCGATGATCCACGGCACGTTGCTGAGCGTCTCGACGTTATTGACCACGGTGGGGCATCCGAAGGCGCCCTGGATCGCGGGAAAGGGCGGGCGGTTGCGCGGATAGGCGCGCTTGCCTTCCAGCGATTCCAGCAACCCGGTTTCCTCACCGCAGATGTACGCGCCGGCGCCGCGATGGGTGTAAATTTCGACGCCGAAGCCGGAACCCATCGCGTCGGGACCGATGATCCCTTTGGCCCGCGCCTGGGCCAGCGCGGCGTCGAAAATCTGCTTCTGGATCGCGAACTCGCCGCGCATGTAGACATAGCAGACGTGGGCGCCGACCGCGCGGCAGGTAATCAGGATGCCTTCGATGATGCCGTGCGGATCGTTTTCGAGTTGATAGCGGTTGGCGAAGGTTCCCGGCTCGCTTTCATCCGCGTTGCAGCATACGTACACCGGGTTGGGCGAGTTCTTGGGAATGAAGCTCCACTTCATGCCGGTGGGAAACGCCGCGCCGCCGCGCCCGCGCAGATTGGAGTTCTTGACTTCCTCGATAATCTCCTCCGGCTTCATGTCGAAGAACGCCTTGCGCGCGGCCGCGTAGCCGTCATGGGCAAGGTAAACGTCGATATCGCGGAGGTTGGGGATATCCAGCCAGCGGGTCAGGATTCGTTCCATTTAAAATAACCGTCGCGGCCCCCGCGCTCAGGAGGGAGTGGTGGTTTCGTCCAGCCGATTGATGAGCTTCTGCTTCTGCCCCTGGATTTTGCGCTGCAACGCCATCAGGCCGTCCAGCACCCCCTCAGGCCGCGGCGGACATCCGGGTACATAGACGTCGACCGGGATGATCCGGTCGATACCGGGCAGTGTGGAGTAATTGTCGTAGAAACCGCCGGTCGAGGCGCAGGCGCCAAACGCCATCACCCACTTGGGTTCGGCCATCTGATCGTAAACCCGGCGCAGGATCGGTCCCTGGCGCACGGTGACCGTGCCGATAACCATCAGCAGGTCGGCCTGACGCGGCGTGAAACGCGGCAGCAGCGCACCGAAACGGTCGATATCGTAAGGCGTGGTCGACAGCACCATGTATTCCATCGCGCAGCATGCGGTCGCGAATGGATACGGAAAAATCGAAAATTTGCGCGCCCAGGCGACCGCTTTGTCGAGGCGAGTCAGGATTGCGGTGTCGCCCAGCAGCGCCTGGTCACCGTTATTTGCGGAAATCTGTTTGATATTCGCCATGCGGCCCTCTCGCCCCCTGTTCAAACCCTGTTCCAGAAAGTATCAAGCGCCCGCCGAGCGGGTCAATTGCCATTCGGGCGATGGCATCCGGGACCATCGCGGCCTGAAAGTCCGTGGAGGCCGGAGGTTGTCTTCAAACACAGCTTTCAGTTGCGATTTGGCTTGCGGAAAAATTCTTCCTGCCCAGCAGCGGCGCGGAGAGCGTCAGCGAGGCGATCTCAGGTCAAAGCCGCCGCCCCGCCAGGTGTCGAGAGCGGTTATCATGGAAAACCGCCTCTTTCTTAAATTCCGCCAGGCTGCGGACCGCGCTACTCCACCGGCCCTCTCATCGTCAGGACCGGACAGGGCGCTTCGCGTACCACTCGCTCCGCGACGCTGCCGAGAATCAAATGCCCGATACCCGTACGCCCGTGCGTTGCCATGACGATCGAGTCGGCGCCGATCTGCCTCGCAACAGCAATCACGACCTTGCCGGGGTCGCCGCTGCGCGCCATGACCTCGTACTTCACCTTGCCTTCCAGATGCCGGCGTGCGAGGTCCTGAAGTTTGATGCGGGCGTCATGCTCGGTTTGCGCAAAAGGTTCGAGCGCAATCGGCGCGCCGGCCATGGGCGGGGCGGGAACAACGTGCAGCAGGTGGATGACGCCGCCGCGGCTGCGCGCCAGCTCGCGGGCCAGGTCGAGCGCGGCATTGGAGTTGGCGTCGAAGCTGACCGGACACAGGATCTTCGTGAACAGATGCTTCATCGGCTCCGGTTGTCGTCAGCGCCTGGCCCGTGTGCGGCGCGGCGCAAGCGCGGTTTTCTTTCGCGGCTTGGGGCTGGTAGGCGCCGGTTCCTCTTTTCCCACCGTCAATCCGCCGTCATCCTCCTCTCCGGTGGGGAGCGGAACGTAATCATCGCGGGAGTTCTCGGTGGATTCTTCCATTTCCTCGGGAGGATCCCACCGCCTGATGAAAGGCTCGTCAACCCAGGTTTTGGCAATCCGGGGATCGTTATTGATTTTCTGCTGACAATCCACGCAGTAGATGGCGAAGGGCAGGGCCTTAAGCCGTTCTACCGGAATCTCCTCACCGCATCGCGCGCAGATGCCATAGCGGTCGTGCTCGAGACGGTCGAAGGCCGAATCGATCGCTTTGAGGCGCTCCTCAACCCGCTCGATCAGGGTGGCGTGCGTCTCGACATCGGCCAGCGAGCGCGCCACGTCCATCTCGTCGCCCGGCGGAGGCGTGGCCTCGAGGTCCTGGTCCTGGCGGTACTCGCGGATGCGAGCGAGGGCCTGATTGCGTTCGTGCTCAAGGATTGCGCGCAGCGACGCCTGCCGCATCTGCTGCTTTTTTTTCCGTGCGGTTGGCATAAAGCACCTGGCAAAAGTCTAGTCCGGGCCAGACGGCAGCGGCAACCGTAAATTTTATGGAATCGCGGCTGCGTGCGACGGCTGATGAGTGGTTCCAAACGCAACACTGGCCGATTCTGCTGTTGCGGTCGGCATCAGGGCAACCTCACCTGAAGACGAAAGGCGTTCTTTCAGGCTAGTCTTAACCTATCCAGGCAGTGGCATGGCTTTGGCTTCTCAAAGCCTGCAGAAAGCGAGCTAAAAACGATGCCGGCCATCATTCGTGAATCCAAAAAGTCGCGAGGAATGATTCGGAGCCTCAACCGCGCGGCGGTGCGCGACGACAAAAGTCCCGCGGTTGCGCACAAAACCAGAACTCCCAAAGATCCCTCCATCTGCGAACGCTGCGGCGCGGTCTATGAACGCAAGACCTGGCGCGCCGACCGCCGAATCACTTCAGATTTGTCCGCCGTCGCCGATTGGACCGTATGTCCCGCCTGCGTTCAGGTCGGCAAGCTGGAGGGGCAGGGCCGCGTGGTGCTGTTGGGCTCAGGTGTCGCCGCCCACGCCGCTCTGATTCGCCGGCGCATCGATAATGTGGCCCGGCGTGCGTCGGCGACGCAGCCCCTACGCCGCGTGGTCGCAATTGACGAACTCGGCGCCCGCGGCGATGAAGGCCTTGAGGTGCTGACCACGTCGCAGAAACTGGCGCATCGGATAGTCCACGAACTGAAGAAATTGTTCGGCGGGAACGCCAGCTACAGCTGGCAGGACGATGGTACGCTGTACGCCGAATGGCGTTATGACCTGCCCAAATCCGGGAAAAAGGCCCGCGGCCGCTGACCGGCCGAGTCCGCAGCCGGGACGCTGATGTCCATCAAATGACCGCGCATGAAGGCCCGGCGCTGGCCGCGATTTTGCCCTTCCAATCCGCGCCGGAGATCTATCTAACGTGCTGGAGATCTATCTAATCGGATCGAACAGCACCCCGGGGTTCAGGATCGAATTGGGGTCCAAAGCGCTTTTCGCCGCCGCCAACGCGCGGATGTAACCGGCGGGAGTCTCGCGCTCGTACCACCGGCGATGATCGCGGCCGACCGCGTGATGATGCGTAATGGTTGCGCCCAGTCCAATCAGCCTGTCCGATACAACCCGCTTGATCTCGTCCCACTGCTCCAGTTCGCTGCCGGCGCGTCCGGGTACGGTCACCGTGTAGTAGGGCGCGGCGCCGTCGGGGTATGCATGTGTGATACGGCAGGTTACGGAACCAGGGTGGCCGCATGCCCTCGACACCGCCTCGCGCGCCGCCGTCATCACTTGCTGATGAAATGCTTCGAACCGATCCCAGGTGATCGCGGTCTCGAAAGTCTCGGCGATGATCCCCATCCTGACCAGCACTTCTCTCAGATATGGCGCATTAAGGAAGGTGCGGCGCCATTGGCCGGCCGCGCCCTCGCGCCCGCCGCTGGAATCGGTGCGCGTGCGGCCGGCATCATCGGCAAAGCGTCCGCCGTGATCGGCGCAACATTGCAGCGCGCGCCGCATCCAGGCGGCGGGATCGTGGTCGGCGGATTCAAACGCCAGCACCATCAGCGCCTCCTTGCCGTCCCCCGCGCCGGCGGTGAGCGCCTCGCCGGGATCGAGCACGCGGCAATTGGCGGGATACAGTCCGGCCTGCGCGATTTGGCGCAGCGCGCGCGCTGCGCTGAAGAAATCATCGAAGGCAACCGACGCGCCGGCGCGAAACCGCGGCCGATCCTGCAGCCGCATCCAGGCTTCGGTGATGATGCCCAATGTTCCTTCGGAGCCGATGAACATCCGATCGGGGCTGGGGCCCGCGCCCGATCCCGGAAGGCGGCGGGTTTCGATTATGCCGGTGGGCGTAATCACACGCAGCGACTCGACAAAATCGTCGATATGAGTATAGAGGGTCGCGAAGTGGCCGCCCGAGCGCGTCGCGATCCATCCGCCGAGCGATGAAAACTCGAACGACTGCGGAAAATGACGCAGGGTGAAATTGGCGGCGCGCAACTGCTCTTCCAGCGCGGGGCCGTAGATCCCGCCCTGGATTCGCGCCGCGCGTGAAGCGGTATCCACTTCCAGTACGCGATCCAGCTTGCGCAAATCGATCGACACCGCGCCGTTGCACGAATCTGCCGCCGGCGCCTCGACTCCCCCCACAACGCTGGAGCCGCCGCCGTACGGAATCGCGGCGGCGCCCGCGCTGTCGCACCATTGAAGAATCGCCCCGACTTCCGCCTCGCTGCGCGGATAGGCCACCACGTCGGGCGGATTGGGATACTGGCGGCGGAAGCCGCGAATCAAGTCGCGCAAGGATTTGCCGTAATGATGAGCGGCGCGATCGTACGGTGCGCTCGAACAGATCGCGTTCAGCGCCGCCGGCGGCGCAATGCGCGGCGCGCGCAGCGCGATTTCATCCAGCCGCGGCGCCGGCGCCAATCTGAGCGCCCGGCCGAAACGCTGCGAGGTCCGCTCGCACAGACGCCGCTGCGCGTCGTCGTTGGGACCTTCGCCTTCGTAGCCCCAGCCCCAGAATTTCAAGCGGCGATCAGCCAATGTCGGTCTCCTCAAAACGCGTGGTATGGTAAATCTCGCCTGTGCCTTTTCTCCAATCATTAGCTCGGTTCGACGCGGAAGTTAAAGGAAGTCGACGATGAAATACGTCAAGCTGGGTAAAACCGGACTCACGGTTTCGCGAATCTGCCTGGGATGCATGAGCTACGGCTCCAAACAATGGCGCGACTGGGTGCTGACCGAAGATCAAGCCCGCGAGCATTTCGCGCGCGCAATCGAAGCCGGAATCAACTTCTTCGACACCGCCGATGTCTACTCGCTGGGCGTAAGCGAGCAGATCACCGGCCGCTGGCTGGGCGAGATGGGCCGGCGCGACGAACTGGTCATCGCCACCAAGGTGCACGGCCGGATGGCCCCGGGTCCCAACTGCGTCGGCTTGAGCCGCAAACACATCATCGCCGCGTGCGAAGCCTCGCTGCGCAGGCTCGCAACCGATTATATCGACCTCTATCAGATCCATCGATGGGACTATACGACGCCAATCGAAGAGACGCTCGATGCGCTCGATGCGTTGGTGCGCGCGGGCAAGGTCCGCTACCTCGGCGCCAGCAGCATGGCGGCGTGGCAGTTCTCCAGGGCGCTGTACACCGCGCGCGAAAACGGATGGCATCGCTTCGATTCGATGCAGAATCATTACAACCTGGTCTATCGCGAAGAAGAACGGGAGATGATTCCGCTCTGCGTCGACCAGGGGGTCGGTGTGATTCCATGGAGTCCGCTGGCGCGCGGCTTTCTGTGCGGCAATCGCACGCGCGACGGCAGGGCGTTGACCGTTCGCGCCGGCAGCGATTCGTTCGCCGCGCCATATTATACCGAGGATGGATTTGCGGTGGTCGAGGCGGTCGCCAGGGTGGCGTCGGCGCGCGGTGTTGCGCCGGGCGAGGTGGCGCTGGCCTGGATGCTGCAAGCGCCCGGAATCACCGCCCCGATCATCGGCACCACCAAACTGAAGCATCTCGATGAGGCGATCCGGGCTTTGGACCTGCAATTGACGGCCGAGGAGGTCGCCGCCCTCGAAGCTCCCTACCGGCCCAAACCGATCGCGGGCCATGAGCAGCCGCGCGCCGCAATCATGCTCAAGCAGCGGTGATAATCCGCCTCATTGATGCTAGCATCGAACGCCGGGAACTTTTCGCGGATGCGCGCGGTTCCGCGCTGGAGGGGTGCACAATGGAATTCGATCTCACCGATCCCGAGTGCTTCGCCAGGCTCGATCCTCATCCCGTATTCAAACGGATGCGGGCTGAGGATCCGATTCACTGGACCACCGGACGCATCCAGCGCGGGTTCTGGTCGGTAACCCGCTACGAAGACGCGCTCACGGTTTACCGCGACGCGGCCACCTTCAGCTCGCAGCGTTATTCCGTCGGCCTCCCGTCCAATCCCGAAGCCGAGCAGATGCTCAGTCCCGAGATGCGGGGCTGCGGCCAGATGCTGATCGGCACTGACCCGCCGCGCCACAACGCGATGCGCCGTCAGTTCAACGGGGCGTTTTTGCCGCGCGCGGTGGCCCACCTCGAGGCTTCGGGCCGCCGCGTTGTCAGCGAGGTGATTGATGCCGTCGCCGGGCGCGGCGAATGCGATTTCGTGGTCGACGTGGCCGCACGGCTGCCGATGGCGATTATCTGCGAGATCATGGCCATTCCACGCGCCGATTGGCAGTCGATGTTCAAATGGGCGAACATGGTGATCGGCGGCGACGATCCCGAATATCAGCTCGGCGGCTCGGCGATGCAGACCTCGATGGAAGGCGGCATGCAGCTCTTCATGTACTGTCTCAATCTCGCCCGCCAACGCCGCGACCATCCGGGACCTGACCTGCTGAGTGTCATCGGCACGGCGAAGATCGGCGGCGTGCCGCTCAACGACATGGAAATCGGACACAACGCCGTCATGTTCATTCTCGGCGGACTTGAGACCACCCGCAACGCCATCTCGGGCGGCGTTCTGGAGTTGATGCGCAATCCGGATCAATGGAAGCGGCTGGCGCACAATCCCGGCCTGATGCCTTCGGCTATCGAGGAAATCCTGCGCTGGACCAGTCCGATCACCCATATCATGCGTACCGCCACACGGGACTTCGAATGGCGCGGCAGAAAAATCCGCGACGATGACTGGGTCGTTATCTGGAATCCGTCTGCCAACCGCGATGAAGAAGTCTTTCCCGAGCCCTACCGGTTCGATATTACCCGCAGCCCCAACTATCACCTCGCCTTCGGACAGGGCGAACATTTCTGCATCGGATCCCATCTGGCGCGCCTTGAGCTGCGGCTGATGCTGGAAGAGGTGATGCGCCGGATGCCCGATATTCGCCTGGCCGGCGAGGTCGAACGCCTGACCTCTATTCAGGTCGCCGGCATCAAGCACATGCCCGTCAGCTTCACGCCGGGCAAAGCCGCAGCCGCGTAATTCGGCAAAGCGCGAGCGGCATTACCGCCCGGCGCGCGCGGCCGCGCTCAGCCGCCATAACCCCGCCGCTGGATGAAGCGCAGGCGGGAATCCGATATCTTGCCTGCGGTCGATACCAGCGCAAGGAGGTATCCGGAATGGATTTTTTGCTGTACTGGGGTACGGCCGCCCAGATCGTGTTCGTGCTTGTGGTATTCGGCGGCGGCAGCGTCGCCGGTCTGTGGCTGGTGCGGCGGCTGGTGCCGCTCGATCGGCTGCAAAAGAATCACGAGATCGCCGGCGTCACCTTCGGGGTTTTGGGCGCCTTTTACGGCCTGGTGCTGGCCTTCGTCATCGTGGCGGCCTGGGAGCGGTTCGACAATGCCAACGCCAGCGCTCATACCGAAGCCACCGCGCTGGAGAGTCTGTACAAGATCGGCGCCGCCTTTTCCGCACCGATGAGCACGCGGCTGGATTCCGCCGTCCTCGCCTATACCCGCCGCGTGATCGAATATGAATGGCCGAAAATGGCCGCCAAAAGCTATCACGCCGGACGCATGGGAGCGCACCAACTGTGGTCAATCGTCCTCTCCTATCACCCCGTGGACAGCCGCGAACAGATGCTGCTTGACAAATGTATCGATCAGCTCAATCAGATAAGTCAGTCGCGCAGCCAGCGCTTTCTGTTTTCCGACGACGATCTTCCCGGCGTGGTGTGGATCGTAATCTATCTCGGATGCGCCATCACAATCGGCTTCAGCTACTTCTTCGGAGGAGATATATTTCGTGCGCAGGTCATTATGTGTCTCTTTTTCTCGGTTCTGCTCGGAATGACTATTCTCGCGATCCTCGAACTGGCGCATCCATATCAGGGTGCGGTAACGATTTCGGACGAACCGTTCCGCTACGCATTGGCGCGGATGCAAGATCTGGCCGGATACAGGATGGCAACCGTGACACCGTAACCGCCGCGCGCTGCCCGAACGGCCCGCGCATCAGCGGAAGAGAAAGACGGCTATGAGCGGAACACTGATCGCCAGTGCGAAAAATGCGCCCGCCAGCAGCAGCTTTTCAACCGCCCACGCTCCCAATCCGCGCCAGGCCGAGAATCGATGCACCTCGGCGAGGCATTTGATCGAAACGACAAATGCATACACCCCGAGCGCCGCGCCGATCGCGAACCGCGGCCATTCATGCTCCAGGGTCGCTATTGCCAGTCGCGGATCGCGCGGCATGGCCGGCGCCGGATGAAGCAGCGTTAATAGTATAAATATGACGGCGATGCCGGCTGAAGGGATCGAGGACCATCCGAGCGCCGCCCTGACTTCGACTGCCTGCGCCGCTCCTCCCAGCAGTCTTCCCGACCATCGCAGCAGCGCGCCGTCGAGGTAAAGGAAGGCCACCGCTATGAGCGGCGATGTGACTACCTGGCCAAGCCGAATCTTCCACATGACCGCGGCGGAAATTTCCGGAATCAGGTGCGCGCCGATTTTCAGCGCCTGCGGCGGCTGGAACTCAATCGCGGCCGCAAGTGCGCCGGCGAACCCGGAAACCATTATCAGCGCGATGACCCGGTCGCGCGGATCGCGATCGACCACCTTTCGGATAGTGGCGCGCGGTGCGATCAGAATCCGCGCGTAATCAGGGTCTATAAGTCCCTTGCGTTCCATTATGTCCCCTTGTTCTGACCGGGTGCCGCTTCCCGGCAAGGCAGGTGCCGGCGGTACAGATCGATGCGGTGCTGAAAGACCTTTGTGTTAGCCGGCGATCGTCCGCGGTCCATGTCCAGCGCCCGCTGCTCCCAGATCGCAGCTTCATCGAAGTTGCCGATTTCCGCGTATGCGGCGGCTAGCGTGTCTATATAGTCCGCCTCAACCCAATCCGTAAGCTCGCAGGCACGATCGGCCAAATCCAGTGCTTTCCTGCCGTCGCGCAAAGACGGATCGGGATTGGTACTGAGAAACCAGGCGCGATCGTTCAACGCCTCGGCATTTTCGGGATCGTATTTTGCCGCCGCACGAAAGTCGTACCAGGCCTCCTGGTACCGTCCCAGCAGCGAATACGCCGCCCCACGCGAGATAAGCGCGTCGACGTTGTCCGAATCGATAGCCAGCAGCCGCGTCAGCGCCGCGACTTCCTGCGCATACTGTTTCCTGCCGTAATAGGCGGCGGCCAGCGCCGACAGCGTATCGGTATCGTCCGGTTCCATTGCGCCCGCGCGTGTCAAATCGCAAATCGCGTTGTCATACTGATTAGCGGCAGCGAACGCCTCGCCGCGCCTCTGGTACAGCTCCGCCTGCGGCTTCTTCGACAGCTTGATTGCCTGGTTCAAATCGGCGATCGCCTTGTCCGGCTGGTCCATCCATCTTTCGATAAGCGCCCGTTGACGGTACAAATCGGGGTCGCGCGGAGCAACTGCGACCGCCTTATCCGCCTCGCGTTTGCCTTCCTCGTAGTGCCGGGCGTAGTAAAAGCCATCGCTTTTTGGATCGTATAATCGGGGTTGCCAGGCTTCTTCTGCAATGCCAGATCCAGATCGGCGATTGCCTGAGCGTACCTGTGCTTCATGATTTCCGCGTGCGGGCGCGAACTGAGCAGATGCGCATCGCCGGGCGCGGCCGCCAGCGCCTGAGAGTATTCCGATATCGCCCCGGTGTAGTCGCGAAAACGGCAACGGAAGTCGCCCAGCAGTTGGTGGTAGTTCATGCCGCCGAGAAGCGATGCCGCCGCCAACAGAGCAATCCGGCTGAGCACCGAGGTACAGTCGATCATGGTATGCGCGATGATGTTGGGCCACAAACTTTTTCGCCACAAATAGAACAGGATCAAAATGAGCTGGCTGGGTCCAAGCACCACCGCATAGCGCCATCCCGAGAACGGAATGTGCGCGGCCAGCGCGAGCGCCAGCGTTGCTGTGGCCGCCAGCGCGGTGCTTCCGGTTGCGGTCCGCAGACGGTCAAGGACAAATCCGCGTTCCTCGATCTCTTCCGCGAAGCCCGCGGCCACCGCGATTGCGACTGCGCTGGGTACGGGCAGCATCAGAAAACGCATCAGCTGTTCGTGCGCGACGTTCGTCATGCTTTGCGGGAAAAGCAATCTCATGCAGATTGCAAAAATGCCCGTGACGACGCCGGAGCCGGAAAAAAGAGCCAGACCTAAACCCACATCCGACAGCGACGGCTTGATCAGACCAAAAGACGCAAGCGGCCGCCCCTCGATATATAGTACGAGACCAAAAATGAGCGCTAACCGACTCCCTTCTTCGATGACCGACATTATCGTCCAGGCGGCAGTCGCCGATAGTCCTGACGATCGCCAGAACGACTGGAGCGTTGCCGGTGCCGGTATCAGACTCGGAAAAGCGATCAGCAGGCCGATCAATATTGCATAGTACAGCGACCGCCGTGATGTTTCCGGCGGGGCGGGCGGGCACGACTCCGGCGCGGCCGGCGCGGCATCAAACATGCCAAACTTCTCAATCTTGTCCACTATAGAAGAGACACCCGCAATATTGTGCAAATGTAGCGGCGGCGGCCGCCACAGACAAGCCTCGCCGCCTGAATCGATCGCGGCTCCAACATCCGGCAATCTTTGAGGCTGGACTATGCGAACTCCGGGTGCCTATCGCGGATCGAGCAAAGCCGGCCGCCGAATCGAATATTGGGGCGCGGCCAGCACCGACGCCAGTTTGGTGTTCGCAAAATCCGAAGCCTTGCGAAATCTCGCTGGCAATCTGTATTCCAAAAACGATACAGACAAAAACTTGTCTATTGACACAAACGCTCGGCAAGCCTGCTCAATCTTCCAATTACCGGGCCATCAGACCGAGCCCAACAGGTCTAGCCTTGTCCGTCGACAGTGACCAGCCTGTGGCTGAATCGCCAGACCCCGTTTGTTTTCGCCAGACGGTCCTGATAGCGGCCGATTACTCCAAGCGAGGCGCGTCCGGATCTGCAATGGTAAGCCGTCAGGTAACAGCTTCCATTGGCGCTGGCGCCGTTCACGTCGAGCTCAAGATTGCTAAATACATGCCGGCGCTGCTCATCCGGCTGCCAGGATTGGTGGTACGTTTTGATCCATTCGGCGAGCGCGGCCCGGCCGGATCCGAGGATGCCTTGTGAAGGCGTTTCCAAAACTCCATCTTCACTAAAGCACTCTACCCAGCGCCGGTCGCCGCTGCGTTCATCGAGAGAAGCGAAATAGCGGACATACAGCTCGTGCAAGCTGAACCATTCCTGCCACGATGGAAACGAAGCCGTCGGCATTGCTGTGCTCCTGATGTTGATTTTCGTCTTGTAGCGCATGAGCAGACGGCAAAAAAGCCTGCGCAAAATCACAATTCGAAGGCGTTGTCTTAACCGATCGTAGTTGGAATGCGGTGGAAAAGAGCGGCCCTTTCAGAATGACGCGAAGAAGCGCGAGAAAAGATAGAGGCGAAGCTGTGGGCTTCGCCTCTATCTTTTCGCAAACACGATGTTGGCGGTGCCCGCTACGGATGAGCAGCGCCAGGCATCGCCATGTGGCCGGCCGTCGACTCTCCGGGATTCTGGCCCTGGGCTTTCGGTTCAACCCCAACCGCTCTCAGCGCGGAGTCGAAATGCTGGGCAGCCTCCTTGTTCATTCCGTTGTTGAGATTTTTCATTCCCATCGCGTATTGAATTTGCGCGGCGGCTACATCTTTGCCGTCCGCCTTGGCTTTGGCGATTTCGCGTCGCACATAGGCAGCGTTGGCGCGGCCCCATTGCGAGGGGTTATTCATGCCCACACCCGGGCCGATGGAAATGCTGTTGTTGACCGGACCGTGCGAATCGGTCACCGAAGGCCGCGGATTTGTGGTTGAGGAATAGGTCTGAGTCTGAGCAAGCCCTGTTTGCCGCATCAGCATCAAAGCGCCGGCCGCGGCTGCGATAATGGTGTATTTGTTCATAAATGGATTCACCTCCTTGTCCATTAAAGGCAACTGCTATGCCATAGCTTGTTCGTTGCCGTCTCGCTCCTCCGTGCTGAAAGACCCTGTCACTTTTAGCCGGCGTGAATTTGTGCCGCCGCTTTGCCGGCATACGCTTTCCAGTCCGATGGTATGACAGGGACTGGCGAACGCTTCGAAACGTGCGACAGAAGTCCACTTTTATTCAGGGCGGCCGAAGGCAGCTCATCAGTGAGAATTGGAAAAAAGTGAACCGCCAATAGCGTGACCGAGTACAATTGTAGTTGTGAGTGTGTGATTGCGGGTGTATGCCGGGTTCGCGCTGCCGGATGCTGTGCGCCAACCGATCGGTTCGGCGAAGCGATCCGAGGTCCGATTATTGGTGAGCAAGACACGAGAATACGTATGTTTGTGGAGCTGGTTATCAGGTTCATAGTCGGTGGTGTGTTCGTTACATTATTCGCCCTTTCCGGCGACGTACTGCGGCCGAAGAGCTTTGCCGGAATTTTCGGCGCTGCGCCGTCGGTCGCGCTCGCCACTCTGGTGCTGACAATCAACGCAAACGGCCGCGAGTTCGCGGCGACTGAAGCACGCGCGATGATCGGCGGCGCCATAGCCTTCTTTATCTACGCATGCTGCGCCAGCCGGGCGATGATGCGATGGGGCTGTTCCGCCGGCGCTGCGGCCGGCTCCTTGACGGTGGTGTGGTTATTGAGCGCCGCCGCGGCGTGGGTGGTGTGGCTTAGATAGGAGTTGGATGAAGGTCAGTATTAACCTGCGCAGCGTGCGATCGGTTCAGGTGCACGAGTACGCGATGCGATTTCTTTTCGGCGGAAGCATAACGGTTATTGCAGGTTTGGCCGCGAAGGCGTGGGGACCGACGGTGGCCGGATTGCTGCTGGCGTTTCCGGCTATTCTTCCCGCCAGCCTCACCCTGCTGGAGAAACATCAGAGGCGGCGCAAGCGCAGGGCGGGGAAGAATGGCGCAAAACGGGGCCGTGAAGCGGCGGCGCTGGACGCGGCCGGAGCGTCATTGGGATGCGCGGGGTTGGCGGTGTTCGCACTTATCGTCTGGCTATGCCTCCCGCGTTATCCTCCGTGGCTGGTGCTTATCAGCGCGGGTTTGAGCTGGCTGGTGGTATCCGTGGGGATGTGGAGAGCATGGGAACTGCGCTGACGCGGCGGTTGCGGAGAGGACCGTGACTATCGCGGCATCCGCACCGCCGCGCGGAACGGACGGACCGATTACCTGCTTTTAGAGTGTCCACCTAATCGGCCGCGGGACGGGATTTCGCGCGCCCGCTGTCTTTTGCACGATGCGAAAACGGAAAAGGCTCAATATGGGGCGATACGGCGCCCGATTTGCGCTACACTAGAAGTCCGGGCGAGGTATACGCTTCGCATTTTATGCAGCGAGGCGTCAGGTGAACGCTTCGGCGAAAAGGAAACTCAGTTCCGGCGCAATGGCGCTGGCCATCGCGCTGATCTTCGGGCTTTTCAGTTGGGCTCAATACAGTTCGCGTTTGCATTCGCTTTCGACGGCTCAAACGCCGTCCTTCGCGATCCCTCATTCACAGCTTGCGCGGCATTCGGTCCTGCAGGTGCGTCCCTCTAAACGGGAACTGACTGTAAAGTCCACGTTCGCTGCCCAATCTTTAGCTCATATCGACACTGCTCGCGTTATTGTGCCGTCCGTCGGGCAACACGACGAGACGCGGCCGGAAGCCGGGCGGTTCCACCCTCGAATCCCAGCCCGATCGGCGGAAGATCCGGATCCATTTTAGCGTGCGCAAGCCATTGGTGTAGTGGGCTGTCGATTGTGCGACTGCTTTCTGTGCGTTTTCGAGGCCGCAGGTCGGCAACGTCAGTCGCTTCGATTGAGACTTCGCAGTCAGACTTACTGCGTTGTAAGTACACGACATAGAAAAGAGACAGCCGCAGGCGATTGCAGGATGGAAACAAATAAAAAAGTCTGGTGCGAGGCCAGAGACAAGAAGTGCTATGAAACATATGGCGGTTGAAGACGTTCAAAATGGCATCTATCGCACAGTTCGCGAATGCCGAACCTGTGCGTTGCTGGGGCCGTACGTGCTATTAACACTTGGACTTATGGGCTGTGCAGCTCTGGGTTTGGGCAGGATGACGCCGCAACAACGTGCCCAATACGTCGAGCCGATGCTTACAGCTGCCGGGTTTCAGATAATTCCGGCGAGCGAACCTGAAAAGACGCAGCATCTGTCGCAACTGCCTCCTTTTCAGCTCAAATATTATGTCGGTGAGAATGGCAAGTTGCGCTACTGGTTTGCCGATCCGACTTTTTGCCGATGTTTGTACCTGGGTGACGAGCGAGCTTACCAGAAATATCAGGAGTTGCGGCTCAAAGCGAAAATTGCGCAGGCAAATCAGGAAGCAGCCGAGAGGAACTACGAAGCCTCGCAGGAGATGCAGATGGACATGATGAGTCCGTTCGGGTTCGGTTTCGGACCATCATTGGGCTTCGGCTTTTAGCCGGTCAAAGTGGGGCAGTTAAGTCGACAAACGGCGGGGCGCGATCTTAGGGCGTCCAGAGTCCAGCGCCGGTGAGCTGCCCATGCGTCGCATATGCGCTTGATTGTGGGTACGGGTGCGGGTCGGCTTTAAGCCTTCCACCACGATCTCTGTAACTTTTTCTTTTGCCGCGAGAAGTAAGAGCAGGACTTGCTTGTTCGTTCAGGAAGTCCAATGGAGTAGAACCGCATTTTGTATGGGAGCTGTGTTGCGTCCGATAGGGTTACCGGAGCAAGAGGCCGACCGGAGCCGAACTTTAGCCGCGCTGATGGTACGTACTCAGGACGGCGACCGCGACGCCTTCCGCGCTTTGCTTGAGAAAATTACCCCGATTTTGAAGGCCTTCTTGCGCAAACGTATTCCCGACTCGACCGAAGTCGACGACGTCTGTCAGGAAATTTTGCTCGCCCTGTATGAGGCTCGTCATACGTATCAGCCGCAGCGTCCGCTGGAGCCATGGCTGTTCGCCATTGCGCGCAACATTTCACTGGATTACCTCCGCCGCCGTTGGGAACGTGTCCAGCGGCAGGAACTGGTCGAGTCGCCGCCCCAGCGCGCCGTCGAGATGAGCGGGGAGCTTTCCCGGCGATTGCAGGAGGGCCTCAAGCGCATGCCTCCGGCTCACCGGGAAGCCTTCACAATGTTGAAGATTGACGGGATATCGGTGGCGGAAGCGGCAAGAAAAGCCGGGGTAAGTGCCGGAACCTTGAGAGTCCGGGCGCACCGCGCCTATCAAGCACTCAAGGCCCTGTTTGTGGATCGAGAGTAATCGATGACAAGTCAACGGGTAAATTTGTCGGCGGCCGAACGAGTTCTGGTCGAGCGTCTGACCGCCGACCTCACGCCGGTACGGCGGATGCCGTCGCCGATGGTTCAACTGGGCTTATGGCTGTTACTGGAGGCGGCGGTAACCTGGGCGCGCATCAGCCTTGGTCCGCGCGGCGATGTTCGCGGCAAGATTCAGAGCCCGCTCTACCTTTTGGAACTTGCGGCTTTTGGGCTCATCGGCGTCATTTGCGCCCTGCTTGCCTT
>JAJPJA010000022.1 GCA_021324455.1 Pseudomonadota bacterium | reverse complement strand
TATCCGCGCGAGATCCATTTCGTCGAGGAGCTGCCGAAAACCATCAGCGGCAAAATCCGCCGCAGCGAACTGCGCCGCACCCTGCGCGAACAGAAGTAGGACAGGCAGGGACGCCTGTCCCGCATGGTCCACTCACCGATATCGCGGGATGATCTCTTTGCCGAACCTTACGATCTGCCGCTTGACTTCCTCTTTGGGCAGGAAGCCCTGGTCGCCCTGCCACACGAACCATTCCGGATGGACGTTCTCCTCCATCGCGTCCATCTCGCGGCGGACGTCGTCAGTAGTGCCGATATAGGCGAATTTGCACTGCTCCAGGCGTTCCGCCGTAACCTCGTGCGCGGGGAGCATCACCTTGCCGCTGGGATAGCGCGCCTCGTCCTCGGGCAGGCGCCAGGCCTCGGAAAATCCGAAGTGATGGAAGAATTTCGGAAAGGCCACGCCGGCCATGCCGTGGCGCGCCAGTTCGCGTCCATGCTCCTTGCTGTCGGCCATATAGATGCTGTGCAGCACGCCGATGCGCTCGCCCAGATTCAGATCGCGGCCGGCCTTGTGCGATTCCTCGCGGTAAGCTTCGGCGAATTTGCGCACCACCGGCGGTTGCGGCAGCAGGATGGTCGGGATGATTTGCTCGCGCGCGCACCATCGGATGGTCTCTTCGCTGACGGAAAAGGCCTGAAACAGAGGCGGATGGGGCCGCTGGTAGGGTTTTGGCACCACGTTGATCTTCTGGATGCGGCCCAACTCGTCGACCTCGCCCGGAAAGCCGTATTCGCGCGTCCATTCGTGCGCCGGCCAGGGCGTGCCTTCCTGCGGATAGGGGTACTCGTAGTATTTGCCTTTGAAGCGGAACGGCTCGTCGCCCCACGCCAGCTTTAAAAACTGGAAGACCTCTTCGAAGGCCTCGCGATTGATGCGGTCGGCCTCGCTCTTGTCGCTGCTGGTGGCGGTGACGTGAATCTTCTGCGCCATCTGGTTGAGCCATCGGGTCTGATAGCCGCGCGCGAAGCCTACGAAGGTGCGGCCCCTGGTCAACTGGTCGAGCCAGGCGATTTCCAGCGCCAGCCGCAGCGGATTCCATCCGGGCAGCACGTACCCGATCGGCCCGACCTTGATGCGCCTGGTGTGATGGATCACGTGCTGGGTGAGTACCGGCAGGCTGCCGATCTCGATCCCTTCGCTGTGCAGATGGTGTTCGGGAAAGCAGACCGCGTCGAAACCGACGTCCTCAGCCACCTGCGCAAGCTCCACGACCTCGTCGATCAGCTGCTGCCAGCGTTCGGGATGGCTCGCGATCGGGCGCAGCCGCTTCCGCTCTTCCAAGGTCGCGGGCAAGGTGGGCAGGAAAAAATACATGAACTTCATCGGTCTCTCCTTTGATCCGCAGGCTGTGCGCAAGATTACATCGGTTGCGTGAAAAGCAAAACGGAACCGGCCCAACGATGCGGTAACGCCGCGGCCGCGATCTGTGCTACATTTGCCCAACCTGAGGAAGGAGCCAATTGCGATGCATGACCTGGTGATCCGCAACGGCAAAATCGTGGACGGCAGCGGCAAGCCCGCCTTCAACGGCGACGTCGCGATTGACGACGGCGTAATTACCTCGGTGGGCGGCAAAGCGGGCGCGGCGCGGCGCGAGATCGACGCCGCCGGGATGCTGGTGACGCCCGGATGGGTCGATATCCACACCCATTATGACGGCCAGGTCTCATGGGATCCTTATCTCAGCCCTTCCAGTTGGCATGGCATAACCACGGTCGTGATGGGCAACTGCGGCGTCGGTTTCGCTCCGGTTAAGCCCGGCGAGCAGGAATTTCTGATCGGTCTGATGGAAGGCGTCGAGGATATCCCGGGCGAGACTCTGGCCAAGGGCATGACCTGGAACTGGGAATCGTTCGCCGAATATCTCGACGCGCTGGGCGCGATGAAGCGCGCAATCGACGTCGGCGCGCAGGTGCCGCACGGCGCCGTCCGCGCGTACGTGATGGGCGAGCGCGGCGCGCACAACGAGCCCGCGACCGAGGCAGACATCGCGCGGATGGCCGCCATTGTGCGCGACGCGATGCGCGCCGGCGCGGTCGGCTTCAGCACCTCGCGCACATTGGGGCATCGCGCGAAGAACGGAGAGGTCGTGCCCGGCACCTACGCCGCCGAAGACGAATTGTTCGGCATCGGACGCACGCTGGGGCAGGCCGGCCACGGCGTGTTTGAAATGGCGTCGGACCTCACGGGTCCGGATCGCAGCATGGACTGGATGGCGCGGCTGTCGAAGGAAACCGGACGCCCGGTCAGCTTTATCCCCGTGCATCTGGCGCGCAACAACATGATCGACGGACGCGAGCTGCTGGCGGAGATCCGCCGCCTCAACCGCGAGGGCGCGCATCTGGTGCCGCAGGTCTCGGCCCGTCCGCCGTCCCTGCTGATGAGCCTGCGCGGCACCGCGCATCCGCTGATCATGCATCCGACCTACCGCTCGATGGACCAGCTGCCGTTTGCGGAAAAGCTGGCCCGCCTGCGCGATCCGAAGATTCGCGCGCGCATCCTGGCCGAGGGCGCGGAGCTGAAGCTCGGGCCCAACGCGGAGATGCTGACGCGCCGCTTCGACAATTTCTTCCAGCTCGGCGATCCGCCCGACTACGAGCCCTCCGCCGAAATGAGTATCGCGGCGCGCGCCCGGCGCGAAGGCAAGACCCCGGAGGAACTCACCTACGACATCCTGCTGGAGCGCGGCGGCACCGAATTCATCTACGCACCGATCACGATGCCGCTGACGGATTACACCGCGCGCAATCTGGATTTCATCGGCGAGGTGCTGCGCGAACCCGATACCCGTCTGTCGCTGAGCGACGGCGGCGCGCATTGCGGTCTGGTGTGCGACGCCAGCATGCCCACCTTTCTGTTGACGCATTGGGTGCGCGACCGCAAACGCGGATCGCGCCTGCCGCTGGAGCAGGCCGTGAAGCTGCAGACCCGCGACACTGCGGAGTTCTACGGTTTTATGGATCGGGGGTTGATCGCGCCCGGGATGAAGGCCGATCTGAATCTGATCGATTTCGACCGCCTGCACCTGCATGCGCCGGAGATGGTCTTCGATCTGCCCGCCGACGGACGCCGCCTGGTGCAGCGCGCCGACGGTTACAAGTACACCATCCTGAGCGGGGAGGTGACGTTCGAAGATGGGCGTCCCACGGGTGCGATGCCGGGGAAGATGATCCGCGCCGGGCGTTAATCAGCATTCCCAGCCTCGCCCTTCACATAAGAAAAAATGGGCGAGGGACGACTTCGTTCGCGTGCTTTATGGAGGAGCCTTTCGATGCCGCAGTTCGATATCGCCATCAGGGACGGCATGATCGTCGACGGCGCGCGGATGCCGCGGTTTCGCGGTGATATCGGAATCAAAGACGGCCGCATCGCGCGGATTGGCAGGATCGATTGCGCCGACGCCCGCCGCGTGCTGGATGCGAGCGGGATGATCGTCGCGCCCGGATTCGTCGACCTCCACACCCATTATGATGCGCAGGTGTTCTGGGATCCGTATCTCACCTGTTCGGGATGGCACGGCGTGACCTCGGTGGTTATCGGCAACTGCGGCTTCGGCTTCGCCCCGATGGGCGAGGAAATGCGCGAGCGTGCGATGCTCTCGATGACGCGCGTCGAAGCAATCCCGCTGGCGACGATGAAAGCCGCGCTGCCCTGGGACTGGGTCAGCTATCCGCAGTTCCTCGACAGTATCGAGCGCATGCCCAAGGCGGTGAACGTGCTGCCCTATGTGCCCGTCAATCCGCTTTTGATCTGGGTGCTGGGACTCGACGATGCAAAAGCGGGCCGCAAACCGACCGACGCCGAGCACGCCGAGATGGCGCGATTGCTGCACGAAGCGATGGACGCCGGCGCATGCGGCTGGTCGGCGCAGTCGCTGGGCCAGCCCGGTAAACCCGCGCGCGACAGCGCCGGCGGTCCGCAGGGCGATTTCGACGGCACCTCGATGCCGTCGGACGTGATGTGGCCGGAAACCCGGATAGTGCTGGCCAAAGTGCTGGGCGATCGCGGCGCGGGCTTTATCGAGCTCTCCAGCGGTCTGGGCGGCCGCGAGCATTGGGAAGAACTGGCCGCCGTCAGCGGCGCGCCGATGCTGTGGCAGGCAGTCGTGGCCAGCGGCGGCGAGATGGGCGAGAAGATGCGGGCGGATCTGTTCGCCTGGTTCCAGCGATGCCACGATCGCGGCTTGCGCATCTACGGACAGGGACTGATGAACCAATGCCCGCTGCTGTTCACCTTTGAGTATTGGGACCTGTGGGAATCGTTATGGGATGAATTGGCCGGACCGGCGGTCCCCAACCAACGCAAGCTGGCCAACCTGTCCGATCCCGCGATGCGCGCGAAATTGCGCCAGGCCCCGCGCAGCTTCAGATTCGTTGATTCTATCGGCGATACCGTGCTGCTCTCCACTTCCAGCCCTGAATACAAACAATATGAAAGCAGGCGGATCGGCGATATCGTACGCGACACCGGCCGCAGTCCAGTCGATATTATTTGCGACGTGGTCGTGGCCGATCGGCTGAAGACGGTTTTTCAGACCCGGCAGTTCCATATCACCGCGGAGGGGATAAAGGAGCTGATCGACAATCCATATATCATACCGGGGCTGTCCGACGGCGGTGCGCATACCAAATACCTGACCGGCGGCGGATACGCGACTGAGTATATC
>JAJPJA010000082.1 GCA_021324455.1 Pseudomonadota bacterium | reverse complement strand
TCGGCGCTGGCGAACTGGCCGAGGAAGTATTCGTAGACCCGGCCGAGGATGTCTTTTGAGCGATGCTCCGCGTCGCCCATGCTGATGGTGCCGATGAGATCGATAAGCTCGCCGAGCCGCTGCTTGTCGAGGGCGGGGCGGTTGTACTCTTGGGCAGGACGCCCTTGAGCGACGGGTTGTCGCGCTCGATCGCGACCATCGCGTCGTCGATCAGCCTGCCGATGGTCGGCTGCTTGGCATTGGCGCGAAGATGGGACCATCGCGCCTCCTTCGGAACCCAGAAGACGTTCTCGGCGCGGTATTCGTCGGGGTCTTCGGGATCGGCGCCCTGGACCTGCTGGGCTAACAAGGCGGCGTGCTTTTCCTCGAACGCGTCGGAAATGTATTTGAGGAAGATCAGGCCTAGGACGACGTGCTTGTACTCGGCCGCGTCCAGGTTGTTGCGCAGCTTGTCGGCCGCCTGCCACAGCGTCTGCTCGAAGCCGAGCGTCGCTCCGTTATTGCCGTTGGTACGTGATTTCGCTGGCCGCGCCATGCTCAGCTCTCGGCCTCTGTTGGCGTGCCACGATGGCGGGTGTGCTCGTCGTCAGCGCTCGCGACTGCAGCGCTAAGGAATTCGTGAATCGTCACGATCCTGTTTCCTGCTTCGCGACGCGGGTACGTGTCGCCGACCGCGTCCGGCGTCGGTTTCACAATGAGGGCGGGAACCTGCACGCCGAACCAGCACGCGGAGTGACGATTCGTCCCGAACACTCTTTTGACTTCGTACTTCTTGTAGATGGCCGGAATGGTGGCTCTGGTATATTCCTCGAAGCGCTGCTCGGCGCTGAGCTTCAGGGAATCGATGCGGCGGACGCGAGCGCTGCGACGCTCAAGACGCTCAAGGAGCGCCGGTACAGCGTCAAGCCCTCGATTCCGGTCGTCATCGAAAGGAATCGCAGGGTTGGACGGGAAATAAAACGTTAACTCCATTATACGTCGGATAGCACACCATCACACCAGGTGTACAGGGGTTGAGACGACGCGAGCCTTACTCACCCTCGAAGTCGCTTGGTCCGCTATTTGCGCAACCCAACTGCCTCATTTCCGTTGATACATTCCGAACCTTAATCGGGTCCGTATTGGTCGACCGCTTAACCCAAAGAGCTGCACCGACGACGACGCGCCATTTAGGTTCTCCGACCGCCCGGAGAATCTGGGGGCCTGGTGGTGAATTCCGGCCCCAGGTTGCCAGCCTATTTGCCGTGAGAGAGCCAGGCCGTAATGAACACTGTGCGCAATGAGCAGTCCGAGCCCGCTGTGATGATGTTCGCGGTTGTACCAGGTGAAGATTGGCGGCAGAAGGCACGGGCGTCCTGAAGCGAGCCGAAGCGGTCGAAGAAAGCCGGACAGTATTTCAACGTTTTGAACTGGCTTTCCGAGTAGGGGTTGTCGTTGGAGACCCGCGGCCGGCTTAAGCTTTTGCTCACCCTCAGGTCGGCCAGCAGCTGGACCAAGGGCTTGGCCTTCATCGGCGCTCCGCGCAGGTGACTGACCGAACCGGAGGCGGTGCATCAGCGGGCAAGGATAAGACCCAGCGGCTGGCCAGCTGTTCCAAGGGATCGCTCCGAGCCGTGCCCAATTCTGTGCCCTGACCGCTCGACCCGGCGGCCGGGGTATTTGCAATCGCGCCAGGGGACAGCCGCTAAGGGCTTATCTGGATCGAGGCCGGGGCCTCACTTTTGTGTAGATGCCCTCGAAGCTGACGTTCAGGCCGCCGCAGTTGCCGTTGTCCGCGGCCACCAAATAAGGACCTCTGCGGCGCACGGTTACTTCGCAAGCGCCGTCGCGGAAGATCACTTGGGCGGCGTTGTCAGCTACCGCCGCGCCCGAACAACTGAACGATCCTTCGTTAACGGTTTGCTCGGTCTGGTAGTAGGCGTCGCCGCTCGCGCTCACCCGGTGCGTTCCGGCGGGTTGAATCTCGATCGAATTGGGTGTCATCGCCGGACCCAAACTCATCTTCCAGGCGCCGGATAGAAATTCGGCGGATAGCCTGCCCTCTGCGCTCGGTTCCAGATTCGCAGCCGGCAGGAATCCGGCTATCAGTATGCCTTTGGCGGTGCCGTAGTAGGCGCATCTGAAACCGCTCTGCTCCGGACCGGCCAGGACAATGTCGCCGGGCAACAGGTAGGCTTTCTGACGCCATCGGCAGGGCGCGCCGGGCGGGCATGGCCGCGGGCGCGAATGGAAGTTGACCCGCGATGCGCCCGCCTTGATCCTGAAGAGCGGAGCGGTTTCGTAGTAGCGGTCGTATGTCAGGCATTCGGAATTCTGCGCCTGCGCGGCCGCGCCGACAAAAAGAGCGACCGCACCGATCGCCGCCGCGCACCGGATTATCACGGCTACTTGATTGCGACCGCGTTGGGCGGCGACGCGATCCCGCCTTCGACATTGAGCGGCGCCGATACCACCATGAACTCGTAGCGGCCGTCCTGCGCGCAGTCTTCGGCCAGCGGCGCCAATTCAAACTGCTCGCCCAGCGGCAGCCCCGCCAGCGGCAACGCCCAGATGTGCAGCGGGGTCTTTTCGAAGGGCCACGATTCCACCGACGGGCAGTCGGTGCCGATGGCCGCCACGCGGTTGTCCCACAGCCATGCGCAGACCGCGCTGCTGGCCTCGATTCCGCACGCCTGGAGCTTGTTGATCGGCGCCATGTCGCGCTTGCGATCCGCGGGCGCCTTTTTGTACGCCTGCATCCATCCGGTATGCACCAGCAGGATGCTGCCGGGCTTGAGCTGGGTTTTCTGCGCCGCCAGCGCGCCTTTCAGATCGTCAAGGCTGTAGATGGTTTTGGTGAGCGGGTCCACCGGGCGGCCCTGCTCCTGGCGAAACTTGAACACGTCAACCAGCGTGCCGCGGCCGACGAATTTGTCGGCCCATTTGTGGATGCTCAGCCGCGACTCGGGTCCCGACCTGATCTCGTCCTGCGTCACGCCGTTGTAAAAGCCATGCTTCGGATGCGCCACATGTGCCAGCCCGTCCCATTGGCTCCCTTCCTGGGTGT
>JAJPJA010000146.1 GCA_021324455.1 Pseudomonadota bacterium | reverse complement strand
TCCTCCGATTCCGCCGCATCGTGGTCAGATTTCGGCTCACCTCGTCCAGCAGCGAGCGCAGCGTGCGGGTCTGCTCGCGACGAAACCATTCGAGATCTTCGCACAGCGTCAGAAGGGTCTCCGTCTCCGCCAGCGAGCCGTGAGCGATCGCCAGAAACTGCGCCTTCTCCCGGCTCGATTCCCGCGTCCAGCCCTCCGCGATGTTGGCCGCTATGGAGGTGGCCGCCCTGGTCAGTTGCGAGCGCATCCCGTACATTTCCTCGCGCGGCTGGGCGGGCGCCAAACGGTAAACCTCCCGCGCCGCCTCCATCGCCTTGCCCCAGACGATCGTCTCCCTGTAATGCACGCTCGGCCCCGCCTCCTTCTCTCTCACTCCTCTCTCCTCTGCCCTCGCTCCTCTCCGCTCTCCACTCACTTCTCGCCGCCGGATTTACCGGCGGCTTGTTCGCGAATTTGGGCGGAATCTCGATGAGTGCCTTCGTGATCAGTACCGCGACCGGGTTGAGGTCGCTCGCGTAGGCCTTGAGCCCCAGCCGCTGCGCTTCCAGAGGAATCGAGCCACCGCCGCAGAATGGATCGAGTACAGCGGGCGGCGCACCATCGCAGGATTTCAGAATCTCCGCGCGCGCCGCCGCAAGCACCGACTCGTTGTTCGAGTTCTCCCATTTGACGAGATTCTCGATGATTCCAAACAGCCGCTTGCGCTCCTGCTCCTGGGCCTCCTCGGTCGGGAATTGGTCGGGATGGCTGGACGGATCGTCAACGAGCTGCGCGAACAGCACCGCCCGGCAGGCGGCGAGCGGCCGGCGCGCCCACCATAGATGGAGCGTGCTCGGATGCCCGTGCCGGATGGATTTCTTCTGCCGGGCCGGCAACGGGCGGATGATCGCGGCAGCCCAACTGACGCTGCTCGATATCGAAGGTTCCGTCAAAGAGATGGAGCGCGCGGTGAAGGACGGATGCCGCGGCGCATTCGTGACGCTGGGGGCGTTGACGCAAAAGCCGCACGCCCATCCCGATCACGACCCGCTGTTCGCCAAGGTGCAGGAACTGGATATCCCGCTCGCCATTCACGTCGCAGTGGATCTGGCGCGGTATCATCTGTCGCGCTACAACTGGAGTTCCTGGGATTTCAGAGACATTTTTTACACGATGTCGGTGGTTAATCTCGGCACCATCGAAGCGCTCGCCGGCTTTTTCCACTACGGCGTCTTCGAGAAGTTTTTCAGACTTCGCTTCGGGGTTTTGGAAGCCGGGGCCGGATGGCTGGGTTCGTTCCTGGACCGGCTCGACGCATTGAAGAAAACCGCTCTGGGCGCCCGGGTCCCCTTGAAGCTCAAACCCAGTGAGTACTTCAAAACGGCAATGCTTCGTTTCGGGCGATCCCGATGAAGGCGCGATGGCCTACGCAATCAAGTATCTGGGACCTGAGATTTTCGCCTGGGCAACCGACTATCCGCATCCCGATCACACCGAGTCGTGGGCGCCCGAACTCGAAGAACTGCTGCAACGGCTGGACGAGCGCAGCGCCCGGCTGGTCATGGGCGAAAACATCAGGCGCATTTACAAACTCAACTGAAGACTGTTTTGGCGGGAGAGAAATCATGAGCGGCCGGTTGGAAGGACGGGTTGCAGTTATCACCGGCGGCGCCAGCGGGATCGGCAGAGGAGCCGCCGTGCGCTTCGGCCGGGAGGGCGCGAAGGTTGTAATCGCGGACATCGACCGCGACGGAGGCGAGCGCACGGCCGCTGAAATCAAGCGGGAAGGTGGTGAGGCGGTCTTCATCCGTACGGATACCGGCTGCGCCGCCGATAACGAGGCGATGGCGCAAGCGGCTTTGGATGAATACGGCCGGCTCGTCGGCAGGCGTCGAGGTGGCTCGCTCGACGCCGATCGGGACAGGCGGTGCCGGCGTGGCTGTTTTCGCGAAGGATCCGGGCTCCTGATCGAGCTGGTGCTCGCGCCGCCTGAACAAGCCGCATGACGCGCCTTTAGGAACAGGCTTTTTACCGTGACCGAAGCGGCTTCATGGGACCGGTTGCAAGGCCTGCCTATTCAGCCTCTGATTCAGGTTGCGATTTTCGCCGCTGCATTCCGGGATGATGGCCGGACTTGTTGCTTGCGGCTGCGGCCGCCGCGGTTTTGCGATAACACTGCGGCGTCGATCCGGTCCACCGCTTGAACGCCCGGCCAAAGCTCGAAGCCTCGGAGTAGCCCAGCGCGGCCGCCACGTCATCCAGAGACAATTCGCCCTCTTCGAGGTAGACCTTGGCGAGATGGACACGCTGTTCTTCCAGGATGTCGGAAAAACTCAAGCCGTGATCGCTCAGGCCAATCTGGAGCGTGCGCACCGAAGTTCCCAGTTTCCTGGCGCAGCTCTGGATTGAGCAATTTCCCGACGGCAGCGATCCGCGCACGTAATCCTGCACCCGCTGCGCGACCGTGGTTCTCGACCCAGTCTTGACCCGATCCAGATAGCCGCCCAGCAGCCGGTAGAGCAACCTGCTGGAGGTGGCGAGTGGATGATCGAGGATTTCAGCCGGAAACGCGATCGCATTGGTCGCCGCCTTGTTGTGGAAGCGGCAACCCAGCTTATTTTCGATTTCAGCGATCTCTCTGGGGCGAGCATCGACCGTCAGGTTGACGTAGCTGGGGTGGAACGCCGGTCCTCCGAGCAGCCGCAGAAGCTTCATATTCAAGAGGACCGCCTGGTAGTTGCCCTGCGGTCTGGGGAGGAGTCCGATGCGGATACCCCACCGCAGCTCGGCGGTTTCCCTGCCTTCGACCAGCTCGAGAACCGTTAGAGGGGCATGGATCACGGGAATGTATTTGACGAAATCGTCGATGGCCTCCCTGAAAGTCGGTGCCGCCCGGCAAAGCGCGGTTACACATCCGTAAATATCGGGTTCCTGGCGCTCGGCCAGCCGCAGACCGAACAACGGGTCATTGAACAAGGCGCTGCAGTACTCGAATGTCTCGGCCAGAGACCTGACCTCGATGTGAGAATCCGGGTCGCGAATGGCCCGCAGATCGATCCCATGGCGCTCGAGGATTCTTCCCGGATCGGATCCGAAATTGCGCACGAGCTCCGGAAAGCCGCCAAAATTCGCGCTGCGCATCTGGCGTGCGGAAGGCGTCGAGTCGAGCGGCCCTTCCAGTGCGTAAAAGAAATTCCCGCTCATCTCATCAGCCCTCCGATAGCTTGCGGGATGCGGAAAAACTAGCATCCCCGGCGATCTTTTGCACCAACTGTAGATACCGGCGCGCCAGATGTCAGGACATGCGCCGCGGTTCCCGTAATACATAGATTGAGGACGCACGAACATGAGCATCACCAGCGCCAGCCCGCTTTACTGGGATCCCTATGACGTCGGGATTGCCGCCAACCCGTATCCGGTATTCCGCCGTCTGCGCGAGGAACAGCCCCTGTATTACAACGGCAAGCATGATTTTTACGCGCTGAGCCGGTTCGAGGACGTCGAGCACGCCTTGCGCGATCATGCGGCGTATATCTCGGGACGCGGCGTCATCCTCGAAGTGATTAAAGCGAACCTTCCGGTGCCGCCGGGCGTGTTCATTTTCGAGGATCCGCCCATCCACACGGTCCATCGCGGTCTGCTCAACCGTGTGTTCACGGCCAGAAAGATGAATGCGCTGGAGCCGCGGATTCGCGCATTCTGCGCCCGCTGCCTCGACCCGCTGGTCGGCAGGGGAAAATTCGACTTCGTCGCCGACCTCGGTGCCCAGGTGCCGATGAGGGTCATCGGCATGCTGCTGGGGATTCCCGAGCCGGACCTGCAGGCGGTGCGCGAACGCGGCGATGCCAAGCTGCGCACCGAAGCCGGCCAGCCGATGGAATACTCCGACCGTCAGATCGTCGATGGGCGCTTCGAAGAGTACATCGACTGGCGCGTCAAGCATCCGTCCGACGACCTGATGACCGAGCTGTTAAACGCGGAGTTTGTCGATGAAACGGGTGCGAGCCGGCGGCTGACCCGTCAGGAGGTGCTCATCTTCTCCACCATATTGGCGACCGCCGGCAATGAGACCACCAACCGCCTGATCGGATGGATTGGAAAACTGCTCGCCGAGCATCCCGACCAACGGCGCCAAATCGCCCGGAACCGGGCGCTGATTCCGCAGGCGATCGAAGAAATTCTGCGCTATGAGCCGCCGGCCCATCATGTCGGACGATGTCTGGCGCGGGAGGTCGAACTTCACGGCCGAACCGTGCCCCAAGGCAGCGTGATGCTGCTGCTGACGGGCGCGGCGAATCGCGATCATCGCCGTTTTCCCGACGGCGACCGCTTCGACATCCATCGCGAACAACATCCGCATCTCACCTTCGGTTACGGTATTCACGCCTGTCTGGGCAGTGCGCTCGCCCGCGTCGAGGGCCGCGTGGTGCTGGACGAAGTGCTCAACCGCTTTCCCGAGTGGGACGTTGATTTGAACAACGCCCGGCTGTCTTCAACCTCGACCGTTCGCGGATGGCAGACGCTGCCGGTCTTCACTCGCTGACCCAACGCCGCGGCCGTCTGCGTCCAGATTGTCAGGAGAAATCAATGGCGGATTCAAGCAGCCTGCATTCAGAGTTCCCGGGGCCGCCCAACAAGCGGCGAGTTAAACCCGAAAGCGAGCTGGCGCTGCCTGAGGGCACCGAAGTGTTCTCCGCCGACACCCACATCTCGGTAACCGAGGACATATGGTACCAGCGTTTCCCGGCGGCGATGAAAGAACGCGCGCCGCGGATCTGGTGCGTCAACGGCATCCCTACAATCGGAATCGGCGGCAAGTCGTTCCTGCCCGACGGGTTCCTCGCGGTGGTCGAGCATTACGGCGACCTGCCCGGGATGAGCCATATCGAAGCCCGCATGGCGGACCTCGACGCTGAAGGCATCAGGGCGGAACTGGCGTTTCCAAACGAGCTTTTGGTTCTGCTTGGGTATCCGGATCTTGAAGCGAGAGAGCTGTGCTTCCGCATCTACAACGAGTACATAGCGCAGTTGCAGGCGCGGGCGCCGGGCCGCTTCTACGGCGTCGGCGTGATCAACTGGTGGGACGCCAAAGGCGCCCGCCGGACGCTTAACGAGCTGAAGGCATTGGGACTCAGGACTTACTGGCTGCCGCTGCATCCCGGCCGGGACGCCGACGGCAAGCCGATCGACTTTGCCAGCTCGGCGATGACGCCGGTGTGGGAGGCGATCGAAGATAGCGGGCTTCCCGTCGCGCACCACATCGGCGAGGGCGGGCCGCAATATCCCTGCCAGTTCAACGCCGTCGCGGTTGGCATGCTGCATCAGGTGACGCCGTTTCGCGAGATGTTCGGCAAGTACATCTTCGGCGGCATCCTGGATCGGCATAAGAGCCTGCGCATCGGATGGTTCGAAGGCGGCATCAATTGGGTGCCCTCGGCCATCCAGGACGCCGAACATGTATACGCGTCCTTCCAGCACATGAACAATCTGAAGATCGAGCACGAAGTGCCGTACTACTGGCAAAAGCACATGGCGGCGTCGTTCGTGGTCGATCCTCTGGGGCTGGAGCTGATCGATAAGATCGGGGTTGACAGGGTGATGTGGTCCACCGACTACCCGCACAACGAGAGCACCTTCGGCTATTCAAAGCGCTCGCTGAAGCAGGTCGTGGAGCTGGTCGGGCCGGGGGCCGCGCCGGCGGTCGTAGGGGGTAACGTAAAGCGGTTTTTGGGCATTTAGATAACGTTCGGCCCCCGATGAATTTTCCAAGGACGACGAATCCACGATGAGCGGCCCCCTCCTCGAGCATGGCTTGTTCATTGCTCCCTATCACGATATCGACGAGAGCCCGACCGTGGCTTTGCGGCGCGACCTTGAGCTGGTGCAATGGGCCGATCGGCTGGGCTTCAAGGAGGCGTGGTTCGGCGAGCATCATTCCACGGGCTGGGAGACCATTTCGTCGCCGGAGCTGATGATCGCGGCCGCCGCCGAAATCACCCGGCAAATCCGCTTGGGCACCGGCGTCATCTCGCTGCCGTTCCACAATCCGCTGATGGTTGCCGAACGCATCATCCAGCTCGACCACATGACGATGGGGCGCGCCATGTTCGGCTTCGGGCCGGGCCTGCTGCCCACCGACGCCGCGATGCTCGGCGTGGACATCAAGGCGCAGCGGGATCTGCTCGCTCAGGGGCTCGAGGTCCTGCTGCGTCTGCTGAGCGGCGAGGAAGTCACGGCGGTCTCGTCCTGGTACAACCTGAACAAGGCGCGCGTACATCTGCTGCCGTACACGCATCCTCATCCCGAGGTGGCGGTGGCCAGTGCGGTATCGCCTTCGGGCGGCATGCTCGCCGGCCGTTGGGGCGTGGGTATGCTCTGTTTGGCAGCGACCCAGCCGCAAGGCTTCGATGTGCTGGCCGAGAACTGGGAGATTGCCCGGCAGGTGGCGGCGGAGAACGGCGTGGTCATGAATCCGCGCCGGCTGCGGTTGGTGGCGCCGATGTATATCGCGGAGACCCGGGAAAAGGCGCGCGCCGACGTCGCCGCCGGTTTGGCGCGATGGTGCGAGTACTTCACCCGCCCGTCGCCGCGGGGCGGTATTTTCGGGCCGCTGGATCGGGGCGACCCCGTCGATGCCCTCATCAGCTCGGGAAGAGCCGCGATCGGCACGCCGGCTGACGCCATCGCGATGATCGAAAAGCTGCAAAAGAAGCAGGGTGATTTTGGCGTCATGTTGACGCTGGCCACCAACTGGGCCGAGTGGGAGAACACCAAAAAGTCCTACGAACTGTACGCCCGGTTCGTGATGCCGCATTTCGCCCGGGTCAATGAACATCGGCGGCAATCCTTCGCGCGGCTGAAGGAAGACTTCGCCGCCGCCGCCCCCGAGGTCCAGAAGAGCATTGAGATGGCGTTCTCCCGCTGGAAGGAAAAGAAATCCGCGATGCCGCCCGGCAAAAGCTGAACCGCCATCTCTATATTCGAACACGCAAGGAGGACGACCATGACCGCAGGTGAGAGCCGAACCGCGGAAGAGATGATGCTCTATAGCAAGGACGCCAATAACAAGATCGCGTATCTTACTATCAATCGTCCCGACAAGATGAACGCCACCGACACTGCCATGCGCATCCGATACGGTGAGCTGTTGCGCCGGGCAAACGCCGACGATGATGTCAAGGTTCTTATCATCCGCGGTGCCGGCGATCACTTCGGAACGGGCGCCGATCTGCCGGAACAGCAGGAAAAAATGGCGGTCGATCCGCTGGCGGAATACGCCTTTGACGCGGATGCGGAGGTCAAGGCTCCGCCGGCGGGATCGTTTCGCCGCGGCTTCAACTTCAGCTCGCTGTACGCCTCAACCAGGGGTGGTTGCCGCAGTCTTCAGGAATTCAAGAAAATCAGCATCGTCGAAGCCAAGGGCTATTGCTACGGATGGCATTTCTATCAGGCCGGCGACGCCGATCTGGTTATATCTTCGGACGATGCACTGTTTGGACATGCGGCTTTTCGGTACTCCGGTTGGGGACCGCGCCTGTGGACTTGGATCGAAACCATCGGTCTCAGAAAGTTTGAGGAGATGTTGTTCACCGGCCGCCCCTTTACGGCGCGCGAAATGTACGAATGCAACTTCATCAATAGTCTGGTGCCCCGCGCGCGGCTGGAGGATGAGGTACAAAAATACGCGCTCGCATGCGTGCGCAACGGTCCGACTGACAGGATCGTGGTGCAAAAGACCTTTCTCGAAATGTATAAGCAGTACCGCGGAGAGTATATGGGGAGCATCCTGACCTCCCTGGTCGAATCGCTGGGCGCTTATCTTCGCGCCGACCAGGGAGAGTTTGTTCTCAATGCAGACGTGCTGAAGCGCGGACTCGCCAGCGTCGTGAAGGAAACCGAGGCGCAGTTTCCGCCGGAATGGCGGCTGAGCCAATCAGGGCGCCGCGGCGCCTGAGCCGGAGCGCGGCTTGCGCCCGGGGTGATGGGGTGTGAAGTGTCTGCCTTAAACGCTTTCAGGGTGCTCGAACTGTCGGAGAGTGTGTCGGGGGAGTATTGCGGCAAGCTTCTTTCCGACTTCGGCGCGGATGTGATCAAGCTTGAAAAACCCGGTTGCGGCAGCCCCACGCGCAGCCTTTCCCCTTTCGCAAGCGCTGCCGCGCACGCGCCGAACGAAAGCAGCGGGTTGTTCGCTTATCTCAACACCAACAAGAGTTCCGTCACGGTCGATCTTTCAACGCCGGCCGGAGCGGCGAGGATGGACAAGCTGCTGCGCTGGGTCGACGCCGCGATCGACGATCACCCTGCGGGTTGGCTTGCCAGCGTTGGGATAGATCCGCAGGCGCTCGCCGACGGGTATCCGCGGCTCGTCCTGTGCTCGATCACGCCGTATGGGCACGATGCGCCAGAGGAGCGTCGCCACGCCGAGGACCTCAACGTGTTCCACAGCAGCGGATGGGGTTACCACACGCCAACCGCGCCCGACGAACGCAAGCCGCCGCTCAAGGGTCCGGGCAGGTTCCTGGCCAGCTATGAGGCGGGACTGGAGGGGGCCATGTGCGTCGTTTCCGCCTTGTATGAGCGGGAAGATTCGAAGCAGGGACGATTCATCGATGTTTCGAAACAGGCGGTCCTCGCGTCCCGCGTCGATTACGTCCTTGGGCAACTGATTGCGGGCGACATGGACGCGGCGCCCGCGCGCACGGTGTTCGATTTGTGGGGACCGGCCACGATCTTCGCGTGCCGGGACGGTTTTGTCTATCTGTGGCTCTCCGAGCGCGGGCATTGGGCGGCGATGCGCCGGCTGATGGGCGATCCGGAATGGATGAATTCTTTTCCCGAGCGTTGGATGGAGCTGGAGTGCACGCCCGAGCGCGTCGCGCAATGCCGCCGGGAATTTGGCGCATTCCTCAACACGCGCAACCGCGACCAGGTATCGGAGCAAGCCCAGAAACTGGGACTGCCGCTGGTAGCGGTGAAACACGCGGGCGACCTGCAAAACTCGCCGCAATATGTCTACCGCGGATTTTTTGCGGCAGTGAACCATCCGGTGATCGGGCGGGCCGCTTATCCCACTGTGCCGTACAAGCTTGGCGTAACCCCCGCCAGGATCGCGGCGCCCGCTCCGCTGTTGGGGCAGCATACCGAAGAAAAGCTGGCCGCATTGCCCGGCGCAATGCCAACTGAAACCGGACCTGCGCGCCCCGAAGAGCGCCGGTCACTGATCAGCTATCGCGCGCGAGGCGGCCCACTGCAAGGTGTACGCGTGGTTGAGTTGACGCGCGTGTGGGCGGGACCTTTTGCCGGCAAGCTTCTGGCGTTTCTTGGCGCGGAGGTGATCAAAGTCGAAAGCCTCGGCGCGCTGGACCCATCACGGGGCTATGGCCGCGCCAAAGTGAACCAGGCTCCCGGCTTTCAGGCCGTCAATCCGCAAAAGCTCAGCGTGCAGATCGATATCAAGTCCAGCCAAGGCCGCGCGCTCCTGCTCGATCTTTTGGGCGAGTCCGACGTCCTGGTCGAAAACCTCCGGCCCGGCGCAATCGATCGGCTGGGGCTGGGCTATGACGCCGTCAAAGCCGTAAAGCCCGACATCGTCTACGTGTCGATGGGTATGTACGGCAACGAGGGGCCGCTGGCCTATCAGACCGGCTACGCCCCCAGTTTTGTCGCTCTTGGCGGAGTAACCTTTTTGGTCGGTTACGAGGGTGAGAACCCGGTCGGGATGAATATACGCTACGGCGACGCCACCTTCGGCACCGCGGCCGCCTTTGCCGCTCTGGTCGCCCTGATGCATCGGCGGCGCACGGGCGGCGGGCAGTTCGTGGACGTCTGCGCGGTTGAGACCATGAGTACCATGATCGGCGATGCGATCATGGACTTTACGCTGAATGGCAGGGTGCAGATGTGCGACGGCAATCGCCATCCGGAGATGGCGCCGCACGGCGTTTATCCCTGCCGCAGCGGCGACTGGATCAGCATCGCGGTGGCTTCGGATAAGGCCTGGAAAGAACTGGCCGACGCGATGGGCCGGCCGCACCTGGCAGAGCATCCGAACTTCGCCGGCCGCGCCGATCGGAAAGCCAACGAGACCGAGCTTGACCGCCTCATCGCGCAATGGACCGCAGGCCACGATGCGCGCGAGCTTGCCGCATCGCTGCAGAGGCGCGGCGTCGCGGCGGCCAAAAGTCAGAACTCGATCGACCTGATCTCGGACCAGCATTTGTGGGCCAGGGAGTTCTATCGCACCGTGACTGACGGCGCAGGGCAGACCAGACCGATCGTCGGACCGGGGTGGAAAATGTCGCGTGCCGCGGCTATTTGCGACGCCGCGCCGCGGCTCGGCGAGCACAATAGTTATGTGTTTGGCGAGATCCTCGGATTGTCGGCGCAGGAGCAGCAACGGCTCGCGGCGGCCGGCGTCATCCGCTAGCTTTCAGAACGGTCAGTCCGTCCTTGAAGAATGAGCCGATGCCGGCCGCGGTCGCCGCCTCGCGCACCTAGATGGATTGCTTTGCCGCCGCGGTTGACGCGTCGAGGTGGGCCTCAGCGCCAGGAGCCGTACATCGTCACAGGAGCGCTGTCGTCGCGATTGAGGTGGGCGGTGCGGGGAACCCGGCATCTGATTCGTCGCGCAGGATCTTTCTTTCACCCCGCCATTCCAATTCCGCATCAACTCAGGCCAGCGGGCGCGTTCCACACGGCGTGGTCCGAGCAAGCTGCGGGTCGGGAAATATCCGGCGGCGCTGGGATGTGCGCCCGTGACCAGACATATGTTCGACGCGGCGTTCGAACTGGAAATCGCCGGGCAGCCG
>JAJPJA010000111.1 GCA_021324455.1 Pseudomonadota bacterium | reverse complement strand
GCGCACTTTTAACTCCGGCAGATAACGGTGCAGAAGATCGACCGCTGCCAGGCTCTCGAGCGTCGGCACGTCGCCACAGGAGGCCATCACTACATCCGGCTCGGCTCCTTTGTCGTTGCTGGCCCATTCCCAGATGCTGACGCCGGTCGTGCAATGCTTGATCGCCTCGTCCATCGTCAGCCATACCGGCGCGGGCTGTTTGCCGGCGACGATCACGTTGACGTAATCGCGGCTGCGCAGACAGTGGTCGGTCACCGACAGCAGGCAATTGGCGTCGGGCGGCAGGTAAACCCGGATGATCTCCGCCTTTTTGTTCACGACGTGATCGATGAAGCCGGGGTCCTGATGCGAAAAGCCGTTGTGATCCTGGCGCCATACGTGCGAGCTGAGCAGATAATTGAGCGACGCGATCGGCCGGCGCCAGGGAATGGTCTTGCTGACCTTCAGCCACTTGGCGTGCTGATTGAACATCGAATCGACGATATGGATGAAAGCTTCGTAGCAGTTGAAAAACCCATGCCGCCCGGTGAGCAGATAGCCTTCCAGCCAGCCTTCGCATTGATGCTCGCTCAGCACCTCCATCACGCGGCCATCGGGCGCCAGATGGTCGTCGTAGGGCAGGATTTCCGCGTCGAAGGTCCGATTGGAGGCCTCCAGCACCTCCTGCCACCGGTTGGAATTATTTTCGTCGGGACTGAAGACGCGGAAGTTTTTCGATTCGAGATTGAGCTTCATCACGTCGCGGATGAATTTGCCCTGCACCGCGGTCGCCTCCACGCTGACCGCGCCGGGGGCGTCGATCTTTACCTCGTAATCGCGAAAATCGGGCATCCGCAGTTCCTTGAGCAGGATGCCGCCGTTGGCGTGTGGATTATCGCTCATGCGCGCATGGCCCTTGGGCGGCAGCTCCGCCAGTTCCTCGATCAGCCTGCCGCTTGCGTCGAACAGCTCCTGCGGACGGTAGCTCTTCATCCATCGTTCGAGGATGCTGACGTGTTCCGGCTTGCTCATGTCGGACATCGGCACCTGATGGCTGCGCCAGTAGCCTTCGGTTCTTTGGCCGTCGATTTCCGCCGGGCAGGTCCATCCTTTGGGGCTGCGCAGGATGATCATCGGCCACCGCGGACGCCCCTGGAAACCCTTGCTGCGCGCCTCGCCCTGGATCCGTCTGATTTCGGCGATAACTTCGTCCAGCACCGCGGCCATGCGCCGATGCATCCTGTCGGGCTCGTGCCCTTCGACAAAATAGGGCTGGTAGCCGTAGCCTTCGAACAGCTTGCGCAGTTCTTCGGGCGGAATTCGGGCCAAAATGCAGGGATTGGCGATTTTGTAGCCGTTTAGATGCAGGATCGGCAGCACGCAGCCGTCGCGCACCGGATCGAGAAACTTGTTGCCGTGCCATCCGGTGGCGGCCGGACCGGTCTCCGCCTCGCCGTCGCCCACCACGCAGGAAACGATCAGCTCAGGATTGTCGAACGCCGCGCCAAAGGCATGTGCAAGCGAATAACCCAACTCGCCGCCTTCGTGAATCGAGCCGGGTGTTTCCGGCGCCACGTGGCTCGGGATACCGCCCGGAAAACTGAACTGCTTGAACAGCCGCTGCATCCCCTCCTCGTCCTGCGAGATGTTGGGATAGACTTCGCTGTAGGTGCCTTCCAGGTAGGCGTTGGCGACGATGCCCGGGCCGCCATGTCCGGGACCGATCACGTAGATCATGTCCAAATCATATTTCTTGATCACGCGATTGAGGTGAACGTAGATGAAATTGAGCCCCGGAGTGGTCCCCCAATGCCCCAGCAGGCGGGGCTTGATGTGCTCGATAGCCAGGGGTTCTTTCAGCAGCGGATTGGCGAGCAGATAAATTTGGCCGATCGACAGGTAGTTTGCGGCACGCCAGTAAGCGTCCATCAATTCCAGTTCTCTGGCTGAAAGCTCTTCGGGCATCGCCTGTCTCCTTGCGTTGTGGATTAGAATTGGCGCGGGCAGAGAGCATCGCGGAGATGCGGTCCAATCCATTGTGCGCCGCGATTGAGGCGACGGAAAGAAGTTCCGCCTTCGGCGCGAAGTTTTTGCCCGGAAAAAAGGAAAGAGCCGTCACTGAGGCCGGCGCCGGCGGCAGGTTTTACCGCGGCGCCCGGCCCCTGCGCCGGCTCTGTTCAGCTCGTGCGCTTAAATCCAGGCCTCGATCCTGAGCCCGCTGACGCGTTCGGCCTCCTCGCGCGAGATGTAGCGGACGGACTGCACCAAGCTCCGGAGGTGGCCCTCCGGAGCTCTGGCCATGTATCGGCGGTCCAGCCTCACATCTTCATACCGCTATCGAATAAACGCGCGCGGCGTTCGCGCTCAGCAGCTTGCGCTTGTCCTCGAAACTGAGCCCCTCCAGCGTGCGCGCGACATGATCGAGCGCATTGGGATACAGACAGGTGGGATGAGGGAAGTCGGTCTCGAACATGATGTTGTCGACGCCGACCGCGTCCAGCGCGGCGCGGAAGCCCCGCTGCTCGAACCAGAAACAGGCATAGATCTGGCGCTTGAAATACTCCGACGGCTTCATGCTGAGCAGGGACTTGGACTTGGGCGCCGCTTCGTCCAGCTCGTAATCCAGCGCTTCGAGCAGAAACGGCATCCATCCCACTCCGCTTTCCACCGAGACGAACCGCAGTTTGGGATAACGCTCCAGGATGCCCGAGTAGATGATGTTGGCGAAAACCTGCGCGTTGTGCAGAAAGAGCATCGTGGATCCCAGCGCCAGTTTGCGATCGTCGCTCTGCGAGGGCCAGCACGACTTGCCGAAAAAGTCCATCGACTCGCTGCTGTTGCCGATATGGAAATTGATCGGCATGTTCAGGTCCGAGCAAACCTCCCACAGCGGGTTCCAGTAGCTTTGTCCGAGGTCGGGGATGCCGTGGTCCTGGGGGCTGGAGTTGGTGTTGATACCCTTGATGCCCATCTGGTGGCATCGCTCGGTTTCCTTCACCGCCAACTCCACGTCCCACCACGGCATCAGCGCCATCCCGTACAGTCTGCCGCCGGATTCCTGCTGAAACTCCGCCATCGCATCGTTGTAAATCTGGGTGCAGACCAGGCGCAGCTCGGGATCGAAGCTGGCCGCGCGCTGGCCGCCGAATCCAAGCAGGTTGGGATATAGAATCTGCGCCCAGATACCCTCGCCGTCCATGAACTGAAGGCGCGGCTTCATGTCATAGGAGCCGGCGTGCACTTGTTCCAGCGACCACTGGAAGAACTCGATGCCGCGGACCTTGTCACCGTCGGGCCGCACCACGCTGACCGCCGACACCGGGCCCATCACGGTTTTGGCGTCGATCACCCATTGGCGCTTGTTGTCGACGTTTTTCACCTGCGGAACCCGTTCCTTCCACTTGGCCGGCGCCCGCGAGGTCCACAGTTCATAAGGCTCGCTCAGATGCGTATCGACGTCGATAACCTTGATGCCAGCGATTGAGTCGCGCGCCGAACCGGTCGCGGCCGCTTGTTGCGCAGTGGCCATAATACCTCCGAAGACAGGATTGTGTTGCGAGACGGTTGGCTGCCTACCCCAGTGCAGACCGCCGATACGAGAAAGCCACCCGCCGCCCGGGGTATTTTGCCGAATCGGAGCGTTTTTTCAACTCTTGGCCAGCCGCGTCGCGGCGCCTTCAGGCTGGGTTTGACGGAAGGTAAGCTTCGGCCGCGACTGCTCAGGGTTTTGGGTCGCTGGATTTGCCGGGCTTCGTTTGCGGGGTCCGCGCCTTCCAGGATGTTGACGCACTGCTCCAACCTTGCATCCTGGAGCAGGGCGTTGAAGCTTTCGGCCCCATGGCCAGCCTGCTCGCGATGGAGGGCGCCCTATTCACTCGCGCATTGCGGCGCGGAGAATGAATAGAAAATTAACCGGAAGCGGCCGGAAAACGGGAAATTCGGATTCGGCAGCGAAACGAATCTTACAGGGCGGAGGCGCGGCGGCGGCGCTGCTCCTTGCGGCGGCGGCGTTGGGCCTCGGAACGCTTGCGTTTGCGGCGGACACTGGGCTTTTCGTAAAAAGCCCGTTTCTTCATTTCCTTGAATACACCCTCCTTGGCCAGCTTGCGCTTGAGCACGCGCATCGCCTGGTCCAGGGAGCCTTCGACTCTTATCTCCATTTACCCTCCGGAGCCCGCCCGTTAATCGTCCTATTCTTGGACCGATACGCCCCGTGTGTCAATCAAGTATCGGCCGTCCAGCCGCGCCGGTTGCAGTGCCTCAAGCCTTGGACTAAAGGGGCTTACCGAGCCATCAAGCGCGCTGCGCGACAGGGCGCGGCGATGAGGAGGTATCGAACCATGGCCGACGAGCTTCGCGGTCCCGCGCCAGGCGGTCCGTTGTCCGGAATTGCGGTGGTGGAATGCGGGACGGGCGTCGCGGCGGCATTCGCGGCCAAGCTGCTGGCCGACCTGGGCGCGGAGGTCGTCAAAGTCGAGCCGCCCGAGGGGGATTTGACACGCCGCCGCGGCCCGTTTCCCGCCGGTTGCGAGGACCCCGAGCGCAGCGGTTTGTTTGAATACCTCAACACCAACAAGCGCGGCGTCGTGCTCGACCTCAACTCCGCCGGCGGACGCGCGCGGCTGCATTGGCTGCTGGACCGCGCCGACGCCCTGATTCACAACGTAGCGCCCGCGCTTCAGGACGCGATGGATTTGCGCGCCGCCAGCCTCGCCGCGCGGCATCCGGAACTGATCATCACCGAGATATCCGCCTTTGGCGCCGGCGGTCCGCGCAGCGATTATCGCGCTTACGAGCTGCAGGAGTTTCATGCGGGCGGAGCCGCGTCGCTCACTCCTCATGGCGACCCGTCGCCGGTTCTGCCGCCGTTGAAGCTTTACGGGCATCAGGCGGAATTTCAGGCCGCCGCCCACGCCGCGTTCACGACTTTGGCCGCGTACCGGCGGCGGATGAAATCGAAGCTCGGCCAGACCATTGATGTCTCGATCCAGGAATGTCTTACCGCGTTCTTCGAGCTCGCCTTTATCGACTACACCTATTTAGGCCAGCGCAATACGCGCGACACGCCGAAGTCGGTTTCGCCGTGGAATATCGTGCGCACCGGCGACGGATACATCTACTTTTGCTGCGGCGAGCAGGACCAGTGGATGCGCCTGGTCGAACTGATGGGCAATCCGCATTGGGCGCGCGATGAGCGCTTCAAGGACGGTCTGACGCGCGGCCAGAACAGCAAGGCGCTGCGTTCCCTGATGGAAGAGTGGGCGCGCGGCTGGAACTTCCAGGACTTGTACCGCGAATGCGTCAAGCGGCGGATTCCGGCCGCGCCGCTCAATCGTATGGCCGATCTTTACGCCGACGAGGGACTGGCCGAACGCGGCTTCTTTGTGGAAATGCCGCGTCATAGCAAAGAACCACGGGTCCGCGTCCCCGGGGCACCGTTCAAGACTACGGTTGGCGGATGGGAATTGCGCGCGCCGGCACCCCATTTGGGCGAGCATCAGCAGCAGTTGTTTGCGGATTTCAATCCTGCTGCGGCTGTCGCCGCGCGCCGGACATCGCGCCCCGCCAACGCCGACGCATCACCCCCGCTCAGCGGCGTGCGCGTGCTCGATTTCTCCTGGATTTGGGCCGGACCATACTCGACGTTGCAACTGGCGCATCTCGGCGCAGAGGTCATCCGCGTCGAGAGCGCCCGGCGACCCTGCCTGAACCGCAGAATCCCGCCCTATGCCGACGGTATCCCCGGAATGGATCGGGCGGGCAGCTTCTGTCAATGGAATCAGGGCAAGCGCAGCCTCCTGCTCGATTTGAGCAACGCGCGCGCAATCGAAATCGCGCACCAACTGGTTCCGCATTGCGACATGGTGGTGGAGAACTTCGCGCCGGGGGTGGCCGAGCGGATGGGTCTGGGCTACCGCCAACTGCGCGAGCTGCGTCCCGACCTGATCATGCTGTCGATTTCCGGCTACGGCCAGACCGGATCGCGCCGCAGTCTGCCCAGTTATGGCAATCTTTCCACCGCTGCCGCCGGATTCAACTCCGTGCTGGGCTACGGCCCTGGCGACGCGCGCGAACTCGGCATCACCTGGGCGGATCCGGTGGCCGGGCTGTTCGGGACCTACGCGTTGACCGCGGCGTTGATCCATCGCGATCGCACTGGGCAGGGCCAATACATCGACCTTGCGATGCTGGAGACGCTGCAGACGATGATGCCCGAGGCGCTGCTCGAATACGAGATCGCCGGGCGGGAGCCGCAGCCGATGGGCAATCGCGACCCGTGGATGGCGCCGCACAACTGCTACAAGGCCAGAGGCGACGACGAATCGTGGGTGACCATCGCCGCCGGCAGCGAGGAGGAATGGCAGGCGCTGTGCCGCGCGATGGATCAGCCGTCGCTGGCGGCGGATCAGCGGTTTGCGACGCTGGCCTCGCGCAAGCGCAACGAGGATGAACTGGATCGCATCATCGCGGCGTGGACCGCGCAGCGCGACCGCTGGGATATAACGCAGCGCCTGCAAAAAGCCGGCGTCGCCGCGTTTCCCACCATGAGCAATAAAGATCTGGCCGAAGATCCGCATCTGAGGGCGCGCGGCTTCATGGTCGAACTGGAGCATCCGGTCGTCGGACGCCGTTGCCACGCCGGCGTGCCCTGGCAGATGTCACCCGCAGTATGCAAAGTGCGCAAGCCGGCCCCGCTGCTGGGCGCTGATACCGAAGATATTCTGCAAACGCTGCTCGGCTTGACGCCCCAGCAGATCGCACGCTTGCGCGAAGAGCAGGTGCTGTATTGAGAACGGTGCTGCGCGCGGGCGCAAGCTCGCGCCTGCCCGGAGTTTCATCGCGACCGGCAGCGCGGGGACGTTGGAGCGGGTGGTCGCGCAGGAATTGCAGCATCACGGATGTCCATCTGAGCGGCCACTGACCGTGATTCGCCAGCCCCAGCGTCCATCCCAATGGGTTATCCGGGTCGCCCTTTGGATCGACTCCGCAGGCCCGCATGCATCCGCTGACCTGGGCGCCGAAGGGGCTCAGAATTATGTCGGATACCCGGGATCCCGCGGCTTCCAATTGGCTGGCGAGAAGCTCTGAGTTGGGACACATCGCCGCCGCGTCGCAACTGTTGTGGATATGCATGACAGGCAGGCGCGGATTGAAAATCTGGATCTCGGTGTCGTTTCCGGGCGGCCGCGCAACCGGTCTTTGCGGACATGGATCGTCGAACGCGCCCCACGGGTCGGGGCTCGAATAAACCGCGGCGGCGGCGATATTGGGCCGATTCAGCGCGTAGAGCAAACCCATCGCGGCCCCGTTGGACCATCCGATGATGTACACGCGCGCGGGATCGACTTTGCCGGCCGCGATTTCCTCGGCAATAAAATGATCGATCGCCGCCGCGTCCACATTCTCCCGGTAGATCGTTCCCCCGACCTCGACGCCGCCGGCGGGATTCAGTTGACGATACCAGTTGTCCCATCCAAGACCGTTGCGATCGGGGAAGGGATAGAAATGCGTCGTCTTGCGGCCGAGCGGCTCAAGCACGATGTAGCCGCTGCGAACGGCGCCGAATGAAAAGGAGTTCAGGTCCCGCAGCAAGCCGGTCGCGTGCACGGTCGCGGTGCCGAACAGAGACGGATGCAGATAGACGATCAAGGGGAATCGGCCGTTTTCCGCCGCTGCTTGCGGCTCATTGATACAGGCGTAGCGCTCGGTTCCGTTGGCATCGTGCCATGGACCTCTCAGCCCAGCGCCCCAGCAGTAAGGTTTCGGGGCCGAAATGGTATCCGCGGGTGGATCACCGAAGGGACCGCAGACGCGGGGATTCTCGCGCGCGGCGCTGCTGCCGGCGCAGGCAGCCAGCATCAGGCCGGCGATAAACGCGGCCTTCAAAACGGCCCGTACCATTCTTTGCTTTCAGCCATCGTGGTTATTTTAACAAAGCCTTATGTTTGGGTTCCAATTTCCCCACACGACGGTTTTGCGATCCGATGCGGGCGCTGCGCTTGGACGCGGCTTTACAGGCGCGGCTCGGCGGCGCATGTTCGTAGCGCGGATTGGAAGCAAACAGCCCGGAGGTGGTCGGATGGATCTCGGCTTGAGCGGCAAGGTTGCGCTGGTCAGCGGCGCCAGCCGCGGAATCGGACGCGCGATTGCCGCCGCGCTGGCGCACGAAGGCGCGCGCATCAGCCTGTGCGCGCGCGGTGCGGACCGCCTGGAGCAGAGTGCGGCGGATTTGCGCGGCGCCGGCGCCCAGGTATTTGCCCTCGCCGCCGACGTTACCGATCAGGTCCAGGCCGCCCGATGGATCCGCGCCACGGCGGAGTATTGGGGCGGCGTCGATATTCTGATCAACAACGCCGGCGGCGCGGTGGTCGGCACCCTGACTGAACTGCCCGATTCCGCATGGCAGGAATCCTTCGCGACTAATTTCTTCGCGCCGGTGGCGCTGTCGCGGATGGCGGCGGCGGAGATGAATCTGCGCGGCGGCGGCGCAATCGTTAACATCAGTTCGATTTACGGACGCGAAGCGGGCGGCCCGATCGCCTACAACGCGGCCAAGGCGGCGCTCATCTCGATGACCAAGATGCTGGCGCGCGAGTTGGCGCCCAAGCACATCCGGGTCAATTCGGTGGCGCCCGGATCGATAATTTATCCGGGCGGCGTGTGGGAGCAGATCTTCAGGGAAAACCCCGCCTTCGAACGCGATTTCATCAGCCACGACTTCCCCGCCGGACGCCTGGGACGACCGGATGAAGTGGCTTACGCGGTGGTGATGCTGGCCTCGCCGAAAGCGAGTTGGATCACCGGCGCGACCTTGCCGGTGGACGGCGCCCAGGGCCGCTCATTGATTTAGATCACGGCGGCGACCGCGAGCGCCGCCAGTTCGCAGACGGCGGCGCCGGCGGCAAGCGCATTTCCACCGGCGCCGCCCAGACGCCGGCTGATCAGCAATCGCACGGCCAGAATCGTCAGCGCGACGGCGACGATCGCGGCCAGCCCGACAATATCGTACAGACCCATCGCGGCGCCCAACGCTATCACGCTGGACAGGCCGAATTCCGTGAACGTGATGCCGCCGCGGTAGGCTACGCCCAGCCCCTCGTTCTCCAGCGGTTTCAGGCCATACCCGATCGGAACGATCGACCATCGCGACAGCAGCATCGCGAGCACCAGCGCGCGCGCCCGTGCGGGCGGACTTGCGAGCGCTGCGAGTACAGAAATCTCCGCCACCAGCAGCACCATCGCGAAGACGGCGCCGGTCGGTTTCACCAATGATGATTGCCCGATCAGGGCGGTTACGGTTCGCGCAACTCCGAATGGAAACAACCCGCCGCAAACCGCCGTGCCCGCAAAGACGATAATCGCCGACGCCGGCAGGCGCCCCACAACCCCGTACAGCGCGCGATCGCACAGCGCCAGCATCACGCCCAGCGCAAGGCCGATCGCGGGCAGGAACACCAGCGCACGCGCGTTTTCCTGGGCGGCGGCGCTTTCCGGCGAAGGTGCTGGAATCCAGCGGATGCAGGCGGACGCGGCCAGCCACGCTTCGCGGACAAAATCGCGGCGCGTTTGTATCTCGGCGATCGAATCGGCTTTGCCGGGTTCGGACAATGCAGCGGCGCGGCCCGCCATAGCGCAGCGGCCTCTCCGGGTCCATTATGAATAACACCCCGGATCGTTTCGAGGCCGGATAACGCGGAGCGCTGATAGATGAAAATCCTGGTGATGGGAGCGGGCGCGGTCGGCGCCTATTTCGGGGCGCGGATGCAGCAGGCCGGGGAAGAAGTGGTGTACTGCGCGCGCGGCGAGCATCTGCGCGCGATGCGCGAACGGGGCCTGCAAGTCGCCAGCATCCGCGGCGATTTCAAACTCGACGTCGCCGCCACCGACAACCCGCGCCAGTTCGCGCCCTACGACCTGATCCTGTTCTGTGTGAAGGTTTACGATACCGAAACCGCTGCGGATGCGATCCGGGGATGCCTGGCCGCGGGCGGCGCCATCATGACGCTGCAAAACGGCGTCGAGAATGAAACGCGGCTGGCGGAAATCTTCGGCGCCGGCGCCGTGATGGGCGGCAACGCGCGTATCGGCGTCGAGCTTACCGCACCCGGCCGGATCGCGCACAAGACTACCGGCACGATCGAATTCGGCGAACTGGACGGACGCGTCACCCCGCGCGCCGACCTGATTGCCGAAACGATGCGCCGCGCCGGCATCTTCGGCCAACTGAGCGGCGACATCCGCGCCGCGCGATGGGACAAGCTGATGTGGAACGCGGCGTTCAATACCGTCACCACCCTGACCCATCGCACCGTCGGCGAAGTGCTCGACGACCCCGACAGCTACGCCCTGGTGCGCAATCTGATGGAGGAGGTGCGCGCGGCGGCGGCCGCCGAAGGTATTGACCTGCCGCATCAGCGCGTGGCGCAGCTGCTGGCCCACAGCGATCGCAACCTGCGGCCGCTCAAGACCTCGACCCAGCAGGACCTCGAACGCGGCAAGCCGCTGGAAGTCGAGGCGCTGATCGGCGTCGTGGTAAGGGTCGCGCGCCGCCATGCCGTCAAAGCGCCGGTCAGCGAAACCATCTACGCGCTGCTCAAGCTGGTGGATCGCGGCGCGCGCCGCGCCTGAGACAGCTACTTCGGACGCATCGTCAGCACCGGGCAGACCGACTCGCGCACCACGCGCTCGGCCACGCTGCCCAGCACCAGATGGCTCACGCCGGTGCGCCCATGCGTCGCCATCACCACCAGGTCGGCACCGTAATCGTGCTCCGCCTTGATGATTTCCTCGGCCGGATTGCCCAGCCGCAGGATCGTTTCATGCTCGACGTCGGCCAGCATCTCGGCCTTGAGCCGCGCCAGTTCCTGTTCGGCGAGCTTCTCGTCGTGAGCCGCCATCGCCGCACCCGCGACCCGGGTGGGGTCGCTGTGGGGAGATACGATGTTAAGCACGAACAGCCGGCCCTGGTTCTGTTTGACGATTTCCTTCGCCAGCGCCAGGGCGGCAACGGAATTCTTGTCGAACTGTACCGGACATAGCACGCGCTTGAAATTGGTTAGCATTCGCTCCCCTCCTCGGGTTTAACCGCGCCTGGCGGATACCGCAGCCATACCGGGGCGGCGGCTTAACGCATTTCTATAGCAAGTGGCGCAAACGGTATGCCAACTCGGCCGTGAGGGAAGCGGGAGAGATCCGCGGACCGATCCGGAGACGACAGAACAAATGTGTCCGTTGGACGCACGACCTCGCGCCCAACGGACACATCATTTTCCAGCCCCATTCAGATTGAGCTCAGCCCTGACCGTAGATCCGCCATCGGAACGGGCGCGCCCGCTGTTCGGGGCGCTTGAAGCGCAGCGTGGCGCCGGTCCATCGGGTCCACGCGCCAAAGCCCTGCTGATTGAATTCAGCATCGACGTCGAATGCCTCCCTGGTGTCGTAATCCTCGCAGGTAAGCCGCTGCGGCTTGTCCTTGAGCGCGATATTGAAGGTTATTTGGACGACTTCCTGGGCAGGCAGTCCGGGCGGCCACCACAGTCTCCCCTGGTCAATTTCCTTTTCCGGCACGACAGACTTTTACCTCCTCGATCTCGATCACTCTCGATCATTCAGCCCTCGATCATTTAGCCGCCGCCTGCGGTTTGGGATCGTAATGCCAATCGCTGCGCCCCTTGAAGTAGGGGATTATGTACTTGCCGAACATCCTGATCGACTCCATGGTTTTGGCGTGCGGCACGCGGCCCATCTCCATGAAGCACAGGATCAGGTCCACGCCAAGGTTGGCGAAGCGCTCGAGCACCTTGATGCAACTGTCGGGGTTGCCGGCACACAGCAAGCCGCTGTCAACCAGCGCCTGCGGCGTAAGCTGGTCCCTGGCCTTCTTCTCGTCGGCCTGCTTCTTGCCGAAGAAAAACGCTTCGGGCGCGCGCTGGGCGGCGTACTTGTAACTTTCAATCTGGGCGAAGACTTCGGAGCGATTCTGCTCGTGCAGATGCATCCAAAACGGCGCCTGGCCGCGCAGCAGCGACATGTACCATTGCATCCCCTCGCCCGCCATCTCGATGGTCTCGCCTTTGTTTTCGCCGCACAGCGTCATCAGGAAGGCCGCGATCTGATTGTTGACCCGCGCCGTCACCTGGTCTTTGGGCGCCTTGATCTGTTCGCGATAGTTGCGCACCCGCTGCTCCAGGGTGTCGGCGCGCGCGATATTGAAGCACAGCACGCCGAGCCCGTAATTGGCCGCCAGATTGAAGCTCTCCGGCGACGAGCACGCCATCCACATCGGCGGATGCGGCTTCTGAATCGGCTTGGGAATCACGTTGCGGTTGGGCCCCACGGTGAAATACTTGCCCTCGTAGCCGGGGAAGCGATCGGTGGTCATCAACTGCGGGATGATATGCAGCGCCTCGTCCATCATCGGACGGGTTTGCGCCGGATCGATGCCGAAGCCGATCATCTCGTTGAGCGTGGTGGAGCGGGCGAAACCGACGTCCAGGCGTCCGTTGCTCAGGATGTCCAGCGCGCCGACCCGCTCCGCCACCCGGATCGGATGGTTATAGGGCTGGGGCAGCAGCACGGCGCCGTGGCCGAAGCGGATCCGGCTGGTGCGCTGGCTGGCGGCGGCGAACAGGATTTCCGGCGCGCTGCAATGCGACAGCTCCTCGAAGAAGTGATGCTCCACTGCCCAGACATAGTCGAATCCAACCTCGTCGGCGTACTGGATCTGCGCCATCACCTGCCAGTATTTGTCGTATTCGTAGCCCTGATACCACGGCTTGGGCATCTCAATTTCGTACATCAGGCCAAATTTCATCGACGCCTCCTTGTGCTGCCGGCAGCGGACTGCACGGGGCAGCCGGGACCCGCCAGCTCGCCAATCGCGGCTTTTATATAACCTATTTCGGAACGGCTGTAACGATCAGCGGCGCTCGTACTGTTTGGCGCCGAACAGGATTTCTTTGGCCCTGGCGTCCATCCCGGCGCCGCGCTGGATCACGTCGGTCAGCACCGCCATCCCGCGTTTGACCGCCGGACGTTCGGCGATTGCCTCGGCCCAGCGCTTGAGATTGGCGAACTCGTCGTACTCGCCGCCCTTCCGGCGCGTGACAATCCACGGCCAGCACGCCATGTCGGCGATCGAGTATTCTCCGGCCAGGTACTCGCGCCCGGCAAGCCGCCGGTCCATCACGTTAAAGATGCGTTTGGATTCGTTGGTGTAGCGGTCGATCGCGTATTGCAGCTTTTCCGGGGCGTAGTTGCGGAAATGATTCGCCTGTCCCAGCATCGGACCAACCGTCCCCATCTGGAACATCACCCATTCCACCGTCTGCCAGCGCACGCGCGGGTCGGAGGACATGAACTGGCCGGTCTTTTCCGCCAGATACATCAGGATCGCTCCCGACTCGAATATGGAAATCGGCTGGCCGCCCGGGCCCTCGTGGTCGACGATCGCTGGAATTTTGTTGTTGGGACTGATCTCCAGAAATTTCGGCTCGAACTGCTCGCCCTTGCCGATATTGATCGGAACCACCTTGTAGGGCAGCCCTGCCTCTTCGAGGAAGATGCTGACCTTCTGTCCATTGGGGGTGGGCCAGAAATAAAGGTCGATCATGGCGCCTCTCCAGGTTCAAGTTGGGGCGGCGGTCGCGGGATCCGCCGGGTTCGATTCGAGTCTTACCCGGCGCCCGCGCCCACGCAACCGATCGCGCCCAACTTAATCCGGACTGGCTTCGGCGCCCGCTTTGCGCACCCCGAGCAGGTACGCCTCGATGAACTGATCGATATCGCCGTCGAGCACCGCGTCGGTGTTGCCGATCTCCACGCCCGTGCGATGGTCCTTCACCATCCGATAGGGCTGCAGCACGTAGGAGCGAATCTGGCTGCCCCAGGTGATGTCCTTCTTCTCCCTGGTGAACTGCTCCAACTGCTCGCGCTTCTTGCGCAGCTCCAGCTCGAACAGCCGCGCGCGCAGGATCTTCATCGCCATCGCGCGATTCTTATGCTGCGAGCGTTCGTTCTGGCAGGTGACCACGATGCCGGTCGGGATGTGGGTGAAGCGCACCGCGGAATCGGTCTTGTTGACGTGCTGTCCGCCCGCACCGCTGGCCCGAAACGTGTCGATGCGCAGGTCGGCCGGATTGACCACCACTTCGACCTTGTCGTCGATCGCCGGATACACGAACACCGACGCGAACGAAGTGTGGCGGCGCGCGTTGGCGTCAAACGGTGAAATCCGCACCAGGCGATGGATGCCGGCTTCGGCCTTGAGATAGCCGTAGGCGTATTCGCCCTCCACCGTGAAGGTCGCGCTCTTGATGCCCGCGCCCTCGCCGGGCTGCTCATCCGCCACCTCGACTTTGAAGCCGTGCCGCTCGGCCCAGCGCAGGTACAGCCGCAGCAGCATCTCGGCCCAGTCCTGGGCTTCGGTGCCGCCGGCTCCCGGATGAATCGAAACGATCGCGCCCAGACGGTCGAATTCGCCGCCCAGCATCACCTTGAGTTCCTGATCCTCGATTTCCTTGCGCGCGGCGCTCAGGGTCTTTTCCGTCTCGCGTGCGGCTTCGCTGTCGTCGGCGCCCTCTTCCTCGGCCATGGAGAGGAACAGGCGCGCCTCTTCCAGATGCCCGCGCAGGCGCTCGAAGCGCTCAAGTCGGGTCCTTATCTCTTCCTGTTCGCGGGCGGCCGCCTGAGCGGCTTCGGGTTTGCTCCAGAAATCAGGCTGGGAGGATTGTTCGAGCAGTTCGGCCTGGCGGACTTTGAGTTGATCGAGGTCAAAGACGCCTCCCGAGCTTACCCAGACGGTCCTCGAGATCGGCCAGTTGTTCGCGCAGTTCGCTCAGCGTCAAGTCCGTATACCTCGTGATGCCGGTAAAGGCGTTAGGTCGCTTTCATTATGACACAGAGCGCGGGTTCAATCACCGGCGCCAGCGCCCGGTCCCCGCTCTCACAGGCCTTGTCAGTTCGGCAATTCCACCGTCTTCATCTTCGCCGGACATGACGGGCGCGAAAGTGCCCGGCTGAGCCAGCGTCGTCAGAACGGTATGCGCGCGGTCAGAATCAAAGAGTGGTTGTACGCCGGCTGATGGGTGACGGCGACCTGATAGCCGGCGCCAAAGGTCAGCCCGATTCGATCGTGAATCGGGATCCGGCCGATCAGCAGCGCGGGTGTGAGGAACACCTGGTTTACTCCCGTCCGCTGGCCGTTGGGCCACCAGGTGTAGTTCACCTCGAACTCAGGCCAGAAATAGCGATACACCCGGTACTGAAAGGCGGTATTCCACGCCAGCGGCATCCCAACCGGTCCTCGCCGCCGTCCGGAAAGGAAACGCCCAGCGTGCTCTGCACGTCGAAATCGCCGAAGCCTTTGCCCCCCGCAATGGTCGGCGTGAAGATGAAGTGGCCGCTGCTGTTGGCCGCGTCGCCGGTGGGAGCGCTGAAACCCAAAAACGCGGTCAGGATGTAGTTGCCGCTCTCTTCGTTGGCGGACAGCAGCCGGTATTTGAGCAGGAATGTCTCATCCGCCCATCCGTCGCTGGGCGCAACCCGCCGGGCCGTTGCATGAATCTTTTTCCCGCCGTGTGAAATCCACCCCGGGACGCCCAGAATGATCTCCGTGTTCTGAAACGGGATCAGCTCCAATCCCTTGCTCCCGCCGTAGTTGTCGATCGTCCTGCCCTGACGCATCGACTGGAAGAACTGGTCGTAGCGGTATTCCTCCTCCAGGCGCGGCGTCACGGTTACCAGCGGCGTGACCCAATGCGGCTGCTCGTTCTGGATCCGCGTCACGCGCGGAAACCAGTCCACAAAGTATTCGAGGATCGGGTTGTGTGCGGCTTGGGGCGCGGCTGCCGAGGCCGGCGCGCTCTGCGCACTGCTCCTCGCGCACCACAACAGCGTCAGCAGCGAAGCGGCGGCAAGGCACAACAGGGTTCGGTTGAATCCGGCGGTATCCATGAACCGGTGTATGCCATTATGCAAGGATTTTGACAAGTATTATGGCAGACGCCGGCACGGTTTCAGGCCGCCTGACGCGCCCGGCCCCAACAGTTGATTCAATTGTGCTTCAATGACATCCGGCGCGGCGGCGAGGACATATCGAGCGGCCGGATGTGCCCGCCGGTGATGGGATGAATTGACGGCCGCACGCTCCAGCGGACCCCCGCGGTATTTGATTGACGGCATAACGGCCGGCGGCGGCTTCATCGAGCTGCGGCGCAGACCCGCGCCCCTGCGCGCCATTGCCCTTGAGAGCAGGCAATTTTCACGCGCGCGGATCGACCAGGTTGCAGGAGTAGGTTTTGATTATCAGCCAGACTTCGCTGCCGCGTTCCAGATTCAGTTCCCTGGCCGCGCCGGGGGTGACGTGAACTTCGAAAATCACCCCGGCATCGACCGCAAGGATCACCGCAACGCCTTCGCGCCGGATCGACTGGATGCGGCCGGGCACGGTGTTGCGGGCGCTCAGACCATGCGGACGCTGCGCGGCGATCATGATGTCGCCGGCGCGGATGACGATTCGTACCGCGGCGCCCGCCTCGGTCCTGATTAACGGTACTTCGAGTTCGCATTCGGCGCCGAGCGGACGGCACAGCATGGTTCCCTGATGTTCATGGAGGGCGGTCACGGTAGCGTCGAATACATTTTCGAAACCGACCACCTGCGCGATGGTTTCGTGGCGCGGCGCGGCGAGCACCTCCTGCGGCATCCCCTGCGCCATAATCCGCCCCGCTTCCATCACGATCACGCGCTCGCCCAGGGCGAAGGCTTCTTCGGCGAAGTGGGTGACGAAAACAATCGGGATGGATCGGGCGGCGTTCCAGGCGCGCAGGTCATCGATGATGTTCGAGCGGGTTTCGCGATCGAGCGCGCTCAGCGGTTCGTCCAGCAGCAGAACGCCGGGATTGACGGCGAGCGAGCGCGCCAGCGCCGCGCGCTGTTTTTCGCCGCCCGAGATTTCCGCCGGTTTGCGTTGCGCCAGATGCGCGATGCGAAACGATTCGAGCAGCGCCGCCGCCTGCCGATCGCGCTGCGCGGCCGGTACCCCGGTGATTCCGTAGCCCACGTTTTGCGCCACCGTCAGATGCGGAAACAGCGCCAGATCCTGAAACAGGTATCCGATCCGGCGGCGTTCGGGCGGCGTGTCGACCCCGCTGCGCGAATCGAACAGCACCTTCGTTCCGGCGGCGATGCGGCCGGAGTCGGGGCGCATCAGCCCCGCGATACAATTCAGCAGCGTGGTCTTGCCGCTGCCTGACGGCCCCAGCAGCATGGTAAAGCCCGCGGCGGCCTCGAAATGCGCCTGCAGCGCGAAGCGGTCAAGGCGCTTGACCACATCGACTATGAGAGGCGAGGCGGACGCGGATGAGCCCTCCTGGCGCATCGGGAGATTTGTAACCGATCAGCGCCGCAGCGGCCACACCGCCCACATCCGGCGGTTTGCGGCGTAGGTCAGCGACAGGGTCAGAAAAGAGAACCCCATCAGGAGCAGCGCCATCCGATTCGCGCCCGCATAGTCCAGCGCCTGCACGTGATCGTAAATCGCGATCGAGATGGTGCGTGTGACGCCGGGAATATTGCCGCCCACCATCAGCACGACGCCGAACTCCCCCAGCGTATGCGCAAAGCTGAGCACCGCGCCGGTCACGATTCCGCCGCTGGACAGCGGTACCACGATGCGCCAGAAGGTGCGCGTGCGCGAGGCGCCGAGGATGGCGGAAGCGTTGATCAGGTTGCGATCGACCTGGGAGAACGCGGCGAGCATCGGCTGCACGGCAAAGGGCAGACTGTAGATCACCGAAGCGATCGCGAGGCTGGTGAACGTAAAGGGCAGGCCGTGTCCGAACAGCCGGCGGTACAGGTTGCCGGCCGGGCTTTCGGATCCCATCGCGACCAGAAGATAAAAGCCCAGCACCGTGGGCGGCAGCACCAGCGGCAGCGCGACGACCGCCTCCAGCAGGAACTTCCAGCGCCAGCGGCTCGTCGCGAGCCACCAGGCCAGCGGCATGCCGATCGCCAGCAGCACCGCGCACACCACCAGCGCGAGCCGCAGCGTCAGGTAGATGGCGCTCCATTCCATGATTTATTCGCCGCCTTTGTGAGTTGAGGCCGGCGCGCCGCCGGGCGGAGTGAATCCGTAACTCTCCATCAGGGCCATGCCCTCGCGCCCTTTCAGAAAGGCGATGAAGCGGCGGGCGGCATCCTTGTGCCGCGATGACCTGACAATGACAGCGGCCTGCAGGATCGGCGGGTAATCGGCCGGCGGTACTTCAACGAAGCGGCCGCGCGACTCCAGCGCCGGCGCCAGCGCCAACGACAGCGCGATGATTCCCGCGTCGGCGTTGCCTGAAGCCGCGAACTGCGCCGCCTGCGAGATATTCTCGCCCAGCACGAGCTTGTCCCGGAGCTGGTCGTAAATGCCGGCGCGGCGCATCGCGGCCGCCGCCGCCCGGCCGTAAGGCGCATGCTGCGGGTTGGCGATCGCGATCCTGCGTACCCGCGGGTCGAGCAGAACCGGAAGGCCGCGGCGCAGGGCCAGCGGTGAAGCGGACGGAACCCAGATCACGATCCGTCCGGCAGCGTATTCATACAAACTGTCGGGTTCGGCCAGCCCCGCCGCCTCCAGTTTCCTGGGATACTCAAGGTCGGCCGAAAAGAAGAGGTCATAGGGCGCGCCATTTCTGATCTGGGCGAAGAAATTGCCCGACGATCCGGAGACCAGCCGGATCGTGTCGCCGGTCGCCTTGTGGAACTTCACCGCGGCGTCCTGAAAGGCGAAGGTCAGGTCGGCGGCCGCGGCAACCGTTATCTCCCCGGCCCGCGCGGCAACCGCGGTCAAGGCGATGAAAAGCGCCAGAAGCGGGACCATCAGAGTTCGTTGCTTCATTGCCGGTCCGGTTTGGCTTATGCCATCATAATGGAAAATTGACAAGAATTATGGCGGATGGCGCCGCTCCAGGCGACCGCCCCGAATCCTTGCGCGCACGCAAAAAGGTTGGTCCTGCGCCGCGAAATAACTATCATGGCGGCGGAGGTGCCCATGAAAACCACCATCTTGACGGCGGCCGCGGCTGCGGCGGTCATGCTCCTGACCCTGACGGCGGCTCCCGCCCATGCCCAGGGAAAAATGACGGTGAAGACCGGATACCTGACCTGCCACGTGTCGGCGGGATGGGGCTTCATCATCGGATCGTCGCGGAAATTGCGCTGCACCTACTCCGCGAAGAATCATCGCACCGAGCACTACACCGGCAGCATTTCCAAATTCGGCGCCGACATCGGTTATCTGGAATCGGCGGTGATCCTGTGGGCGGTGCTTGCTCCAACCACCGATTTAGGACGGGGCGCACTGGCGGGGCATTATGCCGGCGCGCAGGCCAGCGTCGCCCTGGGGGTCGGGGCCGGCGCCAATGTGCTGGTAGGCGGATTCAAAAAATCGATCGCGCTGCAGCCGGTCTCGATCGAGGGTCAGAACGGACTCAACGTGGCGGCTGGTATCGGCGCAATAAGCCTGCATTACGAGGGTGAGGGCGAGCGCTAAGCGAAAACTACGATGGCGTTGCGCGGGAGGCCGGCCCGCGGACGCTTCGCAACCGGGGTGGCGGCGCTTTGTGCATGTAACCGGATTGGTGCGAGGGGCGGGACTTGAACCCGCACGGTATTTCTACCACGAGCCCCTCAAACTCGCGTGTCTGCCTGTTCCACCACCCTCGCACTCAAGCTCGAACGCGGCTTATTTATGGCTGCCCGATGGTTTGGCCGGCGCACTGATCGGCGCGGGCGATCCAGTGAAGATGCTGGAAGTTTCGCGCCGTGTGGAATTGTACGCCAGGTAAATCGACGTCACGAAGAACGCGGCCGCCAGCCCGCCGGTCAGCTTGGTCAGAAAATTGCCCGCGCCGCTGGATCCGAAGACGGTCTGGCTGGAGCCGCCGAAAACCGCGCCGATATCGGCGCCTTTGCCCTGCTGAAGCAGGACCACCACGCACAGCACCAGGCATATGACCAGGTGTATCGCCAGAACTATTGAATACATCGATTAATTTCCGCGCCGGTCAGACCGTAAGCGCCCGCACGATGCGCACAAAAGAGTCAGCCTTTAAGCTTGCGCCGCCGACCAGAGCCCCGTCAATATCGGGCTTCGACATCAGCGAGTCAACGTTTTCCGCCGTCACGCTGCCGCCGTACAAAATCCGCACCGAATGGGCCACGTCGCGCCCCGCCCGCTCCACCAGCGTGCCGCGCAACGCTCCGTGTTCCCTTTGCGCCTGGTCAGGCGTCGCATTCTTGCCGGTGCCGATTGCCCACACCGGCTCATAGGCGATAACGACCTTCGACACCTGCGCCGCGTCCAGCTCTCCCAATCCCGCCAGCAGTTGAGTCGTCAGTATCCGGGTGGTCTCGCCGCCGTCGCGCTGGGCCAAGGTCTCGCCGACGCACAGGACCGGCGTCAGTTCGTGGCGTAATGCCGCCTTGACTTTTTTATTGATCAGAACGTCGTCCTCGCCAAAGATGTGCCGGCGTTCGGAATGCCCCAGGATGACGTGGGTAACACCGTACGCCTTGAGCATCGCGGCCGAGATTTCCCCGGTAAACGCGCCCTGCTCCTCGAAGTACATATTCTGCGCGCCCAACGCGATCGACGCCCCGGCCAGCTCCTGCTGTACGGCCGGAATCAGGATCGCCGGCGGCGCAATCATCACCTCGCGATCCTTGAGCAGGCTGCCCGACTGCGGGTCGAGCTGCGCCCGGACCGCCCTGATCAACTCGCGCGCCTGTGCCGGGCCGAGGTTCATCTTCCAGTTTGCCGCAAAGAGTTTCCTGCGCATGATGTTTTTTCCCGCTGGATTGGAAGCTGGCGCGAGCTATCGCTCCAGCGCCTTGATACCGGGCAGTTCGATGCCCTCGAGAAATTCCAGGCTGGCGCCGCCGCCGGTGGAAATATGCGAGAACTTGCTCGCCCACGGCTGATTGGCCACCGCCGCCGCCGTGTCTCCGCCGCCCAGCACGCTGACAGCCGAACTCTGGGCCAGCGCCTGCCCTACCTCCAGCGTACCGCGCGCGAAGGGTGCTTCTTCAAACAATCCCAAGGGTCCGTTCCAAACCACGGTTTTGGCCGACTCAATCCGCGCGACGAAGCGTTTGACTGTTTCCGGACCGATGTCGAGGCCCATCTTGTTGTCCGGGATGCGGCTCACGACTTCAGCGGCGCCGCCCGACGGCGCGTCGGCCACGACATGGTCCGACGGCAGCTCGAAGGCGACGCCTATGGTGCGCGCCGCCTGCAGCAGTTCCGCCGCCAGTTCGATCTTGTCTTCCTCCACGCGCGAGCGGCCGGTGGGCTCGCCCATCGCGCGCAGGAACGTGTACGCCATCGCGCCGCCGATCAGGAACGCGTCGACCTTGTTCATCAGGCTGCGGATGACGCCGATTTTATCTGACACCTTGGCGCCGCCCAGGATCGCGACGTACGGATGCTCGGGATTGCCGGTCAGCCGGCTCAGGGCCTGGATCTCGCGCATCATCAGGAACCCGGGCGCCCGCTCGCTCAGATAGCGCGTCACTCCGGCGGTCGAGGCGTGGGCGCGATGCGCGGTGCCGAACGCGTCGTTGACGTAAACCTCCTTGCCGCGCGCCAGCTCGTGGGCGAAGTCGGCGTCATTGGCTTCTTCTTCGGGATGGAACCGCAGATTTTCCAGCAGCAGCGCCTGTCCGCGCGCCAGCGCGGTGATCATTCGTCCGGTATGATCGCCGATACAATCGGGCGCCAGCGCAACCTTCATCCCGAGCTTATCGCTCAGGTACTCGGCCACCGGCTTGAGCGTGTACTTCAGGTCGCGTTCCTTGGGGCGGCCCAGATGCGAGCAGAGCACGGCCGCGCCGCCCTGTTCCAGGATATAGCGGATGGTCTCCAGGCTGGCGTCGATGCGGCCCGGGTCGCTGATGGCTCCGTTCTCCAGCGGCACGTTGAAGTCGCATCGCACCAGCACTTTTTTGCCCGCGAGCTGAAGCGTGCGCAAATCGGTAAGCATAGGCGTTCAGTAAGGTCGCCGGGAGATTCAGAGTTGGCCGGCGATCAGGGCCGTGATCTCCGCCAACCGGTTCGAGAAGCCCCATTCGTTGTCGTACCAGGAAAAGATCTTGACCAGCCGCCTGGACAGGACCTTGGTCAGCGGCGCGTCAAAGATCGAGGAATGCGGATTGCCGTTGAAATCGCTCGATACCAGCGGCTCCTCGCAATACTGCAGGATGCCTTTGAGTTCGCCCTCGGCCGCGCGTTTCATCGCCGCGTTGATCGCCTTTTCGTCCGCGTCGCGCTCGATGTTTGCGGTCAGATCGACGACCGAAACATTGGAAGTCGGCACGCGCATCGCGATACCGTCGAGCTTGCCCGACAGCGCCGGCAGCACCAGTCCGATGGCCTTGGCCGCACCGGTGGAGGTGGGAATCATCGCCATCGCCGCCGCCCGCGCCCGCCGCAGGTCCTTGTGCGGCCCGTCCAGCAGCATCTGGTCGTTGGTGTAGCTGTGCACCGTGGTCATCAAGCCGTCCACGATCCCGAAGTTTTCGTGCAGCACCTTGGCCACCGGGGCAAGGCAGTTGGTCGTGCAGGAGGCGTTGGACACGATGTGATGTTTGGCCGGGTCGTAGGTATGGGCGTTGATTCCCATGCACAGGGTGGCGTCGGCGTTTTCGGCCGGCGCGCTGATCACGACCTTTTTGGCGCCGGCCGCCAGATGCGCCGCGGCCTTGTCGCGCGCGGTGAACAGTCCGGTGGACTCGACCACCACCGCCACCCCGAGTTTCCCCCACGGCAGCCTGGAGGGGTCGCGCTCCGACAGCACCTGGAAGGAATTGCCGTCGACCATGATATGTCCGCTTTCGACCTTGACCTGCTGCTTGAGCGCGCCATGCACCGAGTCGTGGCGCAGCAGATGGGCCAGGGTGGGAGGATCGGTGATGTCGTTGACGGCCACGACCTGGAGGTCCTTTTGCCCCAGCGCCGCGCGGTAGAACATGCGGCCGATGCGGCCGAAGCCATTGATGCCAATCTTGATCGCCACGTTCCAAATCCTCCCAGAGGGTCAAATCTCACGGTCAGGCTAGCAAATTATGCAGCTTCAGGCACACGGGCAAGGACCAACCGCAGCGCCTGAAAGGCTATGGTTCCGCAAGCGCGGGGCTTGAACTACAATTAAGTCAAGATGGGCAAGCATGCAGCGGGCAAGATCCAGATCGTCAGCCATGGGCCTTCATGCTTCGACGGCGTGGTGGCGGCGGTCACCGTGGCCCGCTTCTACCAGGGCTTCAACGTCATCCCGCTGTTCGCGGCCAACCAGGACGCCGACCAGGTCATCGAAGAGCTGCGCATCGCCGGGCCCGGCGACGAGATCTGGATCACGGATCTATCCTGGAACCAGCGCGCCACCGCCGAGCATCTGCGCCGCCTGGGCGAGGCCGGCGCGCGCGTGTTCTGGATCGACCATCATCGCTCTGCCTTGCGCCGGCTGGGATCGCCCGAATTCGACGTGCCCTTCTCGGGCAAACTGCTGACCGAGGAATTCTCCGCCTCGCGCCTGGCCTATAACTTCCTGACCGAACGCAACGACCTGCCCGACATCGAACATCGCCGCGCCGCGCTCAGGACCTTCTTTGCGGTTATCGACATGGCCGACGATCACGACCGCTGGGTACACCGGATACCCGAATCGCCCGATTGGGCATTGGCTGTCCAGACCCTCGGATCGATCGAATCCTACCGCGAGTTGTTGCAGTTAAACGAACCCAAAATGACGCCAGCGCTGACCCAGGCTTTGGAATCGGGCAGGCGCGCGATGCGCCAGAGTATGGATTTGGCCGACAGCACGGCGCGCGAGCGTGCGCTGGGCGACGGTCTCAAGCTGGTCACCGCATGCTGCTTCGGTTATTCGAGCGAAGTCGCGGCCCACATTTACAGCAACCGGGTCAATACCATCGTTGCGCTGCTCGACATGCGCAGCGGCGGCGTCAGTCTGCGGCGCAGCGCGGATTGCACCGCCGACCTCTCCAAAATCGCCTCGGCTTTGGGCGGCGGCGGGCATGCCGCCGCCAGCGGCTTCGTGATCGAAAAGGCCAAATCGGCGCTGGCCGCGGAGTTGTCGGAAGTCGTGGGCGAAAGTATCCTGAGGGCGCTGAGCCCCGGCACACGCTAAATCCATCGCGCGGCGGCAAGGCGTCGAGGTGTTAAATGGACCTCAGCTACGGGCCTGAAGAAGAACGTTTCCGCGAACGGGTTAAAGCGTTTTTCCAAACCAACCTGCCCAAGGGATGGGGCACCAGCGACTTCGGCTCGATGGGCCGCGACGAGGTGCAGTTCCTGCGCGACTGGCAGCGCAAGCTGTATGAAAACGGCTTTCTCGGGATGTCATGGCCCAAAGAGTACGGCGGCCAGGGCGCCAGCGCTATCGAGATGGCGATCTTCAACGAAGAGGCGGCCAAGGTGCGCGCCCCCTCGCCGCTCAACGTGCTGGGACTGTCGCTGGCCGGACCGACTATAATCGCGCACGGCACCCCGGAGCAGAAAAGCCGCCATCTGGCCAAAATTCTCTCCTGCGAAGAGATCTGGTGCCAGGGTTTTTCCGAGCCCGGTTCGGGTTCCGACCTCGGCTCGCTGCGCACGCGGGCGGAACTGCGCGGCGACGAATTCGTGGTCAACGGCCAGAAGGTCTGGACCTCGCTGGCGCATATCGCCGACTGGTGCATGCTGCTGGTGCGCACCGACCCTTCCCTCCCCAAGCATCGCGGACTCAGCTACCTGCTGGTCGATATGAAGACCCCCGGCGTAACCGTCAAACCGCTGCGTCAGATGACCGGCAGCTCCGAGTTCAACGAGATGTTTTTCGAAGACGTCCGCGTCCCGCGCCACAACCTGCTGGGCGGCCTCAACAACGGATGGAAGGTCGCAATGACCACGCTGGCCAATGAGCGCGGCACCATGTCGCTGGCGATGGCGGCGCGATTCTTCATGACCTACAACGAGATGGTGAACATGTGCCGCAAGCTGGACCGCCCGGTGCTTAAGGACCCGCGGGTGCGCCAGCAGCTGGCCCAGTTCTTCGTCGATCTGCAGGGGCTGAAGTACACGCTCTACCGCAGCTTCTCGACCATCCTGCGCGGCGGCACTCCGGGACCCGAAGGTTCGGTGTCCAAGATCGCATGGTCGGAGTTGAACCAGCGGATGCATGAGTTCGTGATGCAGGTCGAAGGTCCGGCCAGCCAGTTGACCGGGCGCCAGACCCACTCGATCGAATCCGGCCGCTGGCAATACGGCTACCTGCGCTCGCGGGCCAATACGATCGAAGCGGGAACCTCTGAGATCCAGCGCAACATAATTGCGGAACGAGTCCTGGGCCTCCCCCGCGCCCGCTGAAGTTCGGAATCAGGCGCGAACAGACCTCGCCGTCCTGGGCGGCGGCGAGGTTCTGGCGGCGGGAACGGAGCGGCTGGAGTTATTGTCCGGCTGAACCGCTCTGGAAGCTCTGCCACTGGCCGGATTCCATCTCGCGGGCGTATTTGCTCATCACGTCGGCGAGCGCGCGCAGCATATCGGCGCGCATCTGCAGCATGTGGCCGGCCATTTTGGGATTGCGCGCGATCATCCGCATCATCGCCGCACGATCGGGCATCATCTCCATGCCCATTCCCTCCTCGCGGCTTTCCATCCAGCGATGCATGCCGGCGCCCATGCCCATCGCTCCGCATTCGGCCGCACGCTGCTCAGCCTTGACGTCAGGGCTCTGCTCAGCGGTCGTGGTTGAAGTTTCACTCCCGGCCGCGGTGTTTTCCGGCTGGTTGCCGGCGGCGGGCTCCGAGCTGGTAACGGCGGGGTTTTCGTTGCTGCTGTCGCTGTCCTGAGCGCGAACGCCGCTGCTGATCAGGAGGACGAGCGCCAGGCAGGCGAAGATGCCGAGGCAGGTCTTCAGCGCGAACTTCATCGAGATACTCCTTGGTGAAACGATTTGCGGAGACAATTTTTCCGGTGTTTCGAAACCCTGACGCAGCGCGCTGCCACTATTCAGTTTCCCCCGCCGGAAAATCTTCCACAATGATTTTGTCCCACCCGCGCCCGGGTTGGTCACTTCAATGTCCCGTTCCCTCTGCAACGAAGGATGAGCGGGTCGACTACCAGGCCGGCCAGCCTTTACGGTTGAGAAATCGACCGTTTCGGATTTGCGGGAACCGGATGCGGGAGAGACAACCGGAGCGCCGGGCGCAACACGCAACGAGAAGGGCGGGGAGTCTCAGTAATGATCTTTCAGTTCGCGCACCTTGGCGAAAATCGCGACCCTGTCGCTCAGCCCCGGCGCGATTCGCGCCACGCTGGCGCGGAGTTCCGGACTGTCGGTGCGCAGGAACGGATTGAACTGCTTCTCCTCGCCGATGGTTGACGGCACCGTCCACTTGCCCTCGCCGCGCTGGCGCACGGCCCATTGATATTTGTCGGCCAGCGCGCGATTGTGCGGCTCCAGCGTCAAGGCGAACTCCAGGTTCTTCACCGTATACTCGTGCCCGCAATACACTTTGGTGTCATCCGGCAGCGCCGCCAGCTTGCCCAGCGACTGAACCATCGTCGCCGCTCCGCCCTCGAACAGGCGGCCGCATCCAGCGATGAACAGGGTATCGCCGGAGAATACCGCCCTGAGGGTGGGAAAGTAGTACGCCACATGTCCGTTGGTGTGCGCCGGAATACCGATCGCGCGTGCGCGCAGATTGCCGACCCGCACCTCGTCGCCGTCATCGATCGGGTTGGTCAGTCCGGGGATGCGGCCGTTTTCGGCGCGCGCCCCGTAGATCTTCAGCCCGGGCATCGCGGCGAGCAGATCCTTGTTGCCGCCAACGTGATCGTAATGCCAATGGGTGGACAGCACGGTGGTCAGATTGACGCGCTGGCGTTTGACTTCCTCCAGCACTTTGGCGGCTTCGGCGCAATCCACCACGCCGCATTCTCTGCTGTCATCGTCGATCACCAGATAGGCAAAGTTGTCCGACAGTTGGGGCACCGCAATTATTGCCATTGCCGCAATCTCCCTGGCTTTGAAATCCCCGCCTAGATACCCATGATATTGAACCCGACGTCGACGTACACGGTTTGACCGGTAACGCCGCTGGACAGGTCGCTCAGCAGCACCGCCGCCATCTTGCCGACCTCGTCGACGGCCATCGCGCGCTGCAGCGGCGAGCGCCGCTCCACCTCATGCGCCATCTCGTGAAAGCCCTTGATGGCGGAGGATGACAGCGTGCGTGCCGGCGCGGCGCTGATCGCGTTGACGCGGATGTTCTTCGGCCCCAGGTCGAGCGCCAGATAGCGGACACAGGCTTCCAGCGCCGCCTTGGCCACTCCCATCACGTTGTAATTCTGAATGACCCGCTCGCTGCCCAGGTACGTGAGGGTGATGATGCCCGCCTGCCGGTCCTTCATCAGTGGAAGCGCCG
>JAJPJA010000081.1 GCA_021324455.1 Pseudomonadota bacterium | reverse complement strand
CTGGGCGTAATTCCAGGGTTGACCCAGCGGTCCCCGCCCGGCGGCGATATGCTCCTTGAAGGTGCGGCGAAACGCGGGATCCGTGTACACCCGCATCTTGCCGTCGATCTCCAGCGCCTCGGACACCGGCCTGAAGAAATCCATATTTTCGAATACGAATGGATCCTTGAAACAGACCTCGTTGACGACCGGACGGCCGATTACCTGCGGAACCAGCGGCAGGCCCTGTTCGATGAGCTGGTGCGCCCGGTGCATGCCCTTGCGATGCGCGTTCGGACCGCCCGCCCCGGTCACCATCGCGAACGTGATCGGCCGGCCGTTGCCGCGCACGATTTGCGCGAACTCGTCGTACATCAGGCCGGCACCCGGCGTCACTTCGACTACGCCGCGGCCGGCCTCGCCCAGGGTCGAGGTGAGGGCTTCGATTTCGTTCCAATCGGCGAAACGGCTGGGAACCGGCTTGCCGAGGTAGCCGATATGCGTGAACGCCTTAGAGGTCGCGAAGCCGATGGCGCCGGCGGACAGTGCTTCGCGCACAAGCTGGCGCATCCGCGCGATCTCCTGATCGGTGGCCGCGCGTTCCATCGACTCCTCGCCCATGACGTAAAGCCGCACCGGGGTGTGGCCGACCAGCGCGCCGAAATTGATCGCGGCGCCGCGGCGCTCAATCGCGTCGAGGTATTGGGGGAACGTCTCGAAGGGCCATTGGTAACCCAATCCGCCTTCGAGCGCGTCGATACTCATGCCTTCGACCTTCTCCAGCGTGCGCATGATGAGTCCGCGATGCTCGCGGCGCGTGGGCGCGACGCCGAAGCCGCAGTTGCCGAACACGACGGAGGTCACGCCATGCCAGGGCGAGATGGTCAGCATCCGATCCCACAGAATCTGGGCGTCGTAATGGGTATGGATATCGACGAAGCCGGGCGCGACCGCCAAACCGGCGGCATCCACGGTGCGGGCGGCCGCGCCGCGCACGTTGCCGATGGCCGCGATTTTGCCCGCCTTGATTGCCAGGTCGCCTTGCACACCGGACTTGCCGGTGCCGTCGATAATCGTTCCACCGCTGATTTTCAGATCGTAGTCCATGGCGGTTCCTCTCGATTTTGCATCAGGCCAGCGGCGTTACGCGGCGAAATAATCCCGCGGATTTTTCACCAGCAGGGTGTCGATCGCGTCCTCGGTCACGCCCGCTTTGCGCAGCGCCGGCAGGATGTCCTCGCTGATGTGCGTCAGCTTCCAGTTGGGCGAGTTCTTCAGCATGCTGCGCATGCCCTTGCCCAGGCGTCCGAGCCAGCAGGCGACGGTATCGTGCGCGAGCATGATCCGGTCGTGGCCGACGCCCAGAAGCCCGATCAGCGAAGCCAGGCGCAGCTTGTCGGGCGCGACCATCTCGATTCCGAAGCGGTCAAAGCCGAGCCAGGCGCCGCGCTGGAGAATATCGAAGTAGTAGCGCATGTCGCCGACGCCGCACGAATGCCCGATCATCACGCGTTTGGGCTCCACGCCCTCGCTCTCCAGGATGTCGAGCACTTCGCGTCCAAACGGCGCGGTCTCGCTGTTATGGACCAGGATTGGAACGCCGGTCGCCTTTTGCGCGCGGCCCGCGGCGCGGAAAACCTTCTCCTCGACCTTGGTGATGCCCTTCTCGCCCGCAAATCCCGGCATCCCGCTGTTGGCCGCCTTGATCAAGCCCGCCTTGATTCCGGTCGAACCGATGCCGTCGGTGATTTCGCGCACATACAGTTCGGCGATTTCGTCCGAATCGAGCATGCGGAAATGGGTCGGAATTCCCATCGCGTCGTTGTAAAGGCCGGTCGACATGATGACGCGCATCCCGGTGCGGTCGGAGATGGCCGCGGCAAACTCGGGGTCGCGTCCCAGCTCCATCGGACAGGGGTCGATAATCGTCGAGATACCGCACTGCTTGACCTTTTCGACCGCGCCGCAGACGTTGGCGAACTCCTGCTTGCGATTGAAATCGGCGGCGTCGAGGTAGGCGCCGGGCATCCCGGTCAGCAGATGCTCATGGACCAGGGTGGGACCGAGGTCGGCCGCGTCACAGCTTCCCAATACGGTATTGATCTTCATGGTTGGGTCTCCTCGGAGCCGGATTGGCAGCGGTTTACGAATCGCACCTTCCGCCTCCGCTGTCAAAGGCGCGCGCGCGGCGATGCTGTGAAATGAGCCGCGCCGATGTTATAGATTAAAGCCGCTTTTTTGACGTCCCATGGGCGCGCTGGCGCATACAATCGAGATCGCATCCGCCCGCATCGGGGTATGGGAGCGCTGCGTGCGTCCGCCCGAACCCGGCGCCAGCAGCCCGTCATGGCATCTGTCGCCCGCAATCGATATCGCCGCCTATCATTTCAGCTGGGTTTGGGTGCTGGTTCCGATGATGCTGGCGGGGAGTCAAATGCCGGTCTTCTATATCTTCGCCTTCGTGATGGGAGCGAATCTGGCGCATCGGCATTACGGCCTGCCCTACGCGTATCTGGATCGGGACGTATTTCACCGGTTCGAGCGCCAGCTCACCTGGTTTCCGGCCATCTGTCTGCTGCTGTTCGCCGCAACGCCCGCGCTGCTGAGCTACCGGGGGATGGGCTCGATTGCCGGCCGCGCCCTCGCCGCGGTGGTGTTCTTCTCGCTGCTGTGGAACTTCTGGCACACCTACATGCAGAAGTTCGGCATCATGCGGCTTTACCGGGCCAAAGATCCCGACGCCGTCCAGCGCGGCACTCCGGCATGGATCGACAAGTACCTGATCCTGTGCTGGATACCGCTTTATTTCAGCTACACCGCGCCCAAGAACAAGGGCGTAATTCTGGCCGGCGGCGAGCATATCCGCGCCGCCGCGTCGGTGATTATTGCGGCGATGGAGAAATACGGCGAATGGCTGCTGATTCCGAGCGCCGCGTGCGCTGCCGGCGGTGTCGTCCTGTGGCTCTACAACGAATGGCGCGCGCAGCGCTTTCGCAACCGCGCGCGCATGTCAGCCGCGATCGGCACCACGCTTATTTCCAGTGCGCTGCTGTGGGCCAATCCGGTGCAGGCGGTGGTCGCCTTCGCCTTCAGCCATGCGGTCGAGTACATGGTATTCGTGTGGGGTTTCCAGCGCCGCCGCTACTGCCGTCCGCATCCGGCGCCGTCGAGGCTCGAGCGGATGCTGCGGTATCCGAAGAGCTGGTACGCGTTGCTGACGGTTCCGCTGTTCGCGATCGGAATTCTGCAGACGCTGTGGGGCGCGGTGATTCTGAAAGGCATTCGGCCGGTGGAAGTGTTCGGCCTGACCGGCGGTTTGTGGCTGTTTTATTACGCCGTCTATGAATCGCTGGTGCATTTCTACATGGACGGATTCCTGTGGAAGATGCGCCGCCCCGAAGTGCGCGAGAACATCTGAGCCCGCTTCACTTCAGCATGAACTCGGGACTGCCGAGGATCAGGGCGGCGCGCAATCGAGCCGGCGCGTCGCGTACCGTTTGCGCCGTCCGATGGCTGAAGCTGTTGCCGATGGCGGCCGCCAATTGATACGGGTCGGGCGGCGTGAAACCGGGCGCCGGACCGGGCGCCAGCGCCGGTCTGACATCGCCGCGTTCAGCGTCATCCAGCGGCGCGCTCATCAGCGGCAGATGGCCGGTGCCGATCGCGGTGGCAAAGCTGAGCCGGCGCATCATCGCGTCGGGATTGAGCCATGCCGCCTGCGTAACCTTGTATCCGTCGGGCGTCTGACATCCGTATAGCGGCTGGCCCAGTTGCGCCAGTATCCCCAGCAGCGGACGGAAGTTGAGCGGATCGATTCCCGCCGCGCGCACCGCCGAAATCACGAACTGATACGGCGTCTTGAAGCGGTTGCCGCAATATTTGGAATCCCGGAATTCGGGACTGTGAAAGAGCGTATTGAGGGTCGCACGGATGTCGCCGCCGCTTTCCTCGAAAACCGCGGCAAGACTTTGCACCAGCGACGACGGCGGATCGTCGGCAACGAAGTACTGCGCCAGTTCGTAGGCGATGTGATGGGCGGTGGCCGGACTGCGCGCCAGCAGATCGAGGGCTTGCTCACCCTCGCCGATACCGGAGCCACGGATGGTATGCCCCAGGAATTGCTTGGTGCCGAAGTCATGGCGGCTGGCGTCGAAATAAAACCCGCTCACGCCGGCCGCGCTCTCCCCGCCCGCCCCGCGCAGCCATCGCCATAGCCCGACCCTTCTCGCCGCGCCCCCGCCATTGACCAGGCCCCATCCGGTGAAGATACGAGCCAATTCGGTCACGTCGCGCTGCGTGTAACCGCCATTGACGCCGAGCGTGTGCAACTCCACCAGTTCGCGCGCGTAGTTCTCGTTGAGCCCCTCGAATTTGCCGTGCGCGCCCGGCGTTCCCGGTCCCGTGTTGAGCCAGTTGTCGAGGTAAAAGAGCATCGCCGGATGTTTCGCGGTGGCGCCCAGCAGATCGCGGAAGCGGCCCATCGCATAGGGACGGATCGCTTCCTGCTCGAAAGCTCCGGTCCACAGATAGTCGAGGCCCTTGCCGGCAAAAACGTTGAAATGGTTGAACCAGAACTCGACCATCACCTCCTGGAGTTGGCGCGGGTCTTCGATAGCGCGCATCAGCCGGGCCTGCGCGGCCTGCTGCATGATGACGCGCGCGCGCCGGCGCGCCGCTTTGACCTGATCCGGGTCGGGCTTGGATTGGCCCGCACGAAACGGCCGATAGGCGACGAACAACTGCACCGGCGTCATGCGCAGGGTGTCGAGCGCGGCCAGTTGCGACTTGAGGCCGGCGGGAAGCGGAATCGATTCCGGATGGAGCTGTTCCTGGATGTAGCGCTCCGCGCCGATTCGGCGGACGCGATCGATGTCGCCCGGACGCGGTCCGTACGCCAGCCGGTTGAGGACGTGGATGGGTTCGAGATCGGCCGAGAGCCGGGCCGCCAATACCGCGGTGCTAAAGAACGAGGCCAGCAGCGCCAGCCCGATGATGCCTTTGCCCGATATCATCGCGTGCCGCTTCACATTAGTGACGAGAGCAAGAGCGCAGGCGTTTACGGGCCGCGCCGCCGGAGCCGTGAAATACCCTAGTAGACGATAACCGATCGGATCGACTTACCCTGATGCATCAGGTCGAAGGCCTGGTTGATTTGCGCCAGCGGCATGGTGTGCGTGATCAGGTCGTCGATGTTGATGCGTCCCTGCATGTACCAGTCGACGATTTTGGGCACGTCGCGCCGGCCTTTGGCGCCGCCGAATGCGGTGCCTTTCCAAATGCGGCCGGTCACCAGCTGGAAGGGCCGCGTGGAAATTTCCTCGCCTGCCGCCGCCACGCCGATTATCACGCAGGTACCCCATCCGCGCTGGCAGCATTCCAGCGCCTGGCGCATCAGCTTGACGTTGCCGACGCATTCGAAGGAGTAATCCGCGCCGCCGCCGGTCAGATTGACGATGAATGGAACGAGGTCGCCCTGCACTTCGGCGGGATTGACGAAATGCGTCATGCCGAACTTCTCTCCAATCGCCTTGCGCGCGGGATTGAGATCGATCCCGACGATCATACCCGCGCCCGCCAGCCGCGCCCCCTGTACCACGTTAAGGCCGATACCGCCCAGACCGAACACCACGACGCGGTCGCCGGGCTGGACTCTGGCGGTATTGATTACGGCGCCGATTCCCGTAGTCACACCGCATCCGATGTAACAAATTTTGTCGAAGGGAGCGTCCTCGCGCACCTTGGCCAGCGCGATTTCCGGCACCACCGTGAAATTGGCGAAGGTGGAGGTGCCCATATAGTGATGCACCATTCTGCCGTTCATGGAAAAACGGCTGGTCCCGTCCGGCATCACGCCGCGCCCCTGGGTTTCGCGAATCGCGGTGCACAGATTGGTCTTGCCCGAAAGACATGAAGGACAGTTGCGGCATTCCGGCGTGTAGAGCGGAATCACGTGGTCGCCCGGCTTGAGCGTGGCGACGTTGGGCCCGGTTTCGACTACAATGCCGGCTCCCTCGTGTCCCATGATAGAGGGGAACAGCCCCTCCGGATCCTTGCCCGACAGGGTGTAGGCGTCGGTATGGCATACGCCGGTGGCCTTGATCTCGACCAGCACCTCGCCTGAACGGGGCCCCTCGAGCTCGACCTCGGTGACTTCCAGCGGCGCTCCCGCAGCCGTCGCAACCGCGGCTCTGACTTTCATCGCGCACCTCCCTGAAGCTGTTCTTCTATCGCGCCATCCCCTTCGATGAAAGGTCAGGCCGCCCAATGAGACTGACTGTGGTTTCAGTTGAGAGGGCCTGCGACCGTGAATCGACCGGCTTCATGTCCGGAACTGACGCCGCGGCGATATCGGGGCGTGCGGCTTCGACAGACCCGGGCTCACGACTGTGATGCTGCTGAGAGTTGTGAGCAGCAAACGGCCGCTTGAGGTGGACCTCAGCGTAATCGAGGATCTCGCCGCCGGCGACAAGGCCGCGCGCGCGGAACTGATCGCGACCTTCATCCGGCATACGAACAACGGTATCGGGCAGGTGCGCAAGGCTATCGGGGAGGACGATTTTGCGCGCGCGGCGCAGGCCGCCCACACCTGCGTCGGATTCACTGCGAGTTTGGGAATCAGCGTGCTGGTGCCCATCCTGCGCGAACTGGAGCGCGCCCTGCGCGCACGCGACGGCGCCCGGGCGATACGTCGGATCACGCAATGGGAGCATGGTTTCGCTCAGGTACGGCGAAAATTGCTTAAGTAGATGTGACCGGGCGAATCTGGATGATGAGAGGCCGACAAAGCAATTGTTTCCCCATGCGCAAGATTTAGGCGCTTAAAGCTTGCCCTTACTATCTTGTGCGTGCTAGTAGCATCCATTGCCGAGACGAGAACTTTCCTGAGCGACTTTTCAGGGCCTTGGCGGCGTTAATCCACTTCGTTCAGGTTTGGCTCTTCCGGACCCGGTTGTGGAGTAGCCTTCATGTTCCGACGGTTCGCCGCTATTACCGCCGTCCTGATCGGTCTTATCTTTCTCACCGCCTCCAGCGGCGAAACCAGACGCTATTACGAATCCTTCGGCGATATGGTCCGCCTTCCCGGCCATGTCATCTCGGCCCTGCATCGGGCGGCTCCGCTGGCGCACGGCATCGATGACGACGCGCAACCGTTGACGCTGACCATCGTTCTGAAACGCACCGACCAGGAGGGCTTCGATCGTTACCTGCGCGACATTTACGATCCGCGGTCTCCGCGCTATCGGCAGTTCCTTTCACCGCGGCAAGTCTCGGATCGATTCGGGCCCTCGCGCAAAACGTATGACCAGGTCTTAACCTGGCTTGAGGGCAATGGATTGCGGCTGATCCAAGGGTCGCGCAGCCGGATGACGCTGACGGTTCGCGGCACGCGCGCTCAGGCCGAGCGCGCGTTTGACGTTCGGATCGGGAGTTTTCGTCTCGGCCACCGCCGCTTCTTCGCCAACCTGGAAAATCCCGCTCTGCCGGGCAGGTTTGCCGCCCAGGTGCAGGCGGTGACGGGATTGTCGAATCTGCCCTCGCCGGCAACTCCGTCGGTGGGATTTCTGGCCATACTGGGGGTCGTATTGCTGATCCTGTTTGCCATCTACGCTTTGTACAGCTTCGCCAACGGCGTCTCCGGCGGCGCCTTACAGAAATGGCTCACCGAGCAACTGCAGAAGTTATATCCGTTTAACTATACGGCCCCGATCGGGCCCATCATCCCGGTCCCGGGTGGCAGCGAAATCTCGCGCCTTTCCGGCGCCGGGGCTGGTTCCAGCGGGAATTTTTCCGCAATGCCGTCGGCAACCGCGCCGGTTGTCTCCTCCGCCGCTTCCGCCTGTACCTGGGGCGTTTTGGACGGCACCGGCCAGACCGTCGGACTGCTCGAATTCGATACCTTCCAAACCAGCGACGTTGCCGATTATCTGGCCCTGATTGGCGCGCCGGCCACGGAGTTGGCCAACATCAACCAGATTCACGTCAACGGCGGCGCCACTCCGGGGCCCAACCAGAACGAGGTATTGCTCGACATCGACGATGTCCTGACCATCGCGCCGGGCGCGAAAATTGCCGTCTATGACGCGCCGTTCGGCGCACCCGGTGCCAGTTTCCAGGCGCTGCTCAGCCGCATGATCGACGACCGGGTCGATATCATCAGCAACAGCTGGTCTTATTGCGAAGACCAGACCGACACGGCCGACGTCGACAGCATCGACGCGCTATTGCGATCGGCCGCGGCTTCGGGGATCACCGTGTTCAATGCCGCCGGGGACTCCGGCAGCACCTGTTTGGACGGCAGCCCCAATACGGTTGGAGTACCGGCCGATTCGCCCAACGCTATCGCCGTCGGCGGCACCTCCCTGACCTCGGGACCCAATCTTACCTACGGCAGCGAAACGTGGTGGAACGGATTGACGGAAAGCCCGACCAGCGGACAGGGCGGTTTCGGCGTCAGCAAGTTCTTCCCGCGTCCGGCCTACCAAAACGGTTTCGTCGCCGGCCCGATGAGATCGATACCCGATCTTGCGGTGAACGCCGACCCCGCCAAGGGCGTTTTGATTTGCGAAGCCAGCGCCGGCGGATGCCCCACCGGGCTGCTCAACGGCGGCACCAGCGGCGGCGCCCCCACTTGGGCCGCGTTTCAGGCGCTGCTTAATCAGTCCGTGGGCCACGACCTCGGCTTTGTCAGTCCGTCTTACTACGGCAAATGCGCCGCCACTTTTCATAACGCCGCGTCGATGGGATCGGACTTCGCCCATGTCGGCCTGGGTTCGCCCGACCTCGCCGCTCTGCATCTGTGCCTATGCGATCAAACTGTGGGTGCGGTCGATCCAACCAAATCCGAGGTGCTTGCGATTGCACCGATCGGATTGATCGCCAACGCAGCTTCCGGCGTTCCGGCCGACGGTACCCAGGCCGGCGTCGAGGTTAAACTCACCGACACCAACGGTTTTCCAATCGGCGGCAAGACCGTGATGGTTTCGGGCAACAGCGGCAGCCACGTCGTGGTCACGCCCGCCACCGGTGTAACCAGCCCCAGCAGCGGCGCTTTCACGTTCACCGTTTCGGACCTCGATGTCGAAACCGTAACCTTCAGTGCAAGCGATACCACCGACGGCGTCGCGCTGGCGCAAAAACCCTTGATGCCGTTCGTCACCCCGCCGGCCACGGGAGCAAGTTTGGACGCTTTTCCCGCCAGCGTCACCGCCGACGGCAAGAGCAACGCCGTCATCGTAATCACGCTCAAGGATAAACTGGGCCGTCCCACTGCCGGCAAACTGGTCAATGTTTCGCAGGGCGCCGGCCATTCGGTGATTAAAGGTCCGATTCCCGCCCTGACCGACGCCGCCGGCCAGGTCCAATTCACCGCCGTCGACCAGATGCCTGAGACCGTCGTGTATTCGGCGGTCGACCTCACCGACGGCAATCTCCCGTTTCCCGCCGCCGGCAGCGTCGCGTACACCGGCGGTCCGGCCAACGGATGCGGCAATGGGGCGCCGCCCGCGATGCCGGGATTCCAGGTCACGCCCTATGCTACCGGCTTCGTCGCCCGGAACTACTTCTTCGGCGACATCAACTTCACCGGATGCCCCGGCGCGTACGGAATGGCTTTCGATGCGGGCGGGAATCTCTACGTATCCGATTCTCCTGTGGGCGATATCTATAAGATTGCGCCCGGCGGCGGCGTCGCCGACGCCACCACCTTGGTCACCTCAACCGCGCTGGGACCGTCGCTGGCGGGCCTGGTGATCGACAAAAAGGGCAACCTGTTCGCCAGCCGCGACGCGACCACCGGCAATTTCACCACCGGCGCGGTGTTCAAAATAAATCCCGCCAACGGTACCATCGCCCAGACCATAGCCTCCGATCTGACCTGTCCCACGGCGCTGGCCGTCGATCCGATAAGCGGCGACCTGTTCACCGACGATTCATGCGCCGGCGCGGGATCCGATAACCCGTCAGTCTGGCGTATCTCGGGTCAGGATACCGCCTCCCCCAAGACGGTGGTCTATGCCGATATGCCGGGAACCCCTAACGCCAACATCACTTTCGCGTCTTCGGGTGCGATGTACGTGTGGGGCGTCGTTTCCACTCTTGCACGCGTGGCCCAGATCAGCGCGACCGACGGTCCGCCCACTCCGACGGTGACAGTTCTGCCCAATATTGACGTCGCGGCTTTGGGGCTTTTAGCCGGCGGTCTGCAAGCCAACGGCGACGCCCAAACCTTGTTCCTCAACCCGTTCGATCCGGATACCAACCGCTCGCTGGGGATTGGCACCGCCGACCTTACCACCAACCCGCCCAGTTCAGGGGTTGCCCTGGCCGGGGGCGGCGGCGTGAACAACCTGGTGCGCGGCCCCGACGGCTGTATCTACGCGGCTCAGGGCGACGCGGTATTCAAAATCACCGACAGCAAGGGCACCTGCAATTATGCGGCGCCCAGCCAGCCCCCTTCGCTGGTGCTGTCGCCGGGAACTATTTCGCCCAATCCCGCCCAGGGTGCGTCGCAGACCTTTACCGCCAGCTTCCATTACGTCAGCGCGCCGCTGGGCACGCCGATTTACTTCAGCGTTGCCGGCGCCAATGCGCAGCTCAAGATGGTCCGGTCAAACGCCGGCGGTCAGGCGTCCTTCAGCTACGCCGGTATTTTCACCGGGATCGATACCGTCAGCGCCGCCGCGACCATCGGCAAAACCGAGCTGACATCCAATTCAAGCGTGGTGTCGTGGACGGCCGGACGTCATACCACCGCGATGAGTCTGAACTTAAGCCCGACCGGAGTTGCGGCGGGAAAGCCTGTCACCCTGGTGGCGTCGCTGAGCGATATCTCCGTAACTCCAGCGGCGCCGGTTACGGGCGTCAGCGTGCAGATTACACTGCAGGGTAATTCCTGCTCCGCCGCCACTGACGCCAAGGGCAACGCGTCGTGCACCCTGACGCCCGCCAGCGCGGCGCTGACCTCGCAGACGGCGTCCTTCGCCGGGAACTCGAGCCTGCTGCCCGCAACCGCCGCTCAGCAATTCAACGTCACCGGACCGCCGACCTTTATTCCCACCTTCACCCCGGGCAAGACGCCGACGCGTACGCCTACGCCGCAGCCGACGCCGACCGGTATGGGTGCAACGCCGACGCCCACGCCGACCGCAACCCGCATTGCCACGCCGACGCCGACGCCGCCCGAATGTATCGCGACCACGCCCAAGCCGACGGTGCCGGTACCGACGCCGACCCCGCTGCCGGGGCATCCGGCGATCGCCAGCGTCAGCAGTCCGATCATGGTCGGCGCCAGCTTCACCATTATCGGCGCCAACTTCACCGCCGGTTCGGTGGTCAACCTGTTCGTAGCCACCGCCGGCGGTCCGATCAGCGCCGGACCGCTTACGCCCAATCGCGCGCTGAGCAGCGCCACCCGGCTGGTGGTGCCGGTGCCGCCCACCGTCAGCCAGGGGCAGGGCTTTGCCTCGGTGCAGGTGGTCAACACCGACAAAGGCTTCGTCACCTCCAACCTGGGCTATGCCCTGCTGCAGGGGTCGGCGGCGGCGGGTCTGCCGACCATCAACGGGATCAACGGCCACGGTTTGGCCGCAACCAGCCTTAATCCGGGCTTCGCCACCGCCAACGTCGAGACCACTTTGAGCCCGGGCAGCTTGGTGACGCTCAACGGCAACGGCTTCGACACCGTCAACGGGGTCGCGGTGGACGTGTTCTGCGCGTGTCCGGGCGGCAAGCTGCCGACCACCTTCATCGGCCCGGGGGACGCGCGGCTCAAAACCAATTCGATCATGTTCACCCTGCCGGCCAGCGCGCCGACCGGGCCGGGGTCGATGGTGGTGAGCAACGCGGGCAAGTCGCACAGCTACGCGGCCAGGAGCGACGCGGTGTCGGTGCCGCTGGGCGCGCGCATCAACCTCCTGAGCATCAGCCAGAGCGGCAGCACGATCACGGTGACGGGCAGCGGTTTCTCGACGCTGACGGTAATCAACTTCTTCAACCTGCAGCCGGGCGGGGTGGCCGATTTGGGCGGACTGGGCGCCGGCGGTGCGCCCAAAATTCCGCTGACCATAATCAACTCGACCACATTCACCTTCACCGTGCCCGGCGGCGCCGTACCGGGACCGGCCTTCGTCCAGGCGCTCAACCCGCCCTTCGTCCTGTTCACCAGCACCAGCAACGACCCGTGCGGCGCCTTTACGCTGAAGTGAGGAGCGCGATCCCCGCGCAGCCCTGGGCGGAATACGTCATCGTCGAGTTGAACTGTGGTTCTCAGATAGATGCACAACTGAAAATCAAGAAGCATCGCGCCGATTACGGTTCTTCTGTTATCGGTTCGATCTCGACCCGGCGGTTCAGGGCGCGTCCGGCGGCCGTTGCGTTGCTGGCCAGCGGATGTGTCGAGCCCATCCCCAGCACCACGAGCTGCTCGAGTGGGATGCCCCTGCTGGCAAGATAGGCCGCCACAGTTGCCGCCCGCTCCTGCGACAGTTTCTGATTGAGCTGGGCACTGCCGCGCGAATCGCTGTAGCCTTTGACGTAAACCCGCAGCCCCGGATGCCCTTTCAGAATCTCAACCGCGGCATCCAGCGTGCGCTGCTGCCGCCGAGTCAAATCCCAACTGTTGCGCGCAAACAGTACGCCGCGAAACACCAGCTTTTCGCGTGAAGCTTGCGCCGGTGAAGAGGGCGGCGCGGCGATCGACGGCGGCGCTGTCGGCGTGGGCGGCGCTGTCGGCGTGGGCGGCGCTGGACTCGGCGCGACTGCTGTCGGGGTGGGCGCCGGGGTCGACGTCGGAGTGGGAGAGGGAGTTGGCGCGGCCGCGGTTGCGATCGGCGGAGGCGCCGGCGCTTGCTGCTGCGCGGCGGCGCCGCTTTCGGATGGATACTGCTGCGCCATCACCGGAGGCGGCGGCGCACCGGGCGGCGCCTCCACCGATTCCGAATAGGCCGCAAAGTAACCGATCGTACCGCCGATGAGAGCGCCTCCCGCGATTCCGATCGGACAGGCAATGGCCAGGGCGTTGGAGTTATTCGAACCGGTAGCCGCCGCGGTACCGCATGCGGCCGCGCCGCTGAACAGCGCCCCCGCCGCCGCCCCCACCAGCATCCCTTCGCGCTTGGCCGGCGACATCGCGCATCCCGCCATCAGCGACACAGCCGCAGCTCCAATCAGGCAGAACTTCGCAATCTTCCGCACTTCGACCTTCCTGTCGAGTGGCATCAGACAAGTTCCGCAATTAATTCAATTTAGCTTTTGTTTCGCAAGATACGCGCAATCCGCGAACCGGCGCGTATCAACATCGTAAGCCGCGCAGGAAAGGCTTTTGGCCGCGCGCAGATATGCCAATATTAATTGCGCCGGCGCGATGGGTTTGCCGCGCATCACTGAACCGGCTTGAAACGCGGCGGACGCTTGTGCACAAACGCCATCACGCCTTCTTTGAAATCGCCCTGCCTGAACATGCTGAACATGATCGCGGTGCTGTCGTCGGTAGCCATCTGGTAGTCGCCGGTCAGATGCTGCCACAGCATGCGCTTGGCCTCGGCCATCGCGGTGGGCGAGCAATTGGCCGCAATCTCGCGCGCCATTTCAACCGCCGTGCTGAGCAGCTTGTCGTCGGGCACCACGCGGCTTACCAGTCCCATCGCCAACGCTTCCTGCGCGCCGATAATGCGCCCGGTCAGCGCCAGGTCCATGGCATGCGACATTCCCACCAGCCGCGGCAGCAGCCAGCTCGAGCCGTGTTCGACCGATAATCCGCGGCGCACGAAAATCGCGCTCATGCGCGTGCCCTCGCCCGCGATGCGGATATCGAAATGCAGCGCCATGCTCAGTCCCATCCCGACGCAATTGCCATTGAGCGCGCCGATGATGGGCTTATGCATCCTGAGCATGAAGCCGAACAGCGAATGATGGTTGATGTCGATCGCGTGGGGCGCGGCGGGCTGCTCTGCGCCGTCGCTCTTCTTGCGCTCCGCGGCCGCCTGCAGCACGCCCATGTCCATCCCGGGACAGAACGACTTGCCCGCACCGGTAACCACGATGGCCGCGATCGCGGGATCCCCTTGCGCGTCGGCCATCGCGTCCTTCAGCTCGCCGGCCAGCGTTGGTGTGATGGCGTTCATGCGCTCGGGCCGGTTAAGCGTTATGATCGCAACCTTGTCCTGCTTGTCGTAAATGAGCTCGCTGTAAGCCATCGCACTTTCTCCCGGGGGCGCGGCGCCCGCGGCCCATTATGACGAAGGCGCCGCAGGCAAAAAAGCGTCCCGCTAAGCCGCGTCAATGCGCGGTGTAGCCGCCGTCAACCGGCAAAGCCACACCGGTGACGAATGACGCCTCGCCCGAGCACATCCATACCACGGCCTCGCCGATATCCTGGGGCGTGCCCAGACGGCCCAGCGGATGCGACTGCTTGTAGGCCTCTTCCAGCCGCGGGTCGCGCTCGAAGCCCTTTTGCATCATCGGTGTCAGCGTGGAACCGGGGCACACCGCGTTGACCCGGATGTTCCTCTTCGCGTACTCCAGCGCCGCCGTTTTGGTCAGTCCGACCACGCCATGCTTGGCCGCGCAGTACGCCCCCGTGCGCCGCTCGCCCACCAGTCCCATTATCGACGCGGTGTTGACGATCACGCCGCCGCCCTGCGCCGTCATCTGCGCAAGTTCGTACTTCATGCACAGCCACACGCCGGTCAGATTGATCGCGATTACCCGATCCCAGTCATCTTCGGGAATTTCACCGATACGTCCGCCGGCGGGGCTTACTCCGGCGTTGTTGAAGCCGAGGTCCAGCCGTCCATAGGCCCTGACCACCTGTTCCACCATCGCCTGCACTTCGGCGGACCGGGCTACGTTGCAGCGGATAGCGAAGGCGTCGCCGCCCGCCTTTTTAATCATCGCGGCGGTTTCCTCGCAGCCGTCGAGATTGAGATCGGCCACCGCAACCCTGGCTCCCTCGCGCGCGAAAATCTGCGCTGTCGCCCGTCCGATACCCGACGCTGCGCCGGTAACCAGCGCCACCTTGTCCTGAACCAATCCCGCCATGTGCTCCTCCGCGGCAACCGTCATAACCTCCGGCCGCGTAAGGAAAATTGGCACAGTTGAAACCCGATGGCGAGTCCGCGGGCGTCGCGGTTTGCTCAATGCCGCAAAACAAAAGAGCCCTGTGCGAAGGGCTCTTTCGTGCATACCCTTACAACGCGCTCCCCATCAATGTCCCCCGTCTTTGGCCGAAATCAGTCCCACCCCGCCGGCCGCGCCCAGCAGCGCCGTCAGGTCAGCCAGGCTCAGCGCTCCGCTCAGCCCATGCGCCACCACCATCAGCAGCGACGCCGCCAGCATCAGGTATCCGGTAATCGTCGTTTTCGGATTGTTCAACATCTTCCCCCCTCTCCGTTTGCAAGCAGGCCGCGGCCTGCTCAACCTCCTCACCTCAGGCCGGATGCTCCAGGTCGATCAGATGCAAGTACCAGTACGTTACGTTGCGGCTCCAATTGCGGTTGAGCTCGCCCGGATCGTTCGCTGCACCGTTGGGCGCCCAGATACCGGCGAACCAGTCGATAAAGTCCCGCCCATAGATCACCGACTGCAGCCCGTCGGGCGCTTCATGCAGCTCCACCGCCTGATGGTTCTCGTCATACTGCACCAGCCGATGCCGCACCGTCTGACAGCACACTTCAAGCTGCGCGTTATAGCCCGGAGCCTTGACGCTCAGCACGCCGAACTCGCGGCCGGGACCGCCGTCCTCGGCCTTGCGAATCGCGGCCACGAAATGCCAGTCAAGTCCGTACTTGGCCGCCGCGATTTTGATCAGCGCCACTTCGTCCTGCCATACCGACGGCGTCCATTCACTGCCCATCTCCGTCCTCTCCATTGCGCCATCTGACGCGATCGATCGCCTCCAGGCGGCTCACCGCGGCCTCCTGCCGCGAGGTGATGGCCTCGGCGCGATTCACCACTGCCTCATGCCGCTCCATTGCCTGGCGAATCCCGCTCACCAGCTTTTCGGCGAAGTCGTCCATGATCTTGCGAAATACTTCGAGCGCGCGCAGAGCGTAGCGCGGCGCCAGTATCATCAGCAGCAGCACCAGCGCCGCCGGAAATCCGACCTGCCCGGTGATCTTCACGATGTGATCGAGTTGGTCCATCGAACAGCCCACCGCCCGCACAATCAGTGAATCTTCCAGGCGCTGCCGTCGCAGAAGACCGGACACACGATGCTGCCGCCGGCCGCCGGCGCGGCGCCGTACGCGCACGCGGCGCTGTTGTTGGTCACCGTCAGCCAGCTGAATTGGTTGGACGCGTTGCACGCCGGCAGACTGCCGACCGTGGTGCTGCCCATCACCGCCTTGCCGCTGCCGATAATATTCAGGCCGGGCGCGAACAGGTTCCCGCCGAAGAACGAAAACGCACCCGGATTCGTGATTCCATAATCCAGGCTCTGGCCGCCGTTGCTCCCCAGCCACAACGCCCCGCTCCCCGCCCCCCGCGCCGCCGACAGATCGCCCGGCGCCGCTCCGGTCGCCACCGCTCCCGCTGCCGACACCCCCGCCACGATCGCGTCGCCGGTGCTGTTGGCCGACGGGAACACCACTCCCAGATTCGAGTCCGGCGTGGTATCCGTAAACGAATTGGCGCTGTTCAACTGGGAGTTGATCGCGTTGGCCGCAAGACTCAGCGCCAGCTTTTCCGTACCCGGCGCGCCGTTCGCCGCGGTCCGGTAAATGTTGTAGCTGTCCGCCCCCAGCACCGGCAGAACCCGGCCGCTAATCGATACCCCGCCCGCGCCGACGTTCCCGGTGCAGCTCACCGAAGCCTCCGACGAAGCCAGCGTTTCGCCCGCGCCGCTCACCGCCGTATACCGGTAGATGTAGGTTTGGTTCGGCGGCGAACCGCCGTCGCTGCACGCCAGCTGCTGCGGCGCGCCGCCGGGATTGCTGAGCTGCGTCACCGTCAGCGGGCCGCCGATGTCGCGCACTTTGCCCGGAAAATCGCTCCGGAAATCATCCACCCCCGCCGCATCGCCGTTGACCAGCGCGTTGATGAAGTATTCGCCCAGCCCGGCGTTGCCCGCATTCTGATTCGGCCCCGGCAGCCGCTGCATATTGATATACGTGATCTGGCGCGAGTCGCCGCCGCTCACCTTGACGTTGAAATTGGGCTTGGTTATCCCGCGGCATCCCTCGCATTGAAACGTCCTGCTCCCTATCCCGGTGACGCTCAAGTCGACCATCGGCGTTGTCGCCGGCGGTATAAACGCCGATTCCACCAGCTTGAAATCCAGGCCGATGAACGAGAAGTCGGCGCCGTTGCCCGCGATGAAATCCGAGTTGTAGGGCATCTGGCTGTTGGCGTCCCAGCTCGAATCGATTAGCACCAGCGTACCGCCCGGAGTGCCGCCGCTCCCGGCGAACAGCGCCAATTGCGAAAACGCCGTGCCCGACCCCGTGTTCAGCCACACCACGCTGTTGTCGGCGGTCGCATGATAGGCCGCACCGCCGCTGCTGCCCGCGTTGCTCCCGGCCTGGTTGTACACGAACTGATTGGAGGCCGGCACCGCCGTAATCGTGAACGAGCCGGGGAAACTCGCATCCGGCACGTTGACGATTCCCACCAGTTGTCCCACCGAAAAATCATGCGTGCCGGCGGTCGTAACCGTCACCACGCCGGAGTTGCGCACGATCGAACTGATGGTGAAACTGGTGTTCTGCGCTGCCCAAACGGGCTGCGAGGTCGCACTGGTTCCCCCCGGGCTGAGCGCTATTTCGAAATTGCCGTTGGTGTCTTTGACCACAAAATTCGAGGGATAGGTGAAACTCGCGGTCCACGGCGGCGCGATCGTCGTCGGCCCGTCGGTTTCATCGCTGTAGTTTCGCACCGTCATAAACGCCGCCTGGCCCAGAAAAAAATCCAACGCGCACTGCAGCGTTTCGATTTGCGTGAACTCGACCTGCGAAAATCCCGGATGTGCGTCGATACAGATGCCGTCGCGATTGCAATGCAGATTGCGCACGCTCCACTCAACCGCCTGACTCTGCCCCCATTGCATCCCGTACACCGCGCGGTTCACGGTCACGTTCTGCACGATATTACGGTCGTTCTGGCTGCCGCTCGCATCTATCGCGATCCCCGCCGTAACCGTCGGATTTCCGTTCCCGCCGCCCGGCAAGCCGATATCGTTCAGCGCTCCGCAATCGATATTCTCAACCACGTTGAAGCTGTTGAAATGCCCCGAAAGATTGCCGGTCGTATGGTTCAGCAGGTTGATGCACGCGCTGGGCATCGAGGCCGGCTGATCGCTGCCCATGATCGCGAAGTCATGCACCCGAGCGCCCAAACTGTCGACAATCTGGATCACCGGTTGATTGCCGCCCGCCCACACGATTAGCGTGCCGCTGCCGTTAGTAGTCAGATTCGCTCCGGCTCCCTGTCCCGCAAACTCTTCGCTGCGCCCCGCTATGGTCAGCGTGGTGCTGGTCATGATTACTCCACCAGGGACCTTCACCACTCCGGAGCTGTTGAGCGGCACCGCCTGGAGCGCGGTGTTTACTGCCGCGCCGTCATCCGTGCCGATAAAAGCGACCGCGCCGGTTTGCGTCGGTCCCGAATACGGCGCGCTCAAAACCGCGGTCGGCGCCGCCGCCGAAACTATAGTCCCGGTGAACGTCCGCACGCTGTTCGTTCCCGTCTGCGCCGTCCATATGACTATCAACTTGCCCACGTCCGCCGCGGTAAAGTTGGCGCTGATCGAGCTGATCGAACTCGACCCGTTTACCACGCTCACATCGTTGGCGCGGCGCGCGTCGAGCTTTGCTCCATACTGCATCGGATTAAACTCATTGTTGACGTTGTAATCCGAAATCGAAAACGGCCCGCCCGTGCTCTTGCCCGTGATATTCCCGCCGGCATTGATCCCGTTGACTACCATCGTGCCGTCGTCGGCCAGCGACGCGTCGCCGCTGATCGACTCCGGCTGCCATTTCGCCGCGCCCGCGCTGAAAATGGGGATTTGCGCGTCAGCCGGCGCCGCCGCCGAGAAGCCGAAACCCTGGATCGCGCTGACCTTGCCCGGCTGCAGCACCGCCGTCCCGATCGCCCCGGTTCCCGGATTCGTAACCGTCAGCCCGTAATCGCCTCCCGCCCCGATCGACAACGCGGATACCACCGACGGCGGATCGTTGTTGGCAAGAATCAATGTGGCCAGGTCGGCGCTCGCCATCAGCGGAATCTGGATCTGAACCGGCTGGCTGTTGCCCACCGTCACCTGCACCAGCGCGCCCTGCGGCAGCGTCACGCCGGGAGGAAGATTGCCGTTGGAATCCGTGAACACCGAAAACGAGGACGGCGGAATCACCGTTCCGCCGAAGGACTGCGTGGATATCGTCTGGAAAAAAACCTGCGCGTTGGCGCCCGCCTGCCCGTCAATCAGGGTAAGATTGCCGGTCAGCGTGCACAGATTGACCGCGCGCGCCGCTCCACAAGCCAGAATTACCCCCACCGCGGCCGCTGCCACCGGCTTTAATCGCGACCTGAGCATACACCCCCCTCTTCCTCGTCCGCCCCACCGGGTCTCGAAACCGCCGCGCGCGGCCGGCCGATTCGCGGCAGCGCCCCGGCAACCGATACTAATTCATCAATTGCGCCGTTCGGAATTGACTACCAATTATACTACACTTCCGTCGCAATCTCAGTTGACGGTAGTAGATTGAACGGCCTCTATCCCAACGCAAATCACGCAACCGGAATTGAACGCAGCCAGTCTGCTCACTGGTAAATCCGCAGCTCCCCGCCCGGCCCGCTGTAAACCGGACTCCCGCCTGCCTCAAAGCCGTACAACTCCCACCCTCCGGGCAGAACCGCCGGATGGGCCAGGCGCCTGCTCACCGTGCCGCTGAATCGGCGCAGCCTGGCCCCCGGAGACGGACCTCGATGCGCCGGTTCCTGCACCCGCCGGCCGCTGCGATGCGCCAGGTCTCGCCGGCGCGGCTCGCGCCTGACGTTTTCGCCCTCGCCCGCCTGGATCGACGCCGCGCCGCCCAACGCCCCCAGACGGCGAGTCTCGCCCGCGGACTCGTGCGATCGCTCGCCTCCCGCAGTGTGCGCATGCGTCCGCGGCGGCGCGCCGGTTCCCATATTCAGGGCAAGGGGCCGATAGCGATTCGGATGCGCCGCGAGCAGGCGGGCCGCCGCGCCCAGCATCGCCTGGCTCAGATTCCGGCGCTGTATCCGCCGCGCCAGTTCGGCCGGATCAAGCGGCGCATTCAAGGGCTGCAGCGCCCCCAGCAGTCCCGGCAATCCATTAATCAGTCCCGCCATCGAGTTGCTATTAAAAGTCATATTCCGCCAGTTCCTCCGCTTTGCGCCCGGACCGATTTCAGCCCAACGCCCCTTTGCCGCCGCTATTCGGAACCGGCACTCCGATCGACGGCGTCAGGCCGCCGGCCGGTCCCGGTAGAAACGGGAGCCCGCTGCCCTTCAGCAGCTCCAACAGCATCATGGGATTGAACGCGTTGTGGTTCCCAAAGGCCTGCGCCAGAGAGCCCGAGAGCTGCAGGGGCGCCGACGTCAACGGGCGGCCGGCAGGCTGAACAGGCGGCCTGTTCGATACCATCGGACCCGAACTGGGTAATCCGCTGACGCCGACATTATAGCGCCGCACAGGCGCGTTGATGTCCGGCAGGTAACCTCCGGCGCCGGGGCTGGGAATACCCGCGGCGGACGGCAAACTGCCTGGCACCGATGGAAAATTGGCCATTGGCTATCTCCTTCAAAATGGAAGTATCGATCCGAGACTGCCCAGCAGCGTACTGAGTCCGCCGCCGAGCCCTCCGCCGCCCGCTCCCAGCGCGCTCAGCAATCCGCCGGCGCCGAGCAGCCCCGCCAGGCCGCCGGTCAGCGGATCGATCGCATTCGGATTGGGCCCGGTCTGCTGCGACTGGTAGGCGCCGCCCACGGCAGTGGGGAGCGCCGCTCCGAGTTGTCCCAGCAGCTGGAAGGGAAAGTTGAACCGGTTCTCCGCGTTCTGCAGCGCCGTATTCAACTGCTCCTGTCCCAATTGCTGCTGGATACCGCCGATGTTCATCAATTCGGAGGCCGGACCGAAACTGGACTCCAGCAGACCCGGAATCAGCCCCTGCTGCCGGATCTGGTTCTGACGCTCCTGCTCGTAGTTGCCGCCGTAAATGCCGGCGGCGAGATTCTGCAGCGTGTTCCCCAGATTCTGCTGCGCGATTCCTTCCGCCTGGTTCTGCGCCGAACCGCCAAAGCTCCCCGCCCGCGCAAACTCCGCCTGAATTCCCGGCTCGGTCGCGTCGCGGAACTGCGTCACCACCGGCGCCGCCGCCGCGTTGAAGGTCTGCTCCAGATACGGATTGGTGGCGGGATTAAGATACTGACCCGATTGCGTCGCCGCCACATCGGCCAGCGTCGGCGTCATCAGGCTCTGCGCGTCCGACGCCGCGCTCAACTCGCCCAGATGCATCCCCAGCATCTGGTCGGGGGTAAAGCCGTAGACCTGCTCGGCGGGAAATGGATATCCAGACGATAACCCCTGATTAACGTATTTGCCGACGTCGCCCAGAAATTCCATCGCGTAGGGCTGCGCCCACGCCGGCAGTTGAACCTGATTCGTTACCGTCGTATGCGACGGTGCGCCCCCGCTTCCCATTACACCATCCTCTCGAATTTCATTTCACTTACCCGGAATCCCTCAGCCGCAAGCCGCCGGCTCCATCCCCGCCGCGGCGAATGAAAAATCAGCTTGCGCAAACCCGCCCGCGCAGCCATCGCCTTGACTTCCGCCAGCCCCGCCTTCAGCGCCAGCGGATGACACGTATAGGCGGCCCACACCAGCAGGCTCTTCTCCGCCGTGAACGGATCCGAATTGATCGCAAGCACCAGCACACCGGCATAATGCCGATCGATGTAAGCCACATGCATCGTGGCCGCCCCGCTCCTCACCGCGCAGTAGATGTCTTCGCACAGCCACGAGGCACGGGCTTTGATCCGCACGCGCTCCAGTCCCGGCCTGACCAGCGGCCAACATGCGTGCAGCTGCGCGGGATTTACCTGGGTTAATTTCCATTCCACGCGTTCTCCCTCAGCATCCGGCGCCGGCCTGCCCCGCTTCTCTTCGGCTTGCGCGGACTCGGCCGCGCTTTCGGGAGTTACTGCCAGTTGGCTTCGGCGTAGCAATTGGCCGCTCCCGCCGTCAGCTCGGGCAGCGTTGTGCTGTTCGACCAGCAGATGCCGTTTTCGAACGCCTTGCCGCGCCATCCATAATCGATCCCCGCGGTCGAGCCCGCCGGCACCTTGAACACCGCCGCCGGCGCCGCGCCATTGGCGGGCACCGCGGCCGCGTCGAACACCATCACGAACTGATCCGAATTGTCCTGGCTGGTGACATTCAGGTTGAACAGCCGGGCCGGACCGTCGCTGACTATTACGCCGCCGCTCGCCAGAACGCCCCCGCTGTTATAGCTATTGGGCAGCTCGCCCGGATCGAACTGAAGATTTTTTCTTGCCATATATTGTCGCTCCTCAAAGATCCGCTTCTGTCCGGCTGAAACTATACTTTCGATACTCAGTGCCGCCGCTCGCCGCCCGCCCGATGCGCGCGCCACCGGGCGTCTCCCCCTCAGAAATACCGCGACCAACCGGACGAACCCTGTCCGCCCGCCCCCGCTGTGCTGTCGCCGCCCGCGCCGCCGGCGCCGCCGTTGAGCAGAACCGTGCCGCTGCTCGCCGGACTGTGTACGTAGGCCAGCGCATAGGTGAAGAAGTAGCCGCCGCCGCCGCCTCCGCCGCCGGCGCCGGCTCCCGGCCCGGGCGATCCCGCGAAACCGTCCTGGCCGCGCAAATCCACCATCGCCGTGGACTGAAAGTCTATTTCGCGGCAGATCAAGATCAGTCCGGCTCCGCCGCATCCCCCGTTTCCCGGCTGAGCGTTGTGGCAATCGAAGGGATTGACCGCGCCGGCACCCGCCCCTCCAGGCATCCCGCCCGAGCTGTCAACCACGCTGGCCATTTCGTCCAGGATAAAGTTCATCACGGTGTTCGGCAGCGGCGTTCCGTCCTGACCCGGCCCCCCCGGATTGCCGGCTGTACCGCCGGCGCCGCCGGTAAAATCCAAACTTGGCGAAATCACCCCCAAAGCCGCCGTTCCCGCCGCGCCCGGATTGCCGCCGCCGCCCGCACCCGCGCCCCCGATCGTGTAAACCGGATTGGCTATTCCGCGCCCGCTGATCGTTCCCGCTATCGTGCATGTTCCCGGCGATCTGACTATCAAGGTTGAAGACGGCGGCCGGTTGAAATCTTCGCTGATGTTTACTGCCGCGCCCGCGGGAACCGTGAAGCTCGCGTAATTGTGTTCGCCGCCTAAAGCGATGGTGCCGGATGGATTGGGGTCGGGTTCGGAACCGTCGCCGAAATAGTCGAAGAAATGCGGCGCCGGAGGATTGGGCGGCGTATACGTACCCATCGTAACCGCTGCGGCCGCCACCGCCATCGCCAGACTGCCCAGCGCGCAGACGTATCTCTTCATAGGATCGCCCATTTACCCGGCGAATAGTCGACCAGCGTGAACGAGGCGTAGCGCGTCAGGATGTTAAACGGTCCGGAACTGTCATCCACCGTGTCCGCGCCCGCGGGAATTACCCCGATATTGTACGGATTCGGGTCGATTTTTTTCACATCCAGCGGACGTCCGGAGCCGCTCGCCGCAGGCAGCAGTATAAGCGTGTCGGCGCCGGTTCCCGCCAAAGCCAGCATGAAATAGTCATCCGGCTGCACCGTGTATGGCGATTCGTCATGAGTGACTATTCGCACGTTCAGGAAGTTTGAAGCGATCGGAACGCTCGCATACCAGCTTTTGCCGTCGAACACCATCGGCACCATTTCGCCGGTTCGCAGCGCCGCGCTTGCGCCCGGCACCACGATGTTCCCGCCGCTGGTCAATTCGAACTCGCTGGCCGCGATCAGGAAGAATGCTCCGCTGAATCCCTGCGGCGGCATTATCGTGGCCAGCGAAACTCCGCCCTGTACGAAATGCATCAGCGCCGAGATGTTGATTGCCGCTCCGGAACCGGAAAATGAGATGGTAGTCACCGCCGATCCTGGATTCCCGCTGTTCTTCAGACCGGGATCCGCACTGAGCGAATTGACCACGTTCACCATCTGCGACGCCCACAGCGCCAACTGGCGGTTGTATTCCCGTGCCGCCCGGCTGCGCGGCAGCGGAAGCTGCAATGACGCTACCCGCTGCGGCATCAGCGCGTCCCCTGCGGATCCCAGTCCACGTCCATTCCGACGATCTCGCAGTCCGCCGCGGTCCTGATCCGGACCGCGTGATAGCGGGCCGACTGCCGCATCGCGAACGCCCCATAAGGAGTCAGCTCCGCGTGCGGTCCGGCCAGATGCGTATCGCCCAGATTTTGCCTCGACAACGGCGTGGCAAGCGCCGCGTTGCCGTCCGGATAGGTCTTGAACTTCGGCCGCACCGTCCGCACCAGCGAATATCTCATCGGGTCCCCGATGTCCCCGGTCGTCAGCGAGGCCACCGCCGGGCCGCCCGAAAAGCTGTAAAGATTATGATCGCCCAGAACCAGCGCCATCCCGAATATGGCCGTGGCCGAGTAGGTGATGTTGCCCTGCGCCGTGATCGGTGCAAACGGCGTCACCACCCCTTCCACGTTGTTGGGGATTACTCCGGTCATCCAGCGGTTGGTGTCAGGATGCCAGCAGATGTATCGGTCCAAAGCGCCCGCGGGATTGGCCGCCACCGACGGATAGAACCATACAATCAGGTTGTGCAGCTTGTCCCACACGCCCCACACCCTGGCGGCATTGTCGCGGTCCAGGCTGCTCTCGAAAAACCACTGGCGCAGCGGTGTGTTCAGCACCCGCGGCGGCCCGCCGTCGCAGGTGTAGAAATTCTCGAACCCCATCGACACCTGCAGCCCGCCATATGGCACTACCGCCTCGTCGCAAATCGCCCCCGCGTCATCGGCCAGCAGCGCGAAACTCCAGATCACCGGCGGTCCCAGATAAGTCGCCAGATAAGTCGCGCGCTGCTTGTACACCAGCAGGTTGGCGCCCAACGCATGCGCCGCGACAATCGGTCCCGGCGTGTCGCCCAGGGTCCCGCTGGCCGCCTGCGTGCCGATATCGGGGGTCCACGCCGTATCGTCGCCGATTCCGCAGCAGCTCCAGTCATTGCCGTCCGCGTCCAAAATGAACACGAAGTTGCCCACCGCCTCGACGATCGATCCGCGCGGCGGGTTCCCGCCCAAAGGCGACGCCGCGTTGTACTGCGGCGCCCGAATCAACTGCGGCGGATCCGACGGGTTGAGCACGATCAGATCCGCTCCGAACATCGTCCAGCGCCAGCGCGGACTGCGATAGCCGGCGGGATTGGCCGGACCGATGAAGGTTTGATTGCCCGATACGTCGGTGAACGAGCTGTTCAATATATCGTACGTGTACAGCTTGTTCGCCGACGCCAGAAAAATCGCCCGCCCCGCGTCGACCGCGTCCTGTTCGAAGAACGCTCCATAACAGGGAAATGTCGGCAGCGGCCCCGCCGTGCTCTCCACCTTAAGCTGCCGCAGCGGACGGTAGCCGGCGGCCGCGGGAAACATCTGGTCGGTATCGACGAAAATCCCCGGCGTGGTGGGATCCAAATCGGGCGCGAAACCGCGATCGAATGTTACGCTGAGGGTCGCCATCACCAATGCGCCCGCAGCCGCCCGGTGAATTTCTTCATCCCCGTTTCCTGCTTCAACTTGCGGAAATACTGATCCGCCAGTTCCAGGTCGGCCTGCGCCGACTGCGGATCGTTGAGCACCGTCATCCGGAGCAGATACTTGGCGTACGACCTGACCATCTCGCGCCCTTCCAGAGTCCAGAAGTTGCTGTCAGTATCCTGAACCGGCGCCGGCGTAATCTGCACATAGTCATATTGAAGGCGGTATGCCCCGTCGGGAGTGGGAAACAGCCGTATGGTCATTCCACCGCTGGGAAGATTGACGGCGTATTCCACCGGCGGTCCGGTCACCGGACTGAGCGCATTGCTGTCCTCCGCGTTGATATATTCCCAGCTTCGCTGCCGCAGCGGATACCTGGTATTGGAGACAGTAATCGCCAGTTGCCGTATCTCCGCGACGTCCTGCGGCGTCTGGTAGACCGCGGTTCCCGGCACCGTAATCGTCGAACTGTCCTGCGCGTCGTTGCGAAAGAACGCGTCGCGGCGGAAGAAGTCGGCCGCTTCGGTTATCGCGTTGTTGATCTGGCTGGCCAGATCGGTGCGCTGCAGCTCGTCCATGATTCGCGCCCGCATATCCGCCAGGGTTGTGTCAGCCACGGTCCCGCTCTCCCCTGCTTGCGCGCACAGTAGGGCCGGCGTCCCTGTCCGCCATCAACGCCGCGCCACTGACGCCGCCGATGTTGCGGACAGCGCGGGCGCCCGGCGGGCGCCCCTTCGCTGTCCGGCGTGCGCCGCTCCTACTGGCCGCGGTTTTTGCGCGAACTCATGCGCTTGCGGCCCATCGGATCGTCGTCATACGGATTTCCGACGCTGTCGGTCTCCATCTCGCCGCCCATCTCCGCCTTGGCGAAGCGCATGTCCCACATCGCCGCGTCGCGATCGGAGGCCTGCACGGTGCTCATCACTTTGGTCTTGCGCCGCACCGGCGAGCCCTTGCCGCCCACCGTCACGCTCGACTCCGTCTTCTCCCGTTTCTTTGCTGGCACTGCGAATACCTCGACTTGTTTGTAGTTGTCTGCCGATTGAAACTGCGCGCCCGGGGCATTGGGCGGCGCCGCGCGGCTTGCGCGCCGGCGCCGCCCGTTTGCCGCGCCGCTTATCAGGAGAGCTGCGCCCAGGTGCTGGCCACGATGGTGGCGAAGTCGGCGGCATTGAACACCGACTTGACCGCGCCCCACACCGAACCGACCGCCACCCCGACCTGGTCTTCGTAGTCGTCCGCCTGGGTTACCCACTTGTACTTGGTGGGCCAGTTGTAATTGCGCCCGAACGCAATCACCGCCGACTGCGCCCCGCAGAAGATCGCGCGCGCCACCGAAGTTGTCCCCGCGGCCGGCGCCCCCAGATCGCTGTGCTGCAGGTTCTGCGTATTGTCGCCGTACGGCACCCGCGCGTCTTCATGCAGGATCACGCCGTTGAACATTCCCAGCGCTCCGGTGAAGATCGGATTGTCCTCGATCTGTCCGCCCTGCATCGCCGCCAGCTGGATATCCTTCCAGTCGCCCGCGGTGGTCGACTTGCGCAGCGCCTGCACCTGGAACGGATGCAGGAACATCACGTAGTACTCGCCGTTCTTGAGCCGCACCGGGCGGATTGCCGGCGTCAGCGTCTTGGCCATCGCCACGCACTCGTCCACCAGCGACAGCGTGAACGTCATCGCCGAGGTCAGCGTGGCTTCGCTGGTCGCGGTGCCGGCGAAGATCTGATGGTTCGCGTCGGGCGCCACCGGCGCGTTGTTGCCGGTATAAAGCGCATTGCTCTGCGCCGCATTGCCCCCCAGATGATTCAGCAGCGCCACATCATAGCGGCTCGCGTACCAGTCCGACAGCGCGATCTTCGCCTCGTTGAGCAGGTCCCAGGGCACCCGCTGCTGCGACACGCTGCCCTGCAGCTTCACCGCGTGGCGCAGATTGTCGATCAGCAGCGAGTTGGTATAGAAGGTCATCGCCTCCTCATTGCCCTCAAGCAGCCCGAACCCCAGAACGCCGGCGCCGTTGAGCTGCATGCGCAGCGTGTACGTGATCTTGTCGCCCGGATGCTTCTGGGTGTCGTCCAGTATCTGGATGAGCGAATCCGAAGTCGCGCCGATGAATTTGGTCGCGACCGTCTTCTTGCGGGTTTCCCGGTAGAGTTCCTTCGACCACAGCTTGTTGGTCGACGGATCAGTTGGATTGAAAAAAGTGGTAGCCACTGCCAATCGCTCCGTCCGTTAAATGAGTTAACTTCCGGCGCTCGCGCGCCGCCAGTTCCTTCTTCAACGCCGAAGGATTGGGCTCATCGTCCGGCCCCGGGTGACAAGGCCGCGATGCATCCGATATAGCCCGGAAGCGGCTGACCCGGGAAATGCTCCCGGGCCCGGCGGTTTATCCGCAGCCGCCGGCCCTGCTCGCTCCTAAAGAGCGCATCGGCTATAGCCCCGATGCGGCTTCAGTGGATATTAATTATATCGCCGTATTTTCGCGCCGCGCAAATAGCAACTTGCAATCGCATATCAACTTCGCCGCCGCGGCGCTTCCGTCCGTGAAGAAACTGACTACCGGATGGCTTCAGCACCCTGGGCGGCGATCGCGGAATTTCACCCCATCGCCTGAGCGCAAGCCGCCGCTTGCCTGACCGCGCAATTCCAGCCCGCGCGATCGGCCCCGCATCTGCGCACCAATCAGAAACTCCGCCGCCTCCTGCGCTTCGCCCCGGATGCCCTGCGCCACCCGCGCCGCCGCCAGGGCGCCGGCGATCGCCGTGTTCGCCGCCTGCGGAAACCTGTGCGCCGCAACCGCGCCGGCCGCCAACGCCTCCGCCCCCGCCGCACTATCCATCGCCTCAAGCCTCAGCCGCGCTCCCGGCACATAACGGGTAAACACCACCATTCCGACCCGCAGCGGACGCCTCCCCGATTCAGACCCTAACTCCTCGGGGCGGTACCTTACCGGATGCGCCTGGGCCCCGGCGCACAGCCATAACGGCCGCGCATACGGACGCACCCGGCCCTGCGAATCAAGCACCGCATACTGGTCGGAATAGTAGGTAGCGCCGGCCCGCAACAGCGCTGCAACCAGACTTGAGGTCCCGCTCTGAGGGGGACCCGCGATAACGATCGCGCGCCCGCGCCATCCCACCGCCCCGGCGCGAATGAAAATCCGCCGCGGCGCCGCCCGCGATGCCAGATGCCGATCCAACTCCGCCTCCAGTGCCCCCAATACCGGCTCCAGATTGTATGCCGCCGATATCAACGACCGGCCCCGGAACAACAGATGCAACCGCGCCATTCCGGGCGGCGCCGCTTCATTGCCGACCACCAAAGAATATTCGGGTTCAGCCGCGGATGCGGAAATTTCACGCCAACCCGGCGGCAGACGCAGTCTGGCCGGAACCAGCGCCGCAGGCTCAGTCACCTGAATCCCGCACTCCACCCCGTGACAAACGAAGCGCAACCGTTCCCGCCAATTCCAGTTTTCCAGCCTTTGCCAGTTGGAGTTGCGTCTGAGCCGAGCCAGACCAAACAGGACGACTGAACCCGAGGCTGCTATAGCCGCTCCCAAATGAATCTATCGCGCGTCGAACATGGGCACCAATTTCACCCAACGAAACCCGGAACTCGACCTGCGCTCAGAAAAAATCTGGCATGGCGCAGTTGATGTTTGCCTAACAGACTGCTAGCCTGAGCATCCTTCTGAATCAGGACTAAGCGTTAGAACAAATCGCAAACAAAAGCAAACAAACTGCTTGCATTGTGCAATACGTCAGGATTGGCCTGGAAGATGCCAGGTCGCGCTCTCCTCAACCCGCCCTCACGCCGACATCCATCCGTTCCGCCCGGCCTTGCGCTGTTCGCGCCAGCGCCGCAGCTCGTCGCTGTCCTCCGCCGCTCCCGCAGGACCCGGCCAGACCAGCTCGACGTCAAACAGCCGGCTCAACGCGTCGAGCATATCGTCATGCCGGCAGCCGCCGCCCCCGACCAGATAGTTGGCGTATTCCTCCTCGACAAAAACCCGCGCCAAATCCTCTTCGACGCCGTCCTTATTGGTCCGATGAAGACTGGTCGGCAGTTGAATCCGGCCCTGCTCGAACAACGCCACCAGCCGCGCGATTCTGTCCGCTTTGCTCAGCCGTCCGCCGACCGGCTTCACCGCGAAACGGTAATTCTCGCGCGCCATCCGGTCGGTCAGATAGGAAATATCCGCCTGCAGACCATAATCCTCGTAGGCCACCACGCTGCGCGATCGGGCCAACTGCCATTTACGATGCAACCCGAACACCGCGTCGCCGCGCTCGGTCAGACTGAGGCGGTCGCGCACCATGTCAAGCACGTAGAAATTCCGATCCGCCCCCAGACCCAGCACCCAGATACTGGTGTAGTCCGCGCTGCGGCTTTTCGAGTTGGCCGGATCGATCAGCATCAGCTTGTTCATCGCCCGATGGTTGGGCGGATGGCGCACCGGATCGTAGCGGCAGTTCATGCTGGTATCCTCCAGCCATTCGCGCCGGAACATCCGCGCTCCCGCTCCCGCCGGCCGCTGCTGATACAACGCCTGGAAGCCCAATGGATCGTTGACCCGCCGCTTTTCCAAATCCTCCAGCGTGTAGCGCTCCGGCCATAGCGGCTCTCCGGGCGTCCGCCCCAGCAGATCATTGTCCTCCGCAATCGCCGGCAGGTTTATCACGCACCATCCCTCCGCCGCATGCTCCGTCAGCAGCCATCCAATTAAATCGTCTTCATCCCATCGGGTATGAATCACGATTACGATCGCGCCCGGCGCCAGACGCGTGTAGATTACCTTGCTCCACCAGCTCCGGATCTGGCGCCGCACCGCGTCGCTGCGCACTTCCTCCTCGTCTTTGTAGGGATCGTCCACGATAAACAGGTCAGCGCGCCGGCCCGTAGCCGGCCCGCCCCGCCCCACCGCGTAATAACAACCGCCCTGCTCGGTGGTGAACCTGAGCGCGCTGTTCGAATCGCGCCGCACCCCGAATTCCGGAAACACCAGCCGGAACAGCGGATCGTTCACCTGGTCCTTGACGCTGAGCCCGAAATCCAGCGCCTTGGTCTCGTTGTAGGCCGCCGTGATTACCGAATGCTCGGGATGCCGCCCCAGATACCAGGCCGGGAAATGCTGGCTGGTGGTCCACGACTTCCCATGCTGCGGCGGCATCGTCACCACCAGCCGCGTCAACTCGCGCCGCTCCGCCGCCATCAGCCGGTCCGCCAGGTACAGCAGATGCCGCGCCGGACGCCAGCGCGGGTTGAGCGCAACGCAGTACTGCACCAGGTCGTCCCGGATCAGCGGCAGCAGACTCTCTTTGTCGGGATAGAGCTGGTAAAGCCCCTCATCGTCCGGATCGTCAATCTCCGCCGCTATACAATGGCTATTTTCAATCTCCTCTCCCAACTGACTAATGAAGTATTGTAACCGCCCCCGCCCCGTGTCCGCCAATGCGTCCGAATTCTCCCCTTATGAGGGATGGCCGCGGCGGCCAAAGACCATCATTTTCAAAAGCGCCGGCCCTCTCGGGCGCCCTGCTGCCATATGATGGTGCGCCTCCATCGATCTCACTCCCCTTTCCACACCGGTTTGCGCTTCTCCACAAAAGCCCGCGCCCCCTCCTTCGCATCCGAACTCTTCAGGATCACCCTCACCATCTCATCCAGATCCTTATGCTCCGCCAAAAACGCGTCTCTCATACAGCGCCGCAGCGTCGCCTTGATCGTGCGCAGCGACAACGGCGCATTGCCTGAAATCTTCTCCAGCAGCGCCGTCCCCGCCGCTTCAACCTCGCTCTCGGGCCTCACCTCGTTAACCATACCCAACGCCAGCGCCCGCTTTCCGTCCACCGGCTCCGCGCTGAACAGCAGGTACGCCGTGGCCGGCGCGCCGATAATCTCGATCAGTTTGCGGGTGAAATCGAACGGCGGAATCAGTCCCACCCTGGCCACCGGCATGCCCAAGCGCGCATTCTCGGCCGCGACCCGCAAGTCGCAATGCAGCGCCAGTTCCAGTCCACCCGCCAGCGCCGCCCCGCGCATCACCGCCACCGTCGGAATCGGCAGCGCCTCTAGCCGATGGAACACCGTCTCCAGGCTGAGCCCGCCGCCCACCTCGGTGGTGTCCACGCGATGCCCCTCCGCCAGGTCGATACCGGCACAGAAATGTTTGCCCTCGCCGCTGAGCAGCAACGCCCTGACGCTCCTGTCCCCCTCCGCCTTCTGAAACGCCGCGTCAAGCGCCGCCAGCATCGAGTTGTTGATCGCGTTGCCCTTCTCGGGCCGATTCAGCCGCACCCTCAGATACTCGCCGGAGCGCTCCACCTTGACCAATTCGTCAGCCATAATCATCTCCTTGCACTTGCTTCCCGGGCCCGGTTGCGCGGACCGCTTCCTTTAATAACGGCGCACGCCGGAAATCGCCATCCGCAGGTTAGCTCAAAACCGCCCCGCAAGCGCCTCGCCCCCACCGATTTCAGCCTTTACTGAGGCGAGCCCCTGCCGTAGCTTTTCCCAAGCGTGGTTGCCAGTCCAAAAGCGCAGGCGGTCGAGCTCGGTTCCTCCGAGCATCCCTCCGTCCATGAAGCCCCTTCGGCGCACAAGTGGATTATCGCGCTCTCCGTGATGCTCGGGACTATCCTCGAAGTCCTCGACGTCTCGATCGTCAACGTCGCCCTGCCCCACATGCAGGGCAGCTTCTCCGCCAGCGTGGACGAGATTACCTGGGTTGCCACCAGCTACCTGGTCGCCAACGGCATCATGATCCCGATGACCGGATGGATCTCCGCGCGCTTCGGGCGCAAGCGTTACTTCATGCTCTCGGTCACCGGTTTCGTGCTCTCCTCCGCCGCCTGCGGCGCCGCCCGCTCGCTCAACCAGATGGTCTTCTTCCGCCTGCTTCAGGGATTTTCGGGCGCCGCGATGCAGCCCTCATCGCAGGCTATTCTCATGGAAACCTTTCCGCCCGAAGAGCAGGCGATGGCGATGGCGTTCTGGGGTATCGGGATGATGGTCGCGCCGGTGATGGGCCCGACCCTGGGCGGATGGATCACTGACAACTGGTCCTGGCGATGGAACTTCTACATCAACGTGCCCATCGGCATCGCCGCCATTATCATGGTTTCCACCTTCCTGCACGACCCGCCTTACCTGCGCAAACTGCGCGCCAAAGGCGGCCGCGTCGACTATCCCGGCATCGTCCTGATTGCGCTCAGCCTCGGCCTGCTTCAGATCGTCTCCGACCGCGGCCAGCGCGCCGATTGGTTCTCCTCTCCCTGGGTCACTTACGCCGTCATCGGCATCGTGCTTTCGACCGTGCTGCTGATTTGGCGCGAGCTCAGCTTCCCCGAACCCATCATGGACCTGCGCATCCTCAAGATTCCGATGTTCACCATCGCCATCATCATCCTGGTCCTGATGAGCTTCATGCTGTTCGGAACCAACCTGCTCAACCCCGTCTTCCTGCAGGAATTCATGGGCTACACGGCATGGGACGCCGGCCTCGTGCTGGCCCCGCGCGGACTCGGCGCGGCGGCCGCGATGCTGCTGGTTGGCCAGCTCGCCCGCTACCGCCTCCCCATCAAGCCGCTGTGGATCGCGGGCTTCCTGATGCAATGCTTCGCGCTGTACAAGATGGCGACCTGGAATCTGACCGTCGATTACTGGCAGGTGCTGTGGCCGACGATCCTTATCAGCGCCGGCTTCTCGATCATCTTCCCGCCCCTGTCAGCCGCCACGCTGACCTGCGTCCAGCGCGAGCGGATGGGCTATGCCGCCAGCCTCTTCAGCATGATTCGCAACACCGGCGCCGCCATGGGCATCTCGATCATGAGCACGATGCTGGTGCGCAACGAGCAGACCCATCAGAGCTACCTCGCCGAACATTTCTCGGTCTTCGACGCCTGGCGGATGGGCACTGCGCCGCGGCATATGCCCGGCGCGCCCCATTTCCTCTCCCCCAACAACTTTGCCGCCGGCAAATCCGGCCTCGCGATGATTTACGGCGAGGTCCAGCGCCAGGCCGCGATGCTCGCTCTGAACGACATCTACTGGTCCCTGTTCTGGATGAGCACTCTGCTGACCCCGGTCCTGCTGCTCGCCTGGCTATGGGCCAACAACCGCCTTGAACGCCCCGAAGTCTCGCCCGCCGACGCCGCCGCCCTCGCCCACTGACTCCAACTTCCCAACTTCTTTTCCGATCCCGCTCCCCCCGGAGAGGACTGCGATGCTTTCGATTCCAGCCGCGGGGCATTCCGGCGCGTACCGAAGCAGGTTCATACAGTCGAACATCGCCGCTCCAAGCCGCCGGCTGCGGCCTGATCCCGACCCCCGCAGCCTCAGGATTCTGACATCAAACAACGTCCGATTCTGTTATTCATTGTCCGCCGCCTCCACCCGCATCTAAGCTTGATCAGATGCTCGTGCGTGCGGAGACACGACGCAGTGAACGCTCAACTCGCTTTGCTCAGCGGGAATACACGGATGCCGTCAACCGTTAGCCTTTATGCCGGAACACCGAACACCAATCATCCCGCTGCTTTGCGCACTTCTCCTGCTCCGGGCGGCGCCCGTTTGCGCGCTCACGATCGACCAGCTGCAGGCGGGCAGGACCTATCGCGTCGATCGCATCGTCTTCACCGGCAATCACGCGCTCTCCGACAGCGAACTCAAATCGCAAATGAATACCAAAGAGCGCCCCTTTTACCTCCCGTGGCAGAAACGCCCGGCCTTCGATTCCGACGTTTTCAGTCAAGACCTCAAGCGCCTGGCGCTTCTCTATCGCACCCATGGCTACTTCCAGGCGCATATCGCCTGCGATCTGAAAGTTCGCGGCGACCTGATAACGCCCGAGATCCACATCACCGAAAACCATCCGGTTTACATCCAGCGGATCCGCATCGTCGTCAACAAACGGCGCTTGCCGCCGTCCAATCGGCTGTACTCAAAGCTGGGCCTGAAACCCGGCCAGATCTTCAACGACGCGCCCTATCAGGCCGGCCAGGAAACCGTCCGCGACTTCTTCCGCGACCGGGGCTACGCCCACGCCACCACCCAGCGCTGGGCCGAAGTTAATCTTTCGCAAGACGCCGCCCGTATCTGGTACTTCGTGCAGCCCGGCGCCAGGGGCGTGTTCGGCGCAACCACCGTCATCGGAAACAAAAACGTCGCTTCCGACATCATTACCCGCGAGCTCGCCTACCGCCCGGGCCAGCGTTTTTCCCAAAAGCAACTCGATCAAACCCGCGACCGCCTCCTCAAGCTGGGGCTGTTCTCGGTGGTGCGCCTGACGCCGCGATTGGACCAGCGCAATCCGCACCTGGTTCCCATCCGCCTCACCGTCAGGGAGCGCCCCAAACATTCCATTGACGTCGGCGGCGGCTACAACACCGAAAGCCAGTTCATCGCCAACCTCTCCTGGAGCGACATGAACTGGCTGGGCGGCGGACGCCAGCTGACCGCTACCGTGCGCTATTCCAACATCGACAGCTATGCGCGCCTGATCCTCACCCAGCCCTATCTGTTCAACCGGCGCGCGGTCGTCGGAATCCTCAACTTCGGCGAGGACATCCAGCAGGTCCCGCCCTACACCCTGTTCGGCACCCGGTTCCTGCCCAGCATTCGCTACTCCTTCTCCGACAAGACCAAAGCTTTCGTCGGCTACCGCCTGGAATACGACCGGCTGACCGCCGTGGATCCGGAAATCCCCATCGTGCTCGGCGGCCTTGTCACCAGCGGTGTCGTCTCAGGCCCCGAGGCCGGCTTCACCAGCGACACCACTGACGATCTTTTCAATCCAACCCGCGGCTTCGTGCTGGATCTTCAGGCGATGGAGGCGGGCGAAGTCTTCGGCGGCACTTACGACTTCTATCGCTTCTGGGGTCAGGTCAAATACTACAAACTGCTCGGATGGGAGACGATTGCGGCGACGCGGCTTAAAATGGGCACCGGCGATTCTTTCGGACCGCGCACCAACTACCCGCTGTTCTACCGCTTCTTCATCGGCGGCGAGGGCAGCGTCCGCGGATGGCGCTATTGGCGGCTCGGACCTCACACCCCGGACAACACTCCCATCGGCGGTCTGACCGATCTGGAGGGTTCGCTGGAGCTGCGCCGCCCGATCTGGGACAAACTATCCGGCGCCGCTTTTCTGGATTTCGGCCAGCTCTCAACTCATCCCTACGACCTGCCCTTTCGCAGCCTCGATTTCAGCGCCGGCCCCGCTCTCGCCTATAACACCCCGGTCGGCCCGATTCGAATCGACCTCGGCATCCCCTTCTTCAAACCCCGCGGCCAGACTCAATGGCAGGTCTACTTCAGCATCGGCCAATACTTCTGAGCCGGTCGCCGATATTCGTCTATCCCGTTGGCCGGCCGGACCAGACGGTAAGGTTATCTGATGCAACAGCACACCAACCCAGGCATACTTGAAGAACCGCTTCCCGCCTGACCCTGAATGAAACGGCTGTGGCACATCGTACTGTGGATCACCGGCGGCATTCTCGCCCTGCTTGCGCTGGTCATCGGCGCGGCGGTGATCTTCACTCGCACCGCGGCCTTCAACAATTTCATCCGCGTCCAGATCGTCAACTATCTCGCGCAGACCTATCGCGGCAGCATCACCATCGGCACTATCGAAGGCTCAATCTGGGGCCGCCTGACTCTGCACGACATCGAGGTTCATCGCGCCGGCGCGGCGATTGCGGTCATCCGGCAACTCCGCGTCGGCTACCGGATCCTCCCCGCCCTGCGCGGTCAGATCGTGCTGTCCGATATCGACGCCGTCGATCCGGATCTTCATTTGGCGCGCGATCCCGACGGCCGATGGAATCTGCTCGCCGCGTTGGAGGAGCGCCATCCCAACAACAGTTCCAGCAGCTTCAACATCGACCTGCGCCGTTTTTCCATCGAGCACGCGCGCGCCACCATCGCTGCGCAGCCCGCGCTCGCCTACCGCCTGAGTGACGGCAGTATCCAGGGCTACGGCCGGATGGGCCTGTCCGGACAGGACTTCAACCTCGATAAAATTTCCTTCGCGCTGAGCGGACCGCAAATCCCGCCGCTCAGGGCGGAGGGCGGCGTTCGTTACCACGAAGCCGCGCAAGTCGCCGCCATTAGCGTGCCGAATCTCTCCCTCAAAACCGCTCATTCCCGCGTGGACTTCAGCGGCACCTTGCGCGACCTCAGCGAGAAAAACGTCAACGCCGTCATCCACCTGCGCCAGCTCTCCGCCATCGACGTGAACACGCTCGCGCCGCAAGCCGGCCTCGCCCGCGACATCTCCGGCACCGTGCATGTCAACGGCAAGGCTTCTGACCTGCAGGCCGAGGCGATTCTTGCCGCCGCCGGCGCGCGCCTCAAAGCCGCCGTGCGGGCCGACATCGCCAGCTCGCAACCCGCATGGCAACTCAACTTGCGGTTAAGCGGCGTGGAATTGCCCAGGCTCCTCAAACGCGTCCCGCGCCAACTGCCCGCCGGCGACATCGCCGCAACCGTGCTTGCCAGCGGCGCCGGCTTTTCGCTCGCCGCCGCCAAAGGAAATCTCGATTCTCATGTCCGCGGCCTCGCCGCGCGCGGAATGAGTCTTGGCGACCTGACGCTCACCGCCGCACTGGACCATCAGACCGCCAATCTCAAAGCAATACTTACCGGTCCCGCAGGCCGCGCCAACCTCAACGGACGCGTCGATATCGCCCGGGTTCCTTCCTACAACCTGAAGTTGGCGCTTGACCATCTGCGGCCCAAAAACGTCCTCAGCGCTGCCGCCATTGCGCCCGCCGACCTGAATCTCACAGCCGCCCTCAGCGGCAGCGGCTACCGGCCCGACACGATGCGCGCACATGCGCTGGTAAAGATAACCCCCTCCATGGTCCGCGGCGTGCGCGTGGACGGCGGCCTGCTCGACGCCCAGCTCGCCTCCGGAGTCGTCCGCATCGCCACCGCCGCGCTCAGAGCCGCCGATACCAGGGTGGACGTCAATGGACAATTCGCGCTTGATTCGCGCCGTGGCGGCACTGTGAATTACAAGGCCGTCGCCGCTCAGCTCTCGCCATGGCTCGCACTCGCCGGACGCCGCGGCAGCGGAAGCATCACCCTCACCGGCAATGCCCAGGGCAGCCTCAAAGCCTTGCGCCTCAGCGGCGCGGCCCAATTCACGTCGCTTCACCTCGCTCCCTGCTCCATCGCGAGCGCGCATCTCACCTACGAGGTTGCCGGGTTGGGAGCTCCGCTCAAACCATCGGGGCAGGTCCTGTTGTTCGCAACCGGCATTCAGGCCGGAGTCGATCTGAAGTCGCTGCGGACCAGCGTGCGCCTCACTCCCGGCGCGGCGCTTAACGCGTCGGTAGCACTTGACTCCGAGGACCGCCTCTCGCATCCCGCCGCGCTGCGCGCCGACATCAGCTACAAGCCCGGCCTGACGGCGATGAAGCTGACCGCGATGTCGCTGGGAACCGAGCACGGCTCATGGCAACTGATCGCGCCGGCCCGGATCACCTTGCGCGCCGCCGCAGTGGAAGTGCAGCACTTCACCGCGGTTAATCAGAACGAGTCAATCGCCATCGACGGCACGATAGCCCGGGCCGGCCCGCAGAACCTGACCGCTCGTATCCAGCGCGTGCGCATCTCCGATTTCGCCGCCCTGCTCCCCCGGCGACTCAAAATAACCGGGCTTGCTTCGACCGACCTGACCATCCGCGGCACTGCCGCGGCTCCCGCACTCGCGCTGTCCGCCAACATCACTCAGTTGGCTCTGGCTGACATTGCACAGGCCGGTCTGTCGGCTCATGCTTCCTACTCCGCCGGACGCGCCAGCGCCGACGCCGCTCTGGCCCAGGACGCGGCGCATTCTCTCAACCTGACCGCCAGTCTGCCGTTTGCGCTGAGCTGGGCGCATGGCTTTCAGTTCCGTCCCACCGGCGACGTCGATCTGCGCGCATTCTCCAACGGCCTTGACCTCGCCGTGCTGAACTCCCTTGGCAACAAACAGGTAACTGACATCGGCGGCCTGCTGGCGCTGGACATTGCCGCGCGCGGTCCGCTCGCACATCCGCTGCCGCGCGGCTTCATCCGCCTGAGCGCGCTGCGCGCCGCGGCCAGACCGCTCAAGGTCGACGTGACCCAGGGCATGGTCGAAATCCGGCTGACCCCTGCGGAAATACGTCTGGTGACGCTCGCGGCCAGAGCGGGCAACGGTACGATGACTGGCGGCGGGACCGTGACGCTGACTCCGGGCGGCGCGCCATCCAGAATCGATCTGCGGCTTGCGCTCGATCGATGGCCCGCTATCGCGACCCATCAGTACAATGCCGCCGTTTCCGCGCGCCTCGATGCCGCCGGTCCGCCGACCGCCATCCATGTCGGCGGCAGCGTCGAAGTCCTGCACGGGGTGTTTCGTCCCGACCTGTCCGTAACCGGCAGCGCGCCGCGGCCGGATGAAACCATCACCCTGGTCCATCAATGGAACCAGTTCCCGCAACCTCCGCCCGCGCCGCCCCCGCCCGCGGCTGACAACTTTCCCAGCTATCGCAGCCTGTCCGCCGACGTGACCGTGACCGTGCGTCGCGATACATGGATCAAGACCGCCGATTTCGCTGTGGAGTTGCAGGGCCAGGTCCGCGTCCACAAAACTCGCGGTCAGGATCCCATCATTTCCGGCGCTATCAATACTGTGCGCGGAACCCTGGTCGTCGTCGGCAAGCAGTTCGATTTGAAGCGCGGTGATATCACCTTTACCGGCGGCCACAACATCGATCCCCAGCTTCTCATCGTCGCCCAGGAACGGGTGCAGAACTACACCGTCGACGCCACCATCGGCGGCACCGCCACCAAACCCACGCTGACCCTGAGCAGCATACCGCCGCTGCCCCAGTCCGATATCGTATCCGTCATGATGTTCGGGAAGACCACCAGCCAGCTAAGCGGCGGCCAACAAAAGGACCTGCAAAATCAGGCTGCCTCGATGGCGGGCGGATACGCCGCGTCGCAAATCGGCAAAGCCATCGCCCAGTCGCTCGGCCTCAACAGCCTCGGCGTGACCACCACGTCCGCCGGCGTCGGCCTGGGCCGCTACATCACCAAAAACGTCTACGTCTCAGCGTCCCAGTCGTCCTCGAACATGAGCGACCGACGGGCCGAGATCCAATATTACATCACCCCCGAAATCAACCTGAGTACCTCCGCCTCAACCAACTACGGTAACGAAGTAAAACTGCAATGGCACAAGGAATACTGACTTCGCTCCGCCGTCTCCATCCGCCCCCCTCTCCCGCATTTTTCCGTGGGCGAGGGTCAGGGTGAGGATGCCTATAGCGGCCTGCCCCACTTTCCCCTCACATCAATCCCGCCTGATACGCGACCGCCCGCCCACCGAGTCCTTCCCCGACTACGCCGCCGCCCTCCCCGCCCTGCGCCTCACCCGATCCGCCACAATCGCGAACACCTCCGGACTGAACGGCATGGCATTGTGCCCGGCCCGCACCTCGACCGCCTCGATATTCGGTCCGCTCTCGATACAACTGCGCCAGTGCACCACCGCATCATGGCGCGAATAGACAATGGTCTGCGCGACTTCCGCGCCAGCCGGTTCCGCCCGATGCGCCCCGCACAGCGAGCTCAGATGGTCCAGGCAACTGCCGCCCTCATGATGCATCCGGCGGGTCGCCATAAACCACATCCGCACAAACGGGTTGCTGTTATCCAGCGGCCTTTGAATCGCCGATCCCATCAGGATGGTGCGCTCGATCTGCCGCGGATGCCGCCGCGCCAGTTCGCGCGCATAAATCCCCCCCAGGCTATGCCCCACCACCACCACTTTGCCGCCGTCCACCTCAAACGCATCCTTGAGCGCGCGCGACAACCGCCGCATCGTATGCCGCGGGCAATCGACGTTGCTCCAGATGCCGGCGAAGTAGACCCGATGCCCAAGCCCGCGCAGACCTGCCGCCAACGCATACAGGCTGGCGTCGCCCGCCAAAAACCCGGGAATCATCAGAACTTTGCAGCTATATTCAGCGTCCGCGCTGGACCCACCCCCAACCGCCCAGTGGTTCGCATTCAACGGAAGGAATTCATAGAGCACGCCAGTTCGTCCTCACCTTTGCAGCCCCTGGCAACCTGATAGCAAAAGCAAACCCGATTCGCAAAATCCATCAGCCTGGAATCCTGGACATCAAACGCAAGCCTGACCGGCCGGGAAACCGTGCAGCCTCTTTTCTATCCGAATTTTAATCTTTCTACTTGACTATTTATTTGACAAAACGAATTAATCAGACAGCGTGTGACCGCACGGCAGATATGGCCAGTTGCCGCTGGTTGCTTTGGGGTTGTTCGCACACCCTCCCGCAGCCGTCCGAGGAGATTTCCGTCAAAAAAAATATCCAGGTTAAAGCAAGATAGCTGCGGCCCAAAACATTGCGGAGCAACCCGAAAATCCCCCGCTCAACTCAGAGCCGGCTTTCGGAAATCAGGTGAATGTATGGATTCAGACGATAAACGCTTCCGCGTCCACGGTGTGGTGGCAGATGCCAACGGCAAAGGTGTCGAGGGCGCCTCGGTCACGCTCTGGTGGCAGCGCATTCGCGACCGCGTCACGCTCGCAGAGGGCAGGACCGGGGAGGATGGAGGCTACTCCCTGGACTACGAGATTCCCGAAAACGCACCGGGGAAGGTCCTGCTGGTGGTCGGGGCCCAGGGCGGCGGGCTGACCGCGCCGCTGGAATCGCCGCGCACCCTCGCGACCAGGGATCTGAGCATCAACCTCACGGCCGCGGCGGCGGATCCGTCACAGTACGGCACGCTGCTGGCCGCCATCGCTCCCCTGCTGCAGGGCATGACGCTGATGGACCTGGTGGAAAACGATGAGCACCAGGACATTTCGTTTCTTGCCACGGAGACCGGGAGCGGGACCGAACAGATCATGCGGCTGGTGGTGGCGGCGCACCTGGAAAAAGTCTTCCGGATCGCCGCTCCGGCATGGTTCGGGTTCCTGGTGCTGCGGGTGCCCGCGTCGTTGCCGCCCTCGCTGCTGGCGGCGTCACAGAAATTCACCCTGATCGATGTGCTGGTGCAGCATGTCGCGGCGTTGATTGCCGCGGTCGACGCGGCGCAGCAGACCGGCACGCTGCAGAATGCGGTCGCCAGCGGCGTGGTGCCGCAGTCGATTGCGGACCGGATCGATTCGATCGTGCGCGCGCTGCAGAGTTTGCGCCAGACCAACCTGCTCGGCAACCCCTACCAGACGGGCAAAACGACGCTGGGACAACTGTTGGACGCGGCCGGGCTGCCGCACGACAAGCACACCGCGTTGGCCCAGGCGCTGGTGCAGAACACGCAGCCGCTGGAGCTGTTCTGGGCCACGCTGGCCGACGGCAACCACGGATTCACGGCGGCGGAAGTCGCCTCGGTGCGCCGGACCCTTGCCATCGGTGCGTTCGTGAAGAACTCGCTGCCGCTGGTTACAAATCTGCAACAGGGCTTTACCAGCGGCGCCTACAGGAACCTGTCCGATTTGGCCAAACTTTCCGAGGCCGACTGGCTGAAGCTGATCCAGAGCGTCGGCGCGCAGGCGGTGCCAGGCAATATAGCCGGCCAGGACCCGGCCGCCGCCTTCGCCAGGGAAACTTACGACCGGCTGACTGCCGCCTATCCCACCGCCGCGCTCTCGACGCGGGTCGCGGCATTTGTGCCGCAGGCGCAGCAGGGTCCGCTCAACACCTTCTTCGAGAACAACGCGTCGCTCGATCTGCGGCGGCAGAACGTCGCGATCTATCTGAACCAGGCCGGCGCCGCCGCGTTCAAAGGCATTCCCGAGCGCGACCAGCCCGCGGTCATCGCGAACGTCAACGCCATGCAGCGCGTGCTGCGCATCGTGCCGCACGTGGACATGGCGCAGACGCTGCTGGCAACGGGACTGACGTCGGCAGCCGGCGTCGCCGTGATGGGCAAGCAGCAGTTCGTGGCCAGGATGGTGCAGGCCGGCGCGGTGGCCGCGGACGCTTACAAGACCTACGCGATGGCCCGCACGCGCTACGCCGGCGTGATCGCGATGTATACGCAGTTCAACCAATCCTTCGCCGGGCTGTGGCCGCACGCTTTCGGACCGAAGGAGCCCGACGGCGAAATGATCGACAACGCCATCGCGCACAACGCCACGCTCAAGACGCTGTTCGGGTCGCAGGACTACTGCGAGGTGGACGACTGCACCTCGATCCTGAGTCCGGCGGCCTACCTGACCGATTTGCTGCTATGGCTCTCGCGGCGCACCCGAGGCGTTACCGGCTTTGCCAACGCGCTGGCGGTGCTCAAGGCGCGGCGCCCCGACCTGGTGAACCTGCTGCTCAATTGCCCCAACACGGATACTGCGCTGCCGTACATCGACGTGGTCAACGAACTGCTGGCCGATACCATCAATCCGCCGATGCCGGCGGCGTGGCGGCAGACCACGCTTGCGGCCGACCTGCTGCGGGCGGCGCCCGATCCGGCCAACGCCAATCCGGGGGCGGACGCCGCCCTGCTGAACGCGGTGTACCCGCGCCTGCTGCCCTACGACCCGTCCCTGGACCTGCTGCGGCTGGTGCTGGCGAAATCGAACGTGGCGCTGTGGCAGTTGCGGCAGGCGTTTCTGCCGCTGCACGGCGCGATTACCACGGCGCAACAGGCGCCGATCGCGGGCGAGCGATTCGGGATCTCGCTGCCCGAGCGCGCCCTGATCACCACGGCGGCCACTGCAGCACTGCTGCCGCGGGTGTGGAATACGGCGAACCCGGTGGCGGACCTGGCGCCGGTCGACGTGTTCCTGGCGGCGGCCGGGCTGACCTACCAGCAGCTTCTGGAGCTGCTCGACGTGGTATGGGCGCGCGCGGGCGGCGCGCCGCTCGCCATCCAGGGCGTCAACGACCAGTGTGACACCACCAGGCAAACTCTGGCGCCGCTCGACGCCGCGCGGCTCGACCTGATCCATCGCTTCCTGCGCCTGTGGACGCGCACCGGCTGGAAGATGTGGGAGCTGGATCTGCTGCTGACCGCGCCCGGCATCGGCGACCCGGCGCTGGCTGCGCAGACGCTGGTGAATCTGTTCACCATGCGCCAGCTGCTGGACGCGACCGGGCTTTCGGTGGTGGAGCTGCTGGCGTTTTACGGGCCGATCGACACCGCCAGCCATCGCGATCCGGACCAGACGCAAACCACTCCGTTCTACCGCTCGCTGTTCCTCAACCCCACCTTCACTCCCGACCCGGCGCTCCAGGTGGCGAACCTCGACGGGACCGTCGACCTGGCGGCGCACGCGCCGGCAATCCAGGCCGCGCTGCAGCTTTCGGCCGCCGATACGACTACCCTGCTCGCCCTCACCGACAATCATCGCACGCTCGACAACCTGAGCCTGATTTATCGCGTGGCGGCGTTGGCGCGGGTCCTGCGGCTGAGCCTGAGCGACATGCTGGCGATCGGCCCGGCGCCGATCACCGCCGTTTTCGCCGCGCCGGCGGCGACGCTGGCCTTCGTGCAGCGCGCCAAAACGATCGCCGCAACGGGCTTCACCGTGGACCAGATGAATTACGCGCTCACGACGAACCCCGCGAAGACCGGGATTACCGACGCCCAGGTGCAGGCCGCGGTCGCGAGCGTGGTCGCGGCGATGCAGAAGGTGCAGCAGTCGGTCTACGGCGCAGGCGATCCACCATTTACCGCGTTGAGCAAGCAGTTCGCGCAACTGCCGCCGTCGGCCGATCCGGCCAAGCCCGGCCTGAGCGACGCGGCGCAGATGAAGACGGCGCTGGCGATTGTCGATGGCAGCTTCAGCGGCGGCGACCCCGCGCGCACCAATTTCATCAACGCGCAGTTCGCGCTTTTCATGAACCCGGCGCAGCTTGCCAACGCCGTGGCTGCGCTGACCGCGCTGGGCGCGCCGGCCACCGGTGCCGCGCTCGATGCGCGCGCCAATCTGGTGCTGACACCGCTGGTCGTGTATCTGACCCAGAAGCAGGCGATCGCGGCGGTGGCCAGCGCGCTGTCGCTGGCCGCGGACTCCACCAGTTACCTGATGAACGCGCTGACGGTGCCGCGTGTGCCGCCTTCCTCCCAGACGCTGCTCGCGGCGCTCACCGACCAAAGCCTGCTGCTGCAGCCGATTCCCGCAGCGGTGCTGACCGCCGCGAACAACTCCATCCGGCTGTTGAACAAGGTCGGCTTCATCGCGGCGCAGCTGCATCTGGTGGCGGCGGACCTGAGCTGGCTGGTGCCCAACGCCGCGGTCTACGCCGGGGTCGACTTCGCCAACCTTCCGGTGCTTGCCGGGCAGGCCAACCAGAGCATCGACCAGTTGCTGGCGACGGTACTGCTGGTGCAGCTCAACCGAACGTTTACCGCGCTGCTCAATACCACGCTCTCGCCGCCGCCCCCGGTGACGAGCCTTACCGGCCTGCTATCGGCGGTGGCGACGGGCGCCGTCGCCACCGCCGCCGCGGCGCAGGCGGCGTTCGCGGCAATCAGCGGCGCGCTGCCCGCCGACATCACCTCGCTGGCGGCGAGCATCGGCATCTCGCTGGCCGCCGGCGACTGGACCAACCTCGCCACCTACAACCGGCTGCGCACCCTGCTCCACATGTCGACCGCCACCAACGGCAGCGGCCCGGCGCTGAGCTTGTGGAGCGCGGAGGCGAGCCCGATGACGCTGGCCGCCGTGGCGGCGCTGGCCGCGATCAAGGGCGCCACCTCCACTGGCGCATGGCTGACGGTGGTGCAGTCGCTCAACGATCCGCTGCGCCAGGACCGGCGCGACGCGCTGGTCGCGTATCTCACCTCCCAGCGCAACACCGCAACCGTGCCCTGGACCCCGATGCCCTGGGGCACGGACAGCAACAGCCTGTTCGACTACTTCCTCATCGACACCCAGATGTCGTCGTGCATGAGCACGTCGCGCGTGGTGCAGGCTTATGCGACCGTGCAGCTGTTCGTCGAGCGCTGCCTGATGAACCTGGAGCCGGCTGTGGCGGTCGATACCACCCAGGACGACGGCTGGAACGACTGGACCTGGATGCAGCGCTACCGCCTGTGGCAGGCGGACCGCGAGATCTTCCTGTGGCCCGAGAACTGGCTGGTGGAAGCGGATCGTCCCAACCGGTCGGAAATTTTCGACACCCTGATTCAGGAGGCGAGGCAGACCAACGGCACCGCCGCGGGGCTCGAACCGGTGGTGTTGAACTACATCGACCGGCTCGATCAGGTCGCGCACCTGCGGGTCTGCGGCATGTGCCAGGATCCGGTGACGGCGGCCACCCACGTAATCGCGCGCACGCACTCCGACCCGCCCACTTACTACCATCGGACGTTTTCCAACAACGCGTGGACCCCGTGGGTGAAGATCCCGCTCAACATCAAGTCGCATCAGGTGGTGCCGGTGGTGCACCGGCGCTGCCTCTACATCTTCTGGATCGAGGTGGTGGTCGCCAACGAACCGCAGCAGAAGGTGCCCGCGGCCCAGGGCAGCTCCAGTGCGTCGACCAATGCTCCGCCCGCGCGCCACGTCGAGATCCGGGTCGGCACCAGCTCCTACCGCAACAACAAGTGGACGGCGGCGGCCCATGCGGGAGGCACGCTGTACGACGCGCCTTTCATCCTGCTCGACCCGCGCGCCGACACGACCCAGCGCGCGATCGAAGCCTTGTACAGCATCAAGGTCAACCTGCCGGCCAACGTCAACCGCACCGACCTGTGGATCGAAGTCTTTCGCTACAAGGCCTACAACTACAGCTACGGTGAAAGCATCACCTGGACGCAGGGGCAGTCGCCCTCGGAGTCGGAGATCAGTCAACAGGTGGTAAGCGGCGTTTTCCAATACCTGGCGCAGAATTTCGACAGCCTCATGGGCTACACCTCGTTCTGGATCCAATGGGACGTGTGGGGCCCCGGCTATGCGGGCAGTCTCAAGCTCGACGTCACCATGCAGAGCACGGCCGAGCAGATCGGACGCGCCGTATTCGATGGGCGCTTCGAGGCGCTCCAGATGCGCAGCCTGCCGGTTATCCTGCAGGGCCTCTTCATCGGCAATTATCTGAGCTACGCCCAGGCGCATTATGGACACGAGGCCGAGCAGCTTACCCTACTCTCGGGCCCGGACACCGACCTCAATCACGACGCCGTGCTGGTGCCCAAGACCGGAGCGCTGGTCACGCAGCCGATCGCGCCGGGCTCCTCCACCGCGATCCCGCTCAACTTCACCACCACGGTCAGCCCTTACGAGCAGAACGCCGGACCGCTGCTGTGGACGGCGCAGGCGCCGTACGCGGCGATCGGGCCGGCCACCGATCTGCAATTCGACCCTGGCAACGACTTCGTCTATACGGATCAGAAACGCGCCTACTTCGTCGAGGCGGTGCGCTGGTATGAGTACGGCAGCCAATGGCGTCCGGTGCCGCCCTCGAACCCAGGCCAGATACCGTTCCAGATTCGCTACACCTTTCATCGTTTCTATCACCCCTACACGAACCTGTTCTGGCACGAGATCTTCAACGGCGGACTGCCCTCGCTCTACCGGCCCGCGCTCCAGGCTTCGCCCGCCACCGTGGATCCTTCCCACAGCGACAATTTCAGCTTCCAGAACACCTACAATCCCGTGCCCGGGCGCGTGCACTGGGGCGAAGACGGCGAGATCATCGATTTCAGCCGCAGCGCGCCGTACTCGGTCTACAACTGGGAGTTGTT